>NZ_CP062253.1:300000-600000 GCF_014863585.1 Pseudomonas gozinkensis | reverse complement strand
TTGTTGTGCTGACCCGTTGTGATCGTTCCCACGTCGAGGCGTCGAACCGTCCGCGTGGGAATGCAGCCCGTGACGCTCCGCGTCACTGGACGCGGAGCGTCCCTAGAGGCATTCCCACGCAGAGCGTGGGAACGATCAGTGCGGGATCAAACCTTCTTGTACAGCTGACTGCCTTCCTTCTTGAACCGCTCGGCCTGTTCCGCCAGGCCCTGGGCGACGTCCACGTCGACCGCGTCGATCCGCTGGTTGGCCGCGTATTCGCGGACTTCCTGAGTGATCTTCATCGAGCAGAATTTCGGCCCGCACATCGAACAGAAATGCGCGACCTTCGCCGAGTCCTTCGGCAGGGTTTCATCGTGATACGAACGGGCGGTGTCCGGGTCCAGACCGAGGTTGAACTGGTCTTCCCAACGGAATTCGAAACGCGCCTTGCTCAAGGCGTTGTCGCGGATCTGCGCGCCCGGATGTCCTTTGGCCAAGTCTGCTGCGTGGGCCGCGATCTTGTAGGTGATGATCCCGGTCTTCACGTCATCCTTGTTCGGCAGACCCAGGTGTTCCTTCGGCGTCACGTAGCAGAGCATCGCGCAACCGAACCAGCCGATCATCGCCGCACCGATGCCGGAGGTGATGTGGTCGTAACCCGGTGCAATGTCGGTGGTCAGCGGGCCGAGGGTGTAGAACGGCGCCTCGTCGCAGCACTCCAGCTGCTTGTCCATGTTCTCCTTGATCAACTGCATCGGCACGTGGCCCGGGCCTTCGATCATGCATTGCACGTCGTGCTTCCAGGCGATCTTGGTCAGCTCGCCGAGGGTTTCCAGTTCGCCGAATTGAGCTTCGTCGTTGGCGTCGGCAATCGAGCCCGGACGCAGGCCATCGCCCAGCGAGAAGCTGACGTCGTAGGCCTTCATGATTTCGCAGATTTCGTCGAAGTGGGTGTAGAGGAAGTTCTCTTTGTGGTGGGCCAGGCACCACTTGGCCATGATCGAACCGCCACGGGACACGATGCCGGTCACGCGCTTGGCGGTCAGCGGCACATAGCGCAGCAACACGCCGGCGTGGATGGTGAAGTAGTCGACGCCCTGCTCCGCCTGCTCGATCAGCGTGTCGCGGAACAGCTCCCAGGTCAGGTCTTCCGCGACGCCATTCACTTTTTCCAGCGCCTGATAAATCGGCACGGTGCCGATCGGAACCGGCGAGTTACGGATGATCCACTCGCGGGTTTCGTGAATGTGCTTGCCGGTGGACAAGTCCATCACTGTGTCCGAGCCCCAGCGAATGCCCCAGGTCAGTTTCGCCACTTCTTCTTCGATGGACGAACCCAGCGCGCTGTTGCCGATGTTGCCGTTGATCTTCACCAGGAAGTTACGGCCGATGATCATCGGTTCCAGTTCGACGTGGTTGATGTTGGCCGGAATGATCGCGCGGCCACGGGCGATTTCTTCACGGACGAACTCGGGGGTGATTTCTTTCGGGATGCTCGCGCCGAAGCTGTGGCCGGCGTGCTGCTGCTTCAACAGACCGGCAGCGCGGGCCTCTTGCAGCTTCATGTTTTCGCGGATGGCGACGTATTCCATCTCGGCGGTGATGATGCCTTTGCGGGCGTAGTGCATCTGGCTGACGTTGGCCCCGGCCTTGGCGCGGCGCGGGTTGTTGACGTGGGCGAAGCGCAGCTTGGTCAGTTCCGCGTCGGCAAGACGTTGCTGACCGAAATTCGAGCTCAGGCCTGGCAGGCGCTCGGTGTCGCCACGGTCGTCGATCCAAGCCGAACGCACGTCGCCCAGGCCTTTGCGTACGTCGATTACGACGTTCGGATCGGTGTACGGACCCGAGGTGTCGTAGACGGTGACCGGCGCGTTGATTTCGCCGCCGAAATCGGTCGGGGTCACATCGAGGGTGATTTCGCGCATCGGCACGCGGATGTCCGGGCGGGAACCCTGAACGTAGACTTTTTGCGAACGGGTGAACGGCTGAACCGACTGCTCGTCGACCTTGGCCGAGTCACTCAGGTTGATCGCGTTTTTAGATTTTGTAGTCATCACGGGCTCTCCAGACAGCATCCAGGCAGTGGATTGTCGGAGCAGAACCTGAAAGGCACGGACGCACCAGGACTGGTGCTGTGCATCGTCGTCGAGCGTTCGATTGTCGAACAATTTCCCGGACGAAGCACAAGAGGACTCGCCGGGTGACGAGAAATCTTGTTCCCTACGCAGGCGCTAACCTGATCAGGTTCAACGGGATCCGAAATTATTCGATCTCAGCCTCATAGCAAGGCACCCCGACAAGAACCCGGCCAGTCTAGACACAACCGGCAAAGAACGCCAACACCGCTGCAAACACCATGATGAATGGCGCAATTGGCAGATTGTTGCCTGCCGCCTGCGCAACTACACTCGCTACGCCATGCTGCGCCTTGACGCTGCATGGGCCGCGCCTTACCTTTGGCGCCCGGATTATTTCCATAATATTCATGCTAGGGATCGCCTCATGCTGCGCAAACTCTCACTGGCTGTCGCCGTGTCTTGTGCGTCCACCGCAACGGTCTGGGCAGCAGAAGCGCCTTTATCGACCAAGACTGACCTGGTCAGCGTTTATCAGGAAGCAGTCGACAACAACGCCGACCTGGCCGCCGCCCGCGCCCAGTACGGCGCGCAGAAAGAAGTCGTGCCCCAGGCCCGCGCCGGGCTGCTGCCGAATCTGTCCGGCGGCGCAGAAACCGCCAACGTGCGCACCTCGATCGACCAGCCCTCGGCCATCGCCAACCGCAGCGCGCATTCCTATCAGGCGACACTGGCGCAACCACTGTTCCGCGCCGATCGCTGGTTCCAGTACCAGGCCGCCAAGGACGTCAACGAGCAGGCCGCGCTGCAACTCTCGGCTACCGAGCAGAACCTGATCCTGCAAACTGCCGAAAGCTACTTCAACGTGTTGCGCAGCCAGGACAACCTGGCCTCGACCAAGGCCGAGGAAGCCGCATTCAAGCGCCAGCTCGACCAGTCCAACGAGCGCTTCGACGTGGGCCTGTCGGACAAGACCGACGTGCTGCAATCACAAGCCAGTTACGACACCGCGCGCGCCAACCGGATCGTCGCCCAGCGTCAGGTCGATGATGCGTTCGAAGCGCTGATCACTCTGACCAACCGTCAATACAACTCGATCCAGGGCATCGTCCACACGTTGCCGATCCTGCCGCCGGCGCCAAACGACGCCAAAGCCTGGGTCGACACCGCCGCCAAACAGAACCTCAATCTGCTGGCCAGCAACTACGCCGTCAGCTCCGCCGAACAGACCTTGAAACAGCGCAAGGCCGGCCACCTGCCGACCCTCGACGCCGTGGCCAAATACGAAAAAGGCGACAACGACGCCCTCGGCTTCGCCAACCCGAATGCGTTCGGTACGCCGTACAGTGGCAACGTCGAGCAGAGCACTGTGGGCCTGCAACTGAACATCCCGATCTACAGCGGCGGGCTGACCAGTTCGCAAGTGCGTGAGTCGTACTCACGCCTGGACCAGACCGAGCAGCAGCGTGAAGGCCTGCGCCGGCAAGTAGTCGAAAACACTCGCAACCTGCACCGCGCGGTGAACACCGACGTCGAGCAAGTGCAGGCGCGTCGCCAGTCGATCATTTCCAACCAGAGCGCGGTGGAAGCCACGGAAATCGGTTATCAGGTGGGGACGCGCAACATCGTCGACGTGCTCGACGCCCAGCGCCAGCTCTACACCTCGGTACGCAACTACAACAACACCCGCTACGACTACATCCTCGACAACCTGCGCCTGAAGCAGGCGGCGGGGACGTTGAATCCGGGTGATCTGCAGGATCTGACGCGTTATCTGAAAGCCGACTACAACCCGGACAAGGACTTCCTGCCGCCGGATCTGGCCAAAGCTGCGGAAGCCCAGCTCAAGGCCCGGCCTTAAACAAAAACGCAGCCCTGAGGCTGCGTTTTTTTATGGGCGGTCGATCAACCTGCCCAGTCCATCGAGCAAGCGCTGCAACGCGCCCTGATTGCGGCGCATCACGCTCAGCCCGGCCTCGGCCATGCGCTGCGCATCGCGCGGCAGTTCGAACAGCCGCTGCACTTCTGTTGCCAGACCTTCGGCGTCATCCACCTCGGCCAACGCCCCGGCACTGCGCAGTTGCGCGGCGATGTCGAGGAAGTTGAACAGGTGCGGGCCGCTGATCACCGGTTTCGCCAGCGCTGCCGGCTCCAGCAGGTTATGGCCGCCGTTGGGCACCAGACTGCCGCCGACGAACGCGCTGTCGGCTAATGCATATAGAAACAGCAATTCGCCCATGGTGTCGCCGAGCAGCACCGAAGTCTGCGCATCGACGCTCACGCCAGTGGAACGGCGTACCGTGGAGAAACCTTCGCGTTGGCAAAGCTCGAATACTGAGGTGAAACGCTCCGGGTGACGCGGCACCAGAATCAGCAGCGCATCCGGATGGTTGGCCAGCAAACGACGGTGGGCGTTCAGCACGACCTCGTCTTCGCCTTCATGGGTGCTGGCGGCGATCCACACCGGCCGCTCCAGCGCCTGCCACTGGCCGCGCAGTTCAGCGGCGCGTTGCAGCAGCTGCGGGTCGATGGTCAGGTCGAACTTGATCGAGCCGGTGACCTCGACTGTCTCCGGGCGCGCGCCGAGATCGCGGAAGCGCTGGGCTTCGGCTTCGGTCTGCACGGCGAACAGGCTCATTTCGGCCAGCATCGGCGCGGTCAGCTTGCTGAAGCGGCCATAGCCCTTGGCCGAGCGCTCGGAAAGGCGTCCGTTGGCCAGCGCTACCGGAATCCCGCGCTTGGCGCATTGGTGAATGTGGTTGGGCCACAGTTCGGTTTCCATGATCACTGCCAGCTTCGGCTGCACGCGATCCAGAAAACGCGCCGCCGCGCAGGGCAAATCGTAGGGCAAGTAACAGTGCTGGATCCGTGGCTCGTTGGCGAACATCGCGTGGATACGCTCTGAACCGGTCGGCGTCATGCAGGTCACGGTGATCGGCAGCTGCGGATAACGTTGCAGCAGTGCACGAATCATCGGCGCGGCGGCGATGCTTTCGCCCACCGACACCGCGTGAACCCAGATGCCGCCCGGCTGCAGGGTCGGCATGCCATAGGAGAAACGTTCGCCAATCCGTTTGGCATACGCCGGCGCCTTGCGCGAGCGCAACCACAGCCGAATCGCCACCAATGGCAGCCCCAGGTAAAACAGCGCGGTGTAGAGAGTTCTATTCATGGCGGCGGAGTTTATCGGCTTTTGCCGCCGATCGCCCGCAGGTGTATGGCAAATCGCTCCGCCAGCCAGCGGGCGGCCGGCCCGAGGGGTTCGTCGCGACGCCAGACCAGTTCCACCACCAGTGCCGGCGGCGTCCATTCGCTGTCGAGTTCCACCATCAGGCCCTGGTACGCCGAATACTGCACCACGTGGCGCGGCAGCCAGGCCCAGCCGAGGTCGCGCACCAGCCATTCGGCCATCACGTAGAAACTGTCGGCACGCCAGACCTGTGGGCTGGCCGGTTCGCTGCCGGGGTAGACGCTGGTCTGGGTCGACATCAGCAATTGCCGATGCTGGGCAAGCTGCTGGCAGTTGACCCGGGATTGCGCCGCCAGCGGATGATTGACGCCGCAGACCGTGACCATTTCCACACTGCCCAGCACCCGGCGCTCCAGCGCTTCGGGGATTTCATCGTGATAGAACAGCAACCCGAGATCGGCCCGGCGCTCCACCAGCTTGCGCGAAACCTCACCTTGGGCGGCGCTGGTCAGTTGCACCTCAAGACTGGGAAATTGCTCGGCCAGCGCGCCGAAGCTTTCCACCAGCGCCTGATAAGGCATCGCCTCGTCCTGGGCCACTCGCAGCTGCGCTTCCTGCCCACGCATCATGGCCATGGCCCGACCATTCAGGCGCTCGCACTGGCGCAACACTTCCCGCGCCTCTTCAAGCAAGGCTTCACCCGTTTCGGTAAGACTCGGCTGGCGACCACTGCTACGCTCGAACAGACTGACACCGAGATCGTCCTCGAGCATGGCAATCGCGCTGCTGATCGCCGACTGCGCCTTGCGTTGCTGACGCGCCACGGCGGAAAACGAACGCTGTTCGGCCACCGCGACGAACACCCGCAACTGCTCCAGATTCCACTGCATGCTCATCCGCCAACCCATCTTGTATACAGATAGGTAATGACTTTACCCCATCTGGGGAGTCACTAGAATGCCGCCTCAGAAAGCAACGCTATACACGAGGATTCGAACATGAACGCTTACGTCTACCTGGCAATCGCCATCTGTGCCGAAGTGATCGCGACCGTTTCGATGAAAGCCGTCAAAGGCTTCAGCACGCCTTTGCCGCTGTTGCTGGTCATCGTCGGCTACGGCATTGCATTCTGGATGCTGACCCTGGTGGTACGCAGCGTGCCGGTGGGTGTGGCCTACGCGGTGTGGGCCGGCATGGGCATCGTGATGGTCAGTGTCGCGGCACTGTTCATCTATGGGCAGAAGCTGGATATCCCGGCGATGCTCGGGATGGCGCTGATCGTGCTCGGCGTGGTCGTCATCCAGTTGTTCTCGAAAACCGCTGGCCACTGAACGTCAACCACTATTCCTGTGGGAGCGAGCTTGCTCCCACATTTGGATTTGCGTCAGCCCTGTTGATCATCGACAAATCCCCTTTTCCCCGAGTCTGTATACTGCGCCCTCGTCTTGAACACTGAGGTCGTTGCATGCCATCTCCAATTTCCACCGACGTGCTGATTGTCGGCGCGGGTGTCGCCGGCCTCTGGCTGAACGCGCGCCTGCGTCGCCAGGGTTTCTCGACCGTGCTGGTGGAAAGCGCCAGCCTCGGCGGCGGGCAGAGTGTGAAGTCCCAGGGCATCATCCACGGCGGCGCCAAGTACGCGCTGCACGGTGCGCTGACCGGCGCCTCGGAAGCCATCGCCGACATGCCGCGCCGCTGGCGTGAAGCCCTGGCCGGCAACGGCGAACTGGACCTGACCGGCGTGCGCCTGCTGTCCGAAGCCCATTATCTTTGGTCGCCGGGCACCCTGGCCGGCAACCTCACCAGTTTCTTCGCCAGCAAAGCGGTGCGTGGTCGGGTCGATCAGGTCAAGGGCGATCAACTGCCACCGGCCCTGCAAGACAAGCGCTTCAAGGGCAAGGTCTACCGCCTCGCCGAACTGGTGATCGATGTGCCGAGCCTGATCCAGCGCCTGGCCGACCTGTCGGGTGACGGTCTGCTCGCTGGCCAGACCATCGAGCCATTGCTGGAAAGCGGCGTGCTGGTCGGCCTGAAGGTCGACGGCCGCGAGATCCGCGCCCAGCGCATCGTCCTCAGCGCCGGTGCCGGCACTGCCGATCTGCTGACTGCCTTGGGCCTGACTCATCCGGCCATGCAACGCCGGCCACTGCACATGATCATCGCCAAGGGGCCGGGCCTTAAGCCGCTGTACGCGCACTGCCTCGGTGGCGGCACCAAGCCACGGATTACCGTGACGACCCATCCGGCAGCGAATGGTCAGTGGGTCTGGTACATGGGGGGTGACATTGCCGAAAGCGAAGGCGTTGCCCGCGAACCGGCCGAGCAGATCGTCACTGCGCAAAAGGAAATCGCACAGTTGTTGCCGTGGATCGATCTCAGCACCACGCAATGGGCAACCCTGCGCGTTGACCGTGCCGAGCCTTTGCAAAGCGGTCTGACCCGCCCGGACAACGCCTTCCTCGCCGAAGAAGGTCGCCTGTTGGTCGGCTGGCCAACCAAACTGGCCCTGGCGCCGGACTTCGCTGACCGCGTGATCGCGTCCCTCGAACGCGACGGCATCCAGCCAAGCCACGCAGCCCCGTTGCCCGAACTGCCAAAACCACCGATGGGTGTTCCGGCCTGGGAGCAATTGCTGCCATGAGCCTGCCGACCCTGCACGATTTGCACCGTCCGCTGGGCAGCACCGGCCTGCTGGTTTCGCCGCTGGGCCTGGGCACCGTCAAGCTAGGCCGCGACCAGGGCGTGAAATACCCCAACGGCTTCCAGATCCCCGACGACGACGCCGCGCGCATGCTGCTCAAGCAGGCGCGGGAGCTGGGCATCAACCTGATCGACACCGCCCCGGCCTATGGCCGCAGCGAAGAACGCCTCGGCCCGCTGCTGCGCGGTCAGCGTCAGGACTGGGTGATTGTCAGCAAGGTCGGCGAAGAATTTGTCGACGGCCAGTCGACCCACGACTTCAGCGCCGCTCACACCCGGATGTCGGTGGAGCGCAGCCTGCAACGTCTGGAAACGGATTTTATCGACCTGGTGCTGGTGCACTCCGACGGTAACGATCTGGCAATCCTCAACGACAGCGAGGTCTATGCAACCCTCGCGGCGCTGAAGGCCGAAGGCAAGATTCGCGGCTTCGGCTTTTCCGGCAAAACCGTCGACGGTGGCCTCAAGGCACTGGAGCAAGGCGACTGCGCGATGGTCACCTACAATCTGAACGAACAAAACGAGAAGGCGGTCATTGACTATGCTGCTGCCCACGGCAAAGCCATTCTGGTGAAGAAGGCCCTGGCCAGCGGTCATGTGTGCCTGAGTCCCGGCGTTGACCCGGTGCGCGCCAGCTTCGAGTTGCTGTTCGCCCAGCCCGGCGTGGCCAGCGCCATCGTCGGGACAATCAATCCGCTGCACCTCGCCCATAACGTTGCGACCGTTGCCCAGGTCCTTCGTGGTCACTGACGCCGCCTCGCGGCCTTAAGCAGGAGCCGACATGCCGCGTACGCTCATCAGAAAGAACCCGAGCAACTTCAAGACGCTGCCGCTGTTCGTCGAAGCCACGCCGGAAGGCCTGACCTACCAGAGCGTCGGCATGCCGCTGAATTTCGCCCAGACCTTGCAGCGGCGCAAACCGGTCAGTGTGGCCGACGCCGAACGCTTTGCGCTGGAGCTGGCCAACCTTGGTGTTTCGGTGCGCCTGACCCTGCACTGGCAGAATCGCGATTACTGGGTGCTGGTGCGCCAGCGCCGGCAGGACCGCGGCGATGTGGTGCTCAAGCTGATTTCCGGCTACGTGCCGGCCCATGAGCTGAACATTCCGCTGCACACGGCGATCCAGGAGATCGCCGAGGAATGCCTGCTGGAAACCCCGGAAGGCTGGCTCGGCGGGCGCTTCAACGACACCTGGCTGCCGGCGCCGTATGCGTCGGCGCTGCATTATCGCGAGGCCCTGCCCTTTCGCCTGACACCGTTGTCCGGTTCGGCGCGGCCGGTGCGCTGCGCCAATCTGCAATTGCTCGAACGGCCGAGGGCTTACGTGCATTTGCCGACTGCGTCCCTGCAGTTGATCTACGACCTGCGACTGGACGTGCCCAAGGAAGCCAAGAACCTGAGCCTGTTCCATGTCGATGAACGACTGGAAGGCGATCAACTGGTCGCCCGGCTCGACCGCAAGCGCCCCGATCTGTACTTGATGCCGTTGCAGGACGGCGAGCCGCTGCCCGAGCTGTACACGCTGAAGAAAGGTCAGTTGTACCCGGCGGGCACTCGCGGTCTGTACCTGGCGGAAAGCTTCGCCCGGCAGGACGGCTGGCTGGTGCGCGATGAGCGGATTCGCTGGAAGGACTGGTTGCGCCAGCAGGGTTTGACGCCGCCCAAGGACACAGGGCTGGCGCGGTTGCGCGGCAAGGCCAAGCAACTGCTGAAGAAGATCGTGCCGCGCAAGAAAGTGAATTCCTGAACGGCAAAAGACCGCGCCTGCGAGTGACTCCGGAGAGTCATCGCAGGCGCGGTCTTTATGTTTGCATCACTCGGACTTGCGGATCTTTTCCACAATCGCCGTGGTCGAGCTGTTTTCCACCAGCCCCAGCACTTTGACGGTGCCGCCGTAGGCTTTAACAATGTCGGCGCCGACAACCTGGTCGATGCCATAGTCGCCGCCCTTCACCAGCACGTCCGGCTTGACCTCGCGCAGCAGGTTTTCCGGAGTGCCTTCAGCAAAGCTGATCACCCAGTCCACCGCGCCGAGACCGGCGAGAACCGCCATGCGCCGGTCGACGCTGTTGATCGGCCGGCCCGGCCCTTTCAGGCGGCTGACCGAAGCATCGTCGTTGATCGCGACGATCAGACGATCACCTTGCGCTCGCGCCTGCTCGAGGTAGGTCACGTGGCCGGCATGCAGGATGTCGAAGCAGCCGTTGGTGAACACGATCCGCTCGTTGTGCGCACGGGCATCGGCGACTGCCAGCAGCAGTTGCTCCAGACCCAGCACGCCACGCTCGGAACCTTCCTCGCGCTGAATGGCGCGACGCAGTTCCGGGGCGCTGATCGCCGCCGTACCGAGCTTGCCGACCACGATGCCCGCCGCCAGGTTGGCCAGCGCCACCGCGTGCGGCAGTTCTTCGCCAGCGGCAATCGCGGCCGCCAGGGTGGAAATCACTGTGTCGCCGGCACCGGTCACGTCGAACACTTCACGGGCCCGCGCAGGCAAATGCAGCGCCGGATGATCCGGACGCAACAGGGTCATGCCGTGTTCGCCACGGGTCACCAGCAGTGCGCCGAGATCGAGGTCGTGCATCAGCGCCGCGCCCTTGGTCACCAACTCGTGCTCATCGGCGCAACCGCCGACGATGGCTTCGAACTCGCTGAGATTCGGGGTAATCAGGCTCGCGCCACGGTAGATCGAGAAATCCTTGCCCTTCGGGTCGGCCAGCACCGGAATGCCTTTGGCACGCGCGGCCTGGATCAGCGCCTGATGGTTTTTCAGGGCGCCTTTGCCGTAGTCGGACAGCACCAGCACCTTGATGCCTTCGAGCAGGTCGTCGACCTGCGCGCCGAGGGCCAGTGCGTCGGTGGCGAACGGTTCTTCGAAGTCGATACGCAGCAATTGCTGGTGCCGGCTCATGACCCGCAGCTTGACGATGGTCGGCTGGTGCGCGATGCGCTGGAACAGAGCCCGTACGCCCGCCCCCTTGAGGCTGTTGCTCAGGCTGTCGGCGGCTTCGTCGTCACCGGTCACACCGACCAGCGACGCCGGCGCACCCAGCGCGGCAATGTTCAAGGCAACGTTGGCGGCACCGCCCGGGCGGTCTTCGATTTGCTCGACTTTAACGACAGGAACCGGCGCCTCAGGGGAAATCCGTGAGGTACCACCATGCCAGTAACGGTCGAGCATGACATCGCCGACCACCAAGACAGGGGCTTGATCGAATCGCGGCATGGACAACTTCATGGAGCAACCCACATACAAAATGAACAGGGGCGCGATATTAACACAGGGTTGGCGAAGGCTTGTGCGGCGGCTGCAACAGGATGAAACAACAGGATTTTTTGCTCATGTTTTGAACAACGATGCCTCATTCATAGGCGAGCATCTCGTAGTCACGCTCATAGACCCGTCGCACCAGACGCTGCGTGCGCAGCGTGCAAAACTCTCGCGCCGGCAGCGGACGTCGTTGCCGGGAGTGGTTGACGTGCGGCAACGGGTTCTTCAGCCCCAGGTGTTCGCACACCAGACGGAAATCCCGCTCCAGGTGCTCCTGATATCCGATGAAATCCAGCGCCAGATGGCCCAGCGAATCGGTAAGAAAGTCGGTTTGCGCAGCAAAGTGCAGTTGCCGCGGGATATTGTCGGCATGCAGCCAGCGTCCGACGAAATCGTCAAAATCGCGGTACTGTCGGACCAGTTGCTGCGCTGCATGGTCACGACTGCTCAGCTCGTTGCCGCGCAGGAAGGCGTAGGCCGAGTAGGCGCGCTCCAGCGGATCACGCACAAAAGCGAATTTGTACGCGGCGGCGAACTGCGCAGGGAATTGCTCTTCATACCAGTACAACGGCAAATGGCCGGGACGCCAGCCGTCGAACATCGCCGCGCACACGCTGCTGCCGGCGCATTTGGGCACATGGATGAACAGGCACGAGCGCTGTGCGAAAGCTTCGGGAAAACGCAGGTTGGCCGACATCGACTTGTTCACCACCTGCCGGTCGACCACCGACAGACGCCCCAGCAGAAAGGCCCGCTGCGGCTTGGGCAGCAATTTCCAGAGATAACGTTGCAGCATGCCAGCACCCGCGCGAAGAGGATGGCCCCTTCGATTTGCAGTCAGAGTTCGTTCAGGAACCTTAACAAGCGCGATGCCGGGTTTTATGCCGGTTTGGTCAGGAAGGGTAAAGGTCTGGATACAAATGAATGTGGGAGCGAGCCTGCTCGCGATGGCGTATGCACATTCAACATTGATGTTGACTGTCGCACCGTCATCGCGGGCAGGCTCGCTCCCACAGGGTGTACTTCTTGATCAGGCGATGTCTTCGGCCGGGGCGTCGAGGCCCATGGCATTGAGACGCGCGTAGTAGCCGTTCTGTGCCAGCAGCTCGTCGTGGGTGCCGCGCTCGACGATCCGGCCCTGATCCATCACCAGAATCAGGTCGGCCTTCTCGATTGTCGACAAACGGTGAGCGATCACCAGCGTGGTGCGGCCCTTCATCACTTGATCCAGCGCGGCTTGAATGTGCCGCTCGGATTCGGTGTCCAGAGCCGAGGTAGCTTCGTCGAGAATCAGCAACGGCGCGTTCTTGAGCAGGGCGCGCGCAATCGCCAGACGCTGGCGCTGGCCGCCGGAAAGCAGCACGCCGTTTTCGCCGACCTGAGTGTCCAGGCCTTCAGGCAGCTGCGAAATGAAGTCCATGGCGTAGGCGTCACGCGCGGCTTTCTCGATGTCTTCGCGCGGCGCGCCGGCCAGATCGCCATAAGCGATGTTGTTGGCCACGGTATCGCTGAACAGCGTGACGTGCTGGGTGACCTGGGCGATATGGCGGCGCAGGTTGAGCAGTTTGTATTGCTCCACTTCCACGCCGTCGATGAGGATTTCACCCTTGTCGTGGTGATAGAAGCGCGGAATCAGGTTGGCCAGGGTCGACTTGCCGCTGCCCGAACGCCCCACCAGCGCCACCATCTGTCCCGGCTCGGCCGAGAAACTGATGTTGTCGAGCACCTGACGCTCGGTGCCCGGATAGGTGAAACTCAGGTTGCGCACATCGAGGCGACCGCTGACCGAGTCGCGCTCGACCGTGCCGGTATCGACTTCCGGTTCGACGTCCAGCTGCTCGAAAATGCTTTCGGCACCGGCCACACCTTTCTGGATGGTAGAACTGACTTCGGACAACTGACGGATCGGCTTGGGCAGCAGGCCGGCCAGCGTGATATAGGCGACCATGTCACCGGCCGACGCGTCACCACGAAGGAACAGCACCAGGAACATCAGCACCGCCATGGCGCTGTAGATCACCAGTTGCAGCATCGGCGTATAGATCGCACCAGTGCGGGTCATTCGCAGCTGCTTGTCGGTGTTGCTCTGGCTGGCGTCGAGGAAGCGTTTCTCCTCGTAGGCTTCGCCGCCGAAGCTGCGCACCACGCGATAGCCCTGAATGGTTTCCGACGCCACGTGGGTCACGTCGCCCATGGCCAGCTGGATTTTCTTGCTCTGCTTGCGGAATTTCTTGCTGGCGGTGCGCACCATCACGGCGATCAACGGCAGGATCGCAACCATCACCAGCGTCAGCTTCCAGTTCATGAACAGCAGGGAGGCGAACAGGAAGATCACCGTCATGCCTTCACGGATTACGACCTTGATCGCATCTGTTGCCGCCCCCGTGACCATGGTGACGTTGAAGGTGATACGCGAAATCAGGTGCCCGGAGTTATGCTTGTCGAAGTAACGGTTGGGCAGGACCAGCAGGTTGTTGAAGAGCTGCACCCGCAGATCATGCACCAGGCCCAGGGAAACCTTGGCCAGGAAATAGTTGCCCAGATAAGATCCGAGCCCCTGCCACGCGGCGATCAGGATGATCAGCAGCGGTACGGCCTGCAACAGCTGCAGGTCACGCAGGTAAGGCACGGTGGGAAACAGCACTGCCTCGGGATTGGACAGACCGTCGACAAAGTACTTGAGGATGTAGCCGAGCATCGGCTGGGTCGAGGCAAAAATCAGAAAACCGACGATGCTGATCAGGAACAGACTGATGTACGGCCGGACATAGCCGAGCAGGCGGAAGTAGATTTTCAAGCTCGAAGGGCTTGCGGCGGGACTGGAGTCGGTCATATCACGCGAAAGTCGATAAAAAGGACGCTGACTTTAGCACAGCTTCTTCAGGGTTCTGGCAATCGGCCAAAGGCTGTTATTGTTAGGCGTCTTTTTCAGCGTCAAATAGCCATCATCGAAATGGCCGATCAACCTCAGGATTGAATCTTTCAGCATGCAACTTCGCGGCTTTAGCAGTACGTCCAATCGAATTTTCGATTTCATCAGCCTGTGGATACTTCCCGTCGGCTACTTCCTGCTCTTGTGCGCGCTGTTCTTCCTGCCGGGTCGCAGTATTCATCACAAGCTGTTTTACGGGCTGTTCAGCATTCCGACACTGATCGCCCTGTGCCTGCGCCCGCGGGAAATCAGGGAAATGCTGCGTGAACCGGTGTTCATCGCCCTGCTGCTGTTCGCCGCCTGGGCACTGCTCAGCCTTTGCTGGGGGCCGCAGGACGAGCCGATAAGCGGCATGTTCAAGCCACCGCTGCATACCCTGATGCTGTTCGCCGGATGTTTCCTGCTGGTTCGCTACCGCAGCGACATCCTTTCACCGTTGCTGTTCGGCGCCGCGCTGGTGGCCCTGGTCGCAACGACCTGTTTCCTGGTCCCGTTCGTGCTCCATTTTGAACCCGGCGCGCGCCTGATCGGCGGCGGCGCGTTCGACAACCCGCTGCTCAGCTCCCACCTGTTCGGATTTTTCTGCGCCTACTGGCTCAGTCTGAGCATGACCTGCAAGAATCGCCGGCTGTACTGGCTCAGCATCCCTGCAATGCTGATCATGTTCATGGCCGTGATCGGAACCGGTTCCCGCACCCCGCTGGTAGCGCTGACCATGGCAGCATTGTGGCTGAGCCTGATTTGCTGGAACCGTCGCTCGCTGGTGCTGTTGGGCACGCTGGTGATCGGCGGCGCAACCGTGGCGGTGCTGTTCTCGAAGATGATCATCGAGCGCGGTGACTCCTACCGTTTCGAAATCTGGCAGCAGGCCCTGGAAAAAATCGCTGAACATCCATGGATCGGCCACGGCTACAACGCGGTTCTGGCGATAGACCCGGGCGTCGGTTACAACTTCCAGGAACCGCACAGCTTTGCGCTGGGCGTTCTTTATTACGTCGGCATCCTCGGCATGCTGCCCTGGTTGTTTTTTCAGGCCTGGGGGCTGCTGAGCAGCTGGCGCCAGCGCGTGCAACCGCTGCTGATCATCGCTTCGACCTGGCTGGTGTTCGGCATCGGTGCCGGGCTGACCGAGGGTGGCGGGATCATTTCTCGCCCCAAGGAGCACTGGTTCCTGCTCTGGATTCCTTTGGCGCTGATTGCGGCCCTGAGCATCAATCAACGTGCCCGACGTCTTTTGACGATGCCGGTACAGAAGCTTTCGTCATCCGCCCTGCAACAGCTCGGCAACGACGCCCAGGTCATCGAGGAAGACGGACTCGGACCGAAGGTCCTGCGCCTTTCCGATGGCAGCTTTCTCAAGCTGTTTCGCCGCCGCCGCTGGTACACCTCGGGCAGTTTCAACCCGTATTCCGAACGGTTTGCCGTCAACAGCGAGCAATTGCGCGGGATGGGCATTCCCACGCCCCAGGTGCTGAACCTGTATCGCCTCGACGACGGCAGCAGCGCCGTGCATTACACGCCGCTGCCGGGCCATACCCTGCGCCAGGTTCTGCAGGGAATCACCGCGCCGGCCGTGCGGCATGCGCTGGTGGAGCGTTTCGGCAAATTCATGGCCAGCCTGCATGAGCAAGGTGTGTATTTCCGCTCGCTGCATCTGGGTAACGTACTGGTGCTGGAGGATGGCGAGTTCGGGCTGATCGATCTGGCCGACCTGCGGATCTACCCTTCGCCACTCAGTCTGTCACTGCGTCAGCGCAATCTGCGCCACATGCAACGCTACACCGTCGACAAACGCTGGCTTTTCGAGGACCACCTCGAGGCGCTGCTCCAGGGGTACGCCGTAACGGCGTCGAAATCCGCCGTAGACAATCTGCACAGGCAAGTGCTGGCCGGCAACACGCCGGCTCGGGTTCATTGATGATTGAGACCAGTCCGTTCATTGCGCCGGCCGCCTATCTGCTGGCCATCGTATCCGCCGCGCTGCTGCTGCGAGCCGTGCCGAAAATCGCACGCCACCTGCAGCACTCGGGTGAAAGCCGCTATGCAAGTATCGACGGCCTGCGTGGCTATCTGGCATTCGGTGTATTCGTGCATCACTCGATCATCACCTGGATTTTCCTGCGCACGGGAGTGATCGAGTTTCCGCCGAGCAACTTCTACTCGATGCTGGGACAGGGGAGCGTGGCCTTGTTCTTCATGATTACCGGTTTCCTGTTCTGGAGCCGCCTGCTGGCCCAGGGCCGTCAGCACGACTGGCTGGCCTTCGGCATTTCGCGGGTGTTCAGGTTGTATCCGCTGTATCTGCCATTGATGCTGGCGGTGTTCGTCACCGTTTTCTACCTGCAGGACTGGCAACTGAAGGTGCCGCTGTCACAGCTGTTCAAGCAGGGCTTGCTATGGCTGACGTTCGACCGTCCCGACGTCAACCAGTATCCGCAAACCGGCATGCTGATCTCCAACGTCACCTGGACGCTGGCCTATGAAGTGTTTTTCTATCTGGCGCTGCCACTGGCGGCGCTGATATTCGTCTATCGCGGCAATTGGCGACAGGTGGTCCTGTGCCTGATCGGGATCTACACGCTTTACCAGCTGGTCGGTTGGGAGCATTCGCTCAAGAAGCATTTCCTGGCCAGTTTTCTCGGCGGTATCACCGCTGCTTACTGGGTTCGCCGCCCGCAACTGGTGGCCTGGAGCCGCACGACGCTGGCCAGCGTGATCGCCCTGGTGGCTCTGGCACTGGCCTTCACCGTGTTCAACCGGGCCTTCAAGATCGCGCCGCTGTTTCTGTTGTCACTGTTTTTCGTGATCGTGGCTTCGGGCAACACGTTGTTCGGCGCCTTGAAACCACGCAGCATTCGCTGGCTGGGTGAAATCAGCTACAGCACCTATCTGCTCCATGGTTTCGTGCTCTGGCTGATGGTCCAGCGTCTGCCGCCGGTGCTGCATCTCGATGCCCGTGAGACCTGGGTTTACCTGCCGTTGCTGGCTGCCTGCACCTGCCTGTTGATACTGATCAGCAGCGCGACATTCCTTTACATCGAGCAGCCAGGCATGAACGCGGGCAAGAAAGTGGTGCAGTGGATTCGCCAGCGTCAGAAAGGCAGCAAGCAACTGGCGGAAAAAGTCGCTCGCTGAGTGCGAGCGACAACGACCTCAGTCTTTTTCCAGTGGCGAAAACAGTAACCGGCCCAGCCCGCGCCAGGTTTTCTTGTTCCAGGCCTTGAAGGGAATCTGCGCCAGCAGTTCACGGGCCAGTTTGCGATCGCGGTTGGCGGTCTTCAGAAACATCGAGTTGAGCGACTTGTAACGCACTTCGTCGTACAGCGGATGATCACTGAACAGCGCGTAGGTACGCAGAATGTTTTCGATCATGAAGCGGTGGTTCTTGTAGGAGTTGGTGGCGTGCTTGCGATAGCGCGCCATCACTACGTTCAGGCCATCGATAAAGTAGCCGGCGCGGGTCACTTTCAGCTCGATGTAGAGATCCTCGAGACGAATCGTCGGATCGAACCCCCCCACCTTGTCCAGTGCTTCCCGGCGGATCATCAGGGTCGGCGCCGGCGGATATGGTTTGCGCTCCAGAAACATGTCATCGAAGTCCAGGCGGCGGAACGGCACGTCCCGACGCTGACGTTTTTCCGGGTAGAGGTTGCCGTCGGCATCCATCAGTTCGATGTTGCCGGCGCAGATGCCCACTTCAGGCTTGCCGTCCATGTAGGCGACCTGGGTGGCGATCCGGTCCGGGTACATGATGTCGTCGGAACCGAACGGCACAATCAGGCTGCCCTTGGCCCGTGCGATTGCACCGTTGAGCGTATTGGTCAGGCCCTGGTTCTGCTGCACCCGGAAGTCGAAGCCGTGTTTTTCCTGCAAGGCCTTGATGCGCTCGACGCTGTCGTCCTTCGAGCCGTCGTCGACCACCAGCAGCTCGATGTTCCGGTAGCTCTGGTTGATGACGCTGAGAATGCTTTCCTCGATGTACGGCCCGTGGTTATAGGACGCGATGATGACGGTGACGAGAGGTTGCTCACCGCTCACGGCTGCGGACTCGCTCATGACTCTTTCTTCGCTCATGGCTCTTTCTTCGCTCACGGCTGTTCCTTGCGGGCCTGCTCCAGGCCGGAGTCGATCAGGTTCAGGTATTCCTGGCGGAAGACCTCGATGTCGTGCTGTTCCTGCAAATAGCGGTAGGCCTGCTCGCCCTTGGCCTTGAGCTCGTCATCCGACAGCGCGAGGTAGGTGTCCAGCGCCGCGACCAGGCTTGGCACGTCCTTGGGCGTGATCGACAAGCCACCGGCACCTTCGATCAGCGGCAGCATGGCCGGCACGTTCGAGGCGATCACCGGCAGATGCCCGCTCATGCCCTCCAGCAAGGCCAGGCCCAGGCCTTCGGCCAGCGACGGCATGGTCCAGATATCGAACGCGCGCACGTATTGCAGGGCGTTTTCCTTGAAGCCCAGCAGGTGCGCTCGACCGCTGAGGCCCAACTGCTCGATTTCGGCGGCCAGCGGTGCCTGAAGGCGTCCGGCACCGATGATTGCCAGTTGGGTGTTCGGGTATTTGTCTTTGAGCTGGGCGAAAGCCTGCAACAGGTAAGTGTGACCCTTGACCGACACCAGTCGCCCCAGCGCACCGATCAGACGCACCTTCGGGTCGATACCCAGCAACTCGCGCGCACGTTCGCGGCTGTGCTGCAAACCTTCGGCCTGTTCGATATCGATGGCGTTGGTGATCGCGTACGTGTTCTGGTCAGTGAAACCGCAATCGCAGTCCAGAAGGTACTGCTTGACCGCCGGCGACACACCAACGAAACGCCAGTGCCGATCAATCAGGCGTTGAGTCTGGCGACGACGGTAGAAGCGGTCGTACTCGCCGAAACCGTGGGAAATGCCGATGCACAGCGGCACTTTCAACCAGCGGTTGAGCGTCAGCATCATGTTCACCGGTTTGAAGCGGTTGCAGATCACCACGTCGAATTTTTCCCGGCGGCAGAACTTGTACAGCTGCCACATCGCCCGCAGGCGCATGCCCTTGAGCGACTTGTCGGAAAACTCGAAATACACTGAACGGTCGGCACGGCTGACGGCCTCGCCCGGCCCTGGCTTGCCGCGCAGGAAGGCTGCTGTCACCTCGTAGCGATCGGTCGGCAGCGCCTTGACGATTTGCTCGGCGAGGTCGGCGAAATCATGGGATTTGACGTTGTAGTCGGGCTGCAGCTGCAGAACCTTTGCGCGTTGACTCATACCTCTCCCCGGTGCGATCCCGTCGCCCCTGTTTCGCTCTGCTTCAGTACCCAGAACAACTCCTGGCGCCTGATTGCTTTGCGGAAAAATTCGTTCTCGCCGTAGACCGACGGACGCCGGCCGGCCAGCAGCCGCTGAAACAACCGGCGCAGGCGACGCTTGACCGGCGCCGGTGGCTGCAGGTCATGCATCATGCCCAGCGCCATGGCCTTGTCCCGTTGCACTTCGATCGACAGCGGCAGGCACAGCGGCTGCATCGCGAGTGCCGCGTCGAACGTCGGCGGCAAGGCGATGCCCTGCCCGCTGTCGCCCATCGGCCAACGGTCGTTGTCGTGCAAGTGGTTGGCATAGCCGAGCAGCGTCGGATGCCAATCGAGGCCGCGCAAGGCTTCCAGAACGGCTTCCTGGGCGCAGATGTGATCGGGATGCGGATCGAGTGTGGGATGCGGCAGCACGATCACATCCGGGCGCGCACGGGACAGCACTTCACGCAGGTCGGCCAGCAGATTGTTCCAGGTCGGCGCGCCGTCGGCATCGCCGGGCAGGGCAAACGGATTCAACTGACGGAACAGACGCGTGTCGCTCAGATCGGCTTCGCGCGAGCCAATGGACTGATTCGGTGCAGCCTGCATCGCCGCCAGTTGCAGGCAGAAATACCCGAGCTGCACGCAATGTTCCTGCGGCACGCCGGCCCAGCGCGGTACGGCAAGACTGTCCCAGGCACGCAAGCGGCCCTTGAGCCGTGCCGCCTCGACCTTGTTCAGGCCCATCTGCTGATAGTGTTCGGCTTCGATCTCGCCGGCGGTCAGGGTCACGATCCAGGTTTCACTGGCCTGGCTGTACAGTCCGTAGGCGGCCAGTTCGGCATCGTCGGCGTGGGGGGCGATGACCATCACCCGCTGCTGGCGGTAATCCGGTTGCTCCAGCGCCCACAGCACCGGCTCGCCGGAGACCCGGCAAAAGCGTCCGCGCAGACGCAACAGACCTTGCGACAGGGCCTGTGCCTGGCCGCTGAGGTTCAGATAGCGCAGGCCATTGACGCCGCGCTCGAACGTCTGCACATCGGGATCGGTGCCACCGGCCAGCTCGACCCGAGGATCGAAGAAGCGTCCCAGAAAGCTGCTTTTGACCTTCACCGCGAGGATCAGCGTGGCGTCGTCCACCAGCATCACACCCTCGTCGAGGCGCAAATGTTCACCGTTCAAATGCACCTTGGGCTGCGGGGTGAATGGCGGAAAGCTGTATTGGTAATCGTCCTTCGGCGAATAGAACAGGTGATCGGCGAACCACGCTTCGTGGGCAATCCAGCCGACTACCGCCAGCACCAGCGGCAACCACCAGGCCACCAGCACGCCGAGGGCGATCAACACGAACAGTGCGATCAACAGGCCGATGCGTTTATTGCGCCGGTGACGCTTGAGCAGTTGCTGTTTGCGGCTCATGGGCTGACTCATACGGTGAAGACCGGCACAGGATTGCACCAGCGATCCTTGTATTCACGGTCGGCACGACCGAAGGAAAAGCGCAGCGGCTTGTTCAGTGCCCGCGCATGTTCCCAGGCACTCTGCGTATTGAGAAAACTCAGAACGCTGCCGGGGCTGAATTCGCGGGTTTCGGGATCGACGCCGCCGTTGATGTACTCGACGCTGATCCACTCCTGGGCTTCGACGCGATACACCAGTTGAATGGCAATCGGCGCGTCGTTGAGGAAGATCACCGAACCGATCAACAGCTCGCGCAACAGCTCAATGACGTCAGCCATGCGTGCCGCGCCAGTGGCCGGGAAACCCCAGCGGCGCTGGAACAGGTCGCAGTAGATCGCTGCCAGCTCGCTACTCGAGAAGTCGCTGACCGGCCGCACCACGCCGCCCGCCTCTTCCAGCAGGCGCAGTTCGCGGCGCTGGTTGTAGCGAAACTTCTTCGACAGTTCTTCGGGGGTACGGGCCATGGCCAGTTGCTCGGTCTGCAACTTGAGGCCGCTGAAGCGGTTTTCGTTGAGCGCCGACAGGTAGCGCCCACGATGGCGCAGCGGAGCCTGAGCATCGGCGGCGGCCGGCAGGATCAGCTCGGCGTTGCCAAGATCGAACAGGCCTTTCTTGCCGTTGCGCTTGAGCACGTCCTTGGACAAGGCCAGGTCGCGGCCCCAGGTCGGGATTGCGGCTTTGACTTCGCCCTGCTGCTCCCAGGCCAGATAGCGCACCGGGATGCCGGCCAGATCCGCCAGACGCTCGACGACCATGGGATGAGTCGCGACGCTGCCGCCGAAACGTTGCCAGGCCTGTGCATAAGTTGAGGCGTCAACGGGCGACCAGCCACGTTCGCGCCAGCCTTGAAATCGGTTGAGCATCAGCCCCTCGGTGCCAGATCGGTAACTTGCGGCAAATGCCAGAAGGTGTCGCGTACGGCGCGGTCGGAGAAGCGCTCACGCAGGCGATCGAACATCATCTCCGCGCATTGACGACGCTGCTGCTCGTCCATGCCGGCCAGATGTTTCAGGCCCTGGGCCAGATGCTCGGCGTCGCCCAGCGGGAACAGGATGCCCACGCCTTCAACCACTTCCTTCGCCCCGCCGCACGCCGTGGCCAGCAACGGCACACCGGCGGCCATGGCCTCCAGCAGCACCATGCCGAACGGTTCATGATCGGAGCTCAAGGCAAACACATCGAACGCCCGGAAGTAATTGCGCGCGTCCGGCACCTGGCCGAGAAACAGCACGCGATCACCGACGCCCAGCTCACGAGCCTGCGCCTTGAGTTCATCCTCAAGCCGCCCCTTGCCGAGAATCACCAGTTGGCTGTTGGCTGGCAGACCGGGCAATGCCGCGGCAAAACCGTGCAACAGCGTGGCCTGATCCTTGTCCGGGTGCAGACGCCCGACGTTGCCGACAATAAATGCATCCGCCGACAGGCCGAGGGTCTCGCGGGCTTCACGGGCGGACACCTGACTCATCTGCAACGCCGATACATCGATGCGGTTGTAGAGGGTCTGGATACGGGCCGCCGGCCATTTCGGCAGGCAACGGCGCATGTCGTCGCGCACCGCATCGGACACGCCGAGCAGGCTCAGGCGCTTGCGAAAAATGTGCGCAAAGAGTTTGCGCGAACCGCGCTTGTAATCGCCAAACGCGTGGTGCACGCCAATCACCGGCAGCGAAGTGCCGAGCAAGGCGATGTAGATCGGCTTGAAGCGATGGGCGATGCAGAAACTGAAATTGCGTGAAGCGGCAATCTTGCGCAGATCGCCGATGGCACCCAGCTTCAGGCCACGAATGGCCTTGGAGCTGTATTCCATGAACAACACTTCATCGGAGGCGCAGGCCGCGGCCACCTCGCTATCGGCAGCCCCGGTCAGAAAGACCGTGGTGACCCGATAACCGGTGCCCGCGAACAGGCTGGCGTACTGCCGCGCGCAGTCCAGGAACGGCCCGTCATAGCCGTGGCAGAACTGCAGCACATGGCGTTCAGCCGAGCGTGTCATAAGCGTTTGCGCCTTCTTTGACCACCAGGATGTCTTCCATGATCAGGTACTGCAGATCCGAGCCGAAGAACATGTTCAGGGCATCGGTCGGCGAGCAGATCATCGGTTCACCACGGCGGTTGAGCGAGGTGTTCAGGGACACGCCGTTGCCGGTCAGCACTTCCAGCGCCTTCATCATGTCGTAGTAGCGCGGGTTGTATTCGCGCTTGAGCACCTGGGCCCGGGAAGTACCGTCTTCGTGGACGACTTCCGGCACGCGGGTCTTCCACTCTTCCGCCACTTCGAAGGTGAAGGTCATGAACGGCGCCGGGTGATCGATCTTGATCATCTGTGGCGCAACGGTGTCGAGCATCGACGGGCAGAAAGGCCTCCAGCGCTCGCGGAACTTGATCTGGTGGTTGATGCGGTCAGCCACACCAGCCACGCTCGGGCAGCCGATGATCGAACGACCGCCCAGTGCGCGCGGACCGAATTCCATGCGGCCCTGGAACCAGGCCACCGGGTTGCCATCGACCATGATTTTGGCGATCTGCTCCGGCATGTTGTCGAGCTTGCGCCAGGTCGGTTTGTTCTCGTGACGGGCGCACGCGGCGATCACGTCTTCGTTGCTGTACGACGGGCCGAGGTAGACGTGTTCCATCTTCTCGACCGGCACGCCACGGGCGTTCGACACATAGGCCGCTGCGCCGACTGCGGTGCCGGCATCGCCGGAGGCAGGCTGTACGAACAGCTCCTTGACGTCGTCACGGGCGATGATTTTCTGGTTGAGCTTGACGTTCAACGCACAGCCGCCGGCGTAGGCCAGCTTGCCGGTTTCCTTGAGCACGTCGCCCAGGTAGTAGTCGATCATCTGCAGCGCGATTTTTTCGAACAGTGCCTGAATGCTGGCGGCGTAGTGGATGTACGGCTCGTCGGCGATATCGCCTTCGCGCTTCGGACCCAGCCACTCGATCAGCTTCGGCGAGAAGTAGTAACCCTTGCCCTTCTCTTTATAGCGACGCAGGCCGATGACGTTGGCGTAGTCGGTGTTGATCACCAGCTCGCCGTTCTCGAACGAGGCCAGACGCGAGAAATCGTATTTGCTGGCGTCGCCGTACGGCGCCATGCCCATGACCTTGAACTCGCCGTCCAGCATGTCGAAACCGAGGAACTCGGTGATCGCGCCGTACAGGCCACCGAGGGAGTCAGGGTCGAAAAATTCCTTGATCTTGTGGATCTTGCCGTTTTCGCCGTAACCGAAGAAGGTCGTGGCGTATTCGCCCTTGCCGTCGATGCCGAGGATCGCGGTTTTCTCTTTGAAACCCGAGCAGTGATAAGCGCTGGAAGCGTGGGCCAGGTGGTGTTCAACCGGCTCGATCTTGATTTTCTTCGGATCGAAGCCCAGTTGCTCCAGGCACCAGACGATCTTGTTGCGATAGCGCTTGTAGCGACGGTTGCCCATCAGGATCGCGTCGAGTGCGCGGTCCGGGGCGTACCAGTAACGCTTGGCGTACTGCCAGCGGGCCTTGCCGAAAATGCTGATCGGGGCGAACGGAATCGCGACCACGTCAACGTCGGACGGCTTGATGCCTGCCTGCTCCAGGCAGAACTTCGCCGATTCGTAGGGCATGCGGTTCTTTGCATGTTTATCGCGTACGAAGCGCTCTTCCTCAGCCGCCGCGACCAGCTTGCCGTCGATGTACAAGGCTGCTGAAGGATCATGGCTAAGGGCGCCGGACAGGCCAAGAATCGTCAATGCCACAGGGGTCTAGCCTCTTTAGTCTGCATTCAGGCGCGATGCGCCTTGAAAAATGATGTGCCCTCGCACCGGGCGAGAGACAGCTAAAGGGCGGGATTATAGCTTAAAAGCGCCGACAAACCTCTAGCGGAACTGGCCGGCCGGTGCGTTGACGCAACAGAAGCTTCAACTTAGACTCCCCTGCAAATGGACTGGGAGATCCCGGTCGGCGTTGATGCCTCGGTGAGATCACCGGGGCTTTTCGCTTTTTGGGGATGGGAAAATCTTCAAACCCCAATTCTCGAAACCCTCTCCAACTTTGCTCCGCCCCCGCTGCAATAGAACTTGCGCTTGAGCACGTCAAAAGCACGGTTTCCCTGCCCCGCCCTCAACACGCTCATGCCAATGGGCCTCGCAACAAGATCGGCTAGCTGCAGGCCGGTGGAATTCACCTGTTTGGTTGCAAAAACTATGTCAAACGGCAGTTGAATACCCCATCGATTCGCCCCACCACACATCCTGCGAAACTCCAACTCAAGCTCGTTATCCTCGCGCTTTCCTCGGCGCTCGAAAATCACGTGCGTCAGTGCCCCTTGTTGATTCTTCTCTTGCAAAAACTCATAGAGCGTTTCCAGACAAAAGCCGAGAGCGAGGTGATAAGGATTGTGTCCCGTGCCTTGTTTCTCGCGAAGGGAAGCCTTGTCTACGACGCAACTGATCAGAACGAAGTTGCTGCCTTCAATGATGCAAGTCAGCTCCTCAAGAAAAGCATTCTTGTGTTCTCTGGACATGAAAAGGCCAGAAAACGCTCCCTTTTCTTTACGAATTTCGAGCTCATGCAGACCGATCAAATCGTGTCCCATGTGTGCAAACTTGAATTTCTGTAGAGCAGGAATGACTTTCTCGCAGTAATGCCTCTTATGAAAGACACAAAACGCGAGCACGAAGACTGGATAGTTGGGATCCAGTGTCTGCATCCCGTGATCTCCGCTCTCATCGACATAAACGATGACATCGCTGTATTCGCTGGTTGGGGGCAAGGTATCTACCCCCGGCTTGATCGCCAATAAACACTGATATTCCCGTCCACCGCCTGGCGATAGATCGTATACGGCAGGAACGCCGTATCGAAGACGCCGGACAGGGTCAGGTCGAGCAGGACGACCGGCACCAGAATGCCGGTAGGATCGGGCGGCGCGTGCAGCAGGCAGAAATCATGGGCGAGCCCGCTGTAGACGCGCGGAATCGACTGACAATAGGTCTTCTGTTTGCGCAGGCCGCGCGTGGCGGCTTCGTCATCCTGCAACACGGAGACGGCGGTGCCGCAGCCGGACAATGCCAGGGAAAATGCGCCGATGGTGATAGCCGCTTTGATGGTCAAGATTTGCCCTCCGGGAACGTCGGGGCAAACTAGCATCGGGGCTTTCCGGCGGGCAGTTCATGGGGTCGGGGAAGGCCGTAGGACAAGTCACAAGGATTTGTCGCCACATGCCTTACCCGGATTCAACTGCAGAAATGTCTTACGCGCTGGTGAAAACAATCACGCAGTGCCCGAGACATCCTTGGGCAACCGCTGATCAATCACCTGATACAACGCACTGCTTTCAGGCCAGTTACGCATGAACCGCGCTCGATCCCGGGCATAGGCCGGGGCGAAGCTGCCCACCGAGCCGTGCTGGCACATCGAATCCAGATCGATCAGCGCCCAGCGGTCTTCCTGCCAGAACAGGTTGTGCCCCTTGAAGTCGCCATGGCTGATACGTTCGGCGATCAACCGTGCAAACAGCTGATCCAGCGCCTGCAACTCGCTTTCCGGCGCCGCACCGCTTTCAACATACGGCGCAAAGCGCTCGATGATGTCCGGCCCGGCCAGGTGCTCGGTGATCAGATAGGCCTTGCTGCGCAGCCAGAGAAAACGGGTTTCCAGCACCGCCAGCGGTTTGGGCGTGGCGATGCCGAGGAACGCCAGGCGATTGCCTTCGCGCCAGGAATGCCAGGCGCGGCTTGGACGCCAGAAGCGCTTGAGCCAATGGGCAAAATTCTTGATGTTGTAGCGCTTGATCACCAGTGCACGTCCGGCAACCTCGACCTTGCCGACACTGGCCGCGCCGCCGGTCTTGTACAGATGGCCCTGATCGAGCAAGGCGTCGGCCTGCTCCAGCACCGGCAGCATCGCGGGTTCTTCTTCACGACGGATCGAACGCAGGCCAAAGGCTCCGCGTCGCACACTGAACAACGTGCATTCACGACCGACCTTGATCAGGAAATCCTTCAACCGCCAGGCGCGCACCTTGTCGATCTGCTTCTGCAAGGCTTCCAGCGGCAGCGCGTGCTCGCTGTTGCTCAGCAGGTAATACACCAGTAGTTCTTCGGTGAACGGCTCGAGCGACTTGGGCAATTGGGCGAAGAACACCCCGAGGTTTTCCAGCACTTTCTGCCGGGACAACGGTTGGCCGGCGTTTTCCGCACAGATGCCCGCGCCATCGATCAGATACAGCTGACCACCGTGGCGCAACAGGTTGTCCAGGTGCAGGTCTTCCTGCCACAAGCCTTTGCCGTGTAACTGGCCAATGGCGCCAAGCGCTTCGGCCAGCACCGCCGACTGCTCGTCGGCCAGCACCGGCAAGGATTCGACCTTGTTCCAGGCATCGCCGAGGCTTTCGGCGCCTTCGAGGAACTCGAACAGCAGCCAGCCACCCTCGCCGTCCTTCAGGCCATCGGCCAGCAGCAACGGCGTGGTCATGCCCTGAGCAGCGAGCAGTTTCACACCTTCCAGTTCACGCTGAAAATGCCGCGCAGCCTTGCTACCGACCAACAGTTTGGCCAGCACCGGACGCCCGCGCCACACACCGGCACCGACGTACCGCTGCCCCGGCAACACCCGCAACAGACTGAGCAATTGCAGATCTGCCGTTCCGGCCGCATCGGCCAGCGAAACCGTCAGCGGTAGACTCGGCGTGCGCCCGGCGCTTTTCAGGTCGGACAATTGCATCAGCGGGTCTCCTTGCGACTGCGCCGTGCAGTCAGCCGCGTGACCCAGCTATCGACCAGCGAACTGTTCGTCGATTGATCGAGATACGCTGCCAACAACTCACGCAATTGCGCGTCGCTCCACTCCGGCGCGCGGCGCAGCAGCGGTTCCAGGTCCTTGACCCGGTCACGCAAACCGAACAACAGCGGACGGGTCTTTTCCAGGTCGATCAACTGCGCCTGATAGCCATCGCCTTCGGCGCGCAGGAAGATGTGCTTTGGATAGAAGCAGCCGTGCACCTGACGTACACCGTGCAGATGGCGCGCCAGCAACCCGCAAGCCTTGAGAATTGCCGATTGCTGCGCGGCATCGAGGTCCGACCAGCGCTGCAACAGCGAATCGAGATCGTCCCAACCGTCCAGCGCGCGGGTCAGCAGGATCGCACGGACTTCGCCGTTGACCTTGCGCTCACCGAAGAACGCCGCCTGCAACGCCGGAATGCCGAGCTTGTTGTAACGACTGATGTTGCGAAATTCCCGGGCGAAGGTCGGCTCGCCGAAGGGCGCGTGCAAGGTGCGGGTCAGGTAGTTGCACTGGCGCTTGAGGTAATAGCCATGCCCTTCCAGCTCCAGACGAAAAACGCTGCTCCAGCCACCACCATCGGTGTTGGGCTCATCCACGGCGTCGAGCTGCTTGGACCACAGCGCATCGAACGTGCCGAGGCCGTGGCGCTCCAGCAGCGCACGGTCTTCAGCGGCCAGAAAATCAGTCATTCGCGTCCCTCGAAAAATCTCACCACGTGGCGAATCCGTTGCTTGTCGGCGGCATTCAGCCGATCACGTCCACGGTATTGCAGGTAGAAGCGCAGGCGCTGCGTGTTCGACAGATGATACTTGGCCACTTTGTCGAGACAGGCCAGATCCTTGGTGATCCGGTACTTGAGCCAGAAGCCGCGCCAGAAATCGCCGTTCGGGCAGTCGATCAGAAACAGCTGCGCCTGATCGTCGATCAGCAGGTTGCGCCACTTCAGATCGTTATGGGTGAAGCGGTGGTCGTGCATGACACGCGTGTAACCGGCCAGCTGCCGGCTGACGCCATCGACCCAGGCGCGATCCTTGAGCTTGGGATCATTGCGCTCGGCCAGTGCCGACAGGTCTTCGGTGCGCGGCAGTTCACGGGTGATCATCGCTCCGCGATCGTAGGCCATGCCATTGCGTTCCAGACCCCACGCCACCACTTCGGCGGTGGGAATGCCCCACTTGGCGAAGCGCTTGAGGTTCTGCCATTCCATCTTCACCCGGGGCTTGCCCAGATAACGCCGCAGGCCTTTGCCGGCGCCGACGTAGCGCTTGACGTAATAATTGACGCCGTTGAGTTCCACGCGAATGACTTCGGACAAGGGATCGCGAGTCAGGCGCTCGCCCTGAAGGGCAAAGACCGCTTCGAGGCTACCGAAATACTGCGCAAGTTCACGGTACTCAGGCTCCAGATTCCAACCCGCCATCAGAGCGCATCCCCGTAACGCTGCTTGCGCGCGTAGAGCTTGTTGGCCTTGCCTTCGAGCCAGCTCAGCAGCGGTGCTTCTTCAGCCAGGATCTGGCGCAGCGGTTGCTGGAAGTAGCCTTTGAGGAAGCGCAGCTTGTCGCGACGGGTCAGGCCGATATCCAGCGCGGAAAAGTACAGCGCCGCCAGATCCTTGTTGCGCCAGCGCTGGGTGATCGCCGGGCGGGTCTGGGCGCGGTGCAGGTCGATCACCGAGAGTTTGAAATCTTCCGGGGTGACCGGTTTGTCGGTGTGCAACAGGAAGTGGCAGATGTAGCAGTCGCGGTGGTTGACCCCCGCGCGGTGCATCATGCCGGTCATGCGCGCGACCTCGGCGATCAGCGCCCGCTTGAGTTTTGGCTGCGGCGGTTGCTTGACCCAGTCGATGCTGAAGTCTTCAAGGCTGATGGTCGGCGCCAGCTCTTCGGTGACGATGAACGAATGCTGATCCGCCGGGTTGCTGCCCTTCTCGCCGTACGCGACGGCGGTCATGGTCGGCACACCGACTTCCTGCAAGCGCTGAATGGCTTTCCATTCCTGACCCGCGCCGAGTACAGGCAGCTTGGCGGTCAGCAGATTCTTGAAGATCTCGCCCCAGCCAATACCCCGATGAATCTTGACGAAAAAGCCATTGCCGTCGACTTCCGTGCGCAACGTCCGGCGGGCTTCCAGCTCGCGGTACACCTCGCCCTGCAAGCCTTCGACTTCCACGAACGCATCGCGGCCAGCCCACAGGCTCTTGAACGGTTCAGCCAGCATCAACTTCATTTAAGCGTGCTCCGCCAGAATCACATCGGCCGCGTGCTGCGGCATGCTGTAGAGGTCGGCCGTCTCGGCGAAGGCCAGACCGTTGCGGCTCCAGGCCGCCCGTGCAGCGTCGTCATTCAACATGTCAGTCAGGTATTGCGTCAGTTGCGCCTGATCGAACGGCTCGTCCAGTACTCGCCCGGCGTCGGCCTCGGCGATGTAATGGGCATAACCGCAGACCGCGCTGACCAGCACCGGCAACCCGGCGACCAGCGCTTCCAACAGCACCGTGCCGGTGTTTTCGTTGTACGCCGGGTGGATCAACAGATCGGCGCCGAGCAGGAAACGCGGGATATCGCTACGCCCCTTGAGGAACGTCACGTTGTCGCCCAGGCCCAGCGTCGCACTCTGCATCTGGAACAATTTGGGGTCATCCTGGCCGATTACAAACAGTCGGGTGCGTTTCTTCAGCTCGGCGGGCAAGGCGGCCAGCGCTTTCAGGCTGCGATCGACGCCCTTGGTCTTGAACCCGGAGCCGATCTGCACCAGCAGCAGTTCGTTGTCCTTGAGGTTGAATTCGGCGCGGAAACCGGCGCGAATCTCGTCGGCATCCGCAGGGCGTCGACGATCCTGGGCAATGCCCGGCGGCAGCAGGTGGAAGCGTTCCAGCGGCGTGTCGTAATGCTTGATGAACAGCGGCTGCTGTACTTCGGAGATCATCAGCACTTCGGTCTTCGCGTCTTTGGCGAACACTGCGCGCTCGTACTCGGCGAAATGGCGGTAACGGCCCCAGCGGCGATACAGCGAATTGCGCAGGTTCTGCGCCTTGTCTTCGAAGCAGCCATCGGCGGCGTAGTAGACGTCCAGCCCCGGCATCTTGTTGAAGCCGATCAGGCGATCCACCGGGCGTTTGGCCAGGTCCGCTTCCATCCACGCGCTGAGTTTTTCATTGCGGCGGTGATTGAAGAACGCCTTGACCGGCGCCACCAGCACTTCGAAACCGGGCGGTACGTCGCCTTCCCAGATCAAGGTGTAGACGCGGATCTGGTGCCCGCGCTTCTGGCATTCGAGGGCGATGCGCATGAAATCGCGCTGCAAACCGCCGAACGGGAAATATTTGTACAGGACAAAAGCCAATTGCATCAGCGCAGCTCCTCAGCCATCAACAACGTGCTCAGTCGGCTGGCAACACGCTCGGGATTCAGACGCGTGAAGCACAGGGGCCACTCGCGTTTCAGGTCAAACTGACGGGCATCCTGCGCGGTCGGTTGATACGTACATTTCTTTTGCAGGCACGGCGCGCACGGGAAATCGCTGCCGAGGTGAATCTGCAGCTTGCCGTACGCGCCGGTCAGGCCCGGATTGGTCGGGCCGAACAGGGAAATCGTCGGCACATCCAGCGCCGCGGCCAGATGGCCGAGACCGGTGTCTACCGCAACGCAGGCCTGGGCGCCGGCCAGCACCTTGCCGACACCGGCCAGGTTCAGCTTCGGCAGCACTTCGGCGTGGTTGAAACCGGCGGCGATGCGCTCGGCCCGGGCCTTCTCCAGCGGGTTGCCCCACGGCAGCCTGATCCCGACGCCGAGGTAGCCGACCCGTTCGGTCAGCTCGCGCCAGTAGGCTTCCGGCCAGTGCTTGGTGTCCCAGGTGGTGCCATGGAGGAACACTACGTAGGCATTCTTGCGCGGCAACTCGACCAGACGCTCGACGTTGAGGCCGTAATCGCCCAGGCCCTTGGGCAAGTCGTAACCCAAAGCAATCGCGAACAACTGGCGCACACGCTCGACGGCGTGCTGCCCACGGGCCACCGCCAGTTTGCGGTCATAAAAACGTGCGGCGATCGGCTCGCGGGCCGAACCCTTGTCGAGACCGGCCACCGGGGCTTTGACGTAGCGGGTCAGCCAGGCGCTTTTCAGCAGGCCCTGAGCGTCGATCACCAGATCATATTTGTTCGCACGAACGGACTGCTTGAAGCGCTTCCACTCACCGCTGGTGATGGTTTTCCAGATGTTTTTGCGCCAGCGGCGAATCGCCACCGGAATCACTTTGCCTACGGCCGGGTGCCAGGTCGGGATCTCGGCGAAACCTTCTTCCACCACCCAGTCGAACTTGATCCCGGGAATGGCCCGGGCGGCGTCGGTCAGCGCCGGCAACGCGTGAATCACGTCGCCCAGCGATGAAGTCTTGATCAGCAATACCCGCAAGTTAATGAACCTCGACCACAGAGCCCTGCAAACGCTGCAAGGCATCGTTGACCGCGTCCGGCATCAGCTGGCGCAGGCAGTTGTAATGGCCGAAACGGCAGGTGCGGTCGAAACACGGGCTGCAATCGAGGCCCAGACGGACGATTTCCACGTGTTCGGCCAGCGGCGGGGTGAAACCTGGCGACGTCGAACCGTAGACCGCCACCAACGGGCGATTCAGCGCAGCGGCCACGTGCATCAGGCCGGAATCGTTGGAGACAACCGAGTCGGCGCAGGACATCAGGTCGATGGCCTCGGCCAGCGAAGTGCCGCCGCTGAGGTTCACGGACTCTTCGCGCAGGCCCGGAATCAGCCGCGCGCGAATGTCTTCGCCGACCGCGTGATCGTTCTTCGAGCCGAACAGCCAGACCTGCCAGCCTTCGCGAATCCGCGCCTCGGCGACCTTGGCGTAATGCTCGGACGGCCAGCGCTTGGCTTCGCCGAATTCGGCGCCGGGGCACAACACCAGCACCGGACGGTCGAGAGTCAGACCGAACTTGGCCAAGGCGGCCTCGCGGGTCACCGGATCGATTTGCAGACTCGGGCGCGGATACGGTTTCGGCAGGTCGGCGTTCGGCTCGTAAGCCAGCGCCATGAAACGCTCGATCATCAGCGGATAACGTTCTTTATCCAGCGTGCGCACGTCATTGAGCAGGCCGTAGCGGAATTCGCCGCGCCAGCCGGTGCGTTTCGGGATGCCGGCGAAGAACGGCACCAGTGCCGACTTCAACGAGTTCGGCAGCAGGATCGCCTGGTCGTACTGACCGGCCAGGGATTTGCCGATCCGCCGACGGGTCGCCAGCTCCAGCGCGCCGTGGCCGAGCGGGAAGCTCAAGGCCTTGCGCACTTCGGGCATGCGTTCGAGGATCGGCCGGCTCCACTCGGGGGCCAGCACGTCGATTTCGCACTGCGGGTGGCGCTGCTTGAGACACTGAAACAGTGTCTGCGCCATCACCATGTCACCGACCCAACTGGGCCCAACGATCAGAATATTCATGTGGTTTCCATAAACGAACCGGGGAGGCTTTACGCCTCCCCGTCTCGACAATCACTGTGAGAGCACCGGAAGCTGCGATGGGACATTACCTTCAACATTTCTGCCGACTGCTTGCTCGCGAAAAGGCCGGCACATTCAACATCGACATCGCCTGACACTCCGCTATCGCGGGCAAGCCCGCTCCCACAGGGTTTTGCATCTGTTCACGTATCTGCCATTCACCGCAGATTACTGTGGGAGCGAGCTTGCTCGCGATGGGCCGGCACATTCAACATCGACATCGCCTGACACTCCGCTATCGCGGGCAAGCCCGCTCCCACATTTAAAGCGTTTCAGCTTAGCCCCAGCTCACGCCAGATCCGCATCACCTGCCGCCGTTCGTCCGCGAACTGATCGCCCGATATCACCCCGGCGTCCTTCTGCAAGGCCTGCCGGTGGGCGGCGGAACGATAGGCCTTGTAGGCCTCGCGCAACAGGCTGGCGTCTTCGGCAGGCATCAGCCCTTCCTGCTCCAGCTCTTCCAGAATGCGGATATTGTCCGTCCAGCGCAGCAACGGCGGGTGGGTTTGCGACCACGCCAGAGCCGCGTATTGCACCATAAATTCAATATCGACGATACCTCCGGCGTCCTGCTTGAGGTCGAACGGCGCCGTGGCCTCGAAGGCATTCGCCGCGGTGCCGGCGGCGGTGCTCTTGCTGCCGAGGTTGTCGCGCATCTTGGCGCGCATCTCGCTCACTTCCTGTTGCAGTTTCGCGAGGTCCCGCGCCTTGCCCAACACCTGGGCCCGGACATTCTCGAACGCCTGCCCGACATCCTTGCTGCCCACCAGCACCCGCGCCCGCACCAGCGCCTGATGTTCCCAGGTCCAGGCTTCATTTTCCTGATAGCGCGCAAACGCGCCGAGCGAACTGACCAACAGCCCGGACGCCCCGGACGGACGCAAGCGCATGTCCACTTCGTACAACTGACCGGAGTTGGTCTGCGCCGTCAGCAAGTGGATGATCCGCTGGCCGAGCCGGGTGAAGAACTGCGTGCCATCGATGGGTTTCGGGCCATCGGTTTCGGCCTGCTGGTCACCATCGTGGATGAACACCAGGTCCAGGTCCGAACCATGCCCCAACTCGATCCCGCCGACTTTCCCATAACCGACAATGATGAAGCCGGGATCGCACAGCGTGCCGTCGGTGCGCAGCGGTGTGCCGTACTTGGCCACAGTCTGGCGCCAGGCCAGAGCCAGCACTTGCTCCAGAATCGCTTCGGCCAGCCAGGTCAGGTAATCGCTGACTTTCATCAATGGCAGGCTACCGGCGATTTCCGAGGCGGCGACGCGCAAGCGGTGCGCCAGTTTGAAATGGCGCAGGGCTTCCATCTGTTGTTCGAGGTCGTCTTCCGGGATCCGGGTCAGGCGCTCGCGCAATTCGGCGGCCAGTTCCGGCGCCAGCGGAGGCTTGAACAGCCGGCCTTCGTTAAGCAATTCATCGAGCAACAGCGGGAAACGGGTGATCTGCTCGGCGATCCACGGGCTGGCGGCACACAACGTCAGCAAACGCCGCAGCGCGCCGGGGTTTTCGGTCAGCAGTACCAGATAAGCCGAGCGCCGGGCCACCGCTTCGACCAGCGGCAGCACCCGCTCCAGCACCAGATCGGGATTTTCATGCTCCACCGCCTGGGCGAGCAGGCGCGGAATGAAGGCATCGAGACGCTCGCGCCCCAGACGCTGCATCGCCCGCAACTGCGGGCTGGCACGCAGGCTCGTCAATGCCTTCAAGGCCTTGGTCGCGTCGGCGAAACCGCCTTCCTCCAATTGGCGGCAGGCCGCTTCTTCGTCCTGAGCCTCTTCCCACAGCGGCAGCCATTCGCCACCGACCACCACTTCACTCTCGACGCCTTCGTCCTCATCGGGATCGGCGATCACTTGCGCGAAGTGCCAGGCTACTCGGCCGCGCCAGAACATCAGCTTCTCGTGGAACGCCTCCCAGTCGGCGAAACCCAGCATGAACGCAATGCGCGCCTGATCCTGAGCGCTGTCCGGCAGCATCTGGGTCTGGCGGTCGGCAATCGCCTGGATCGCGTGTTCGGTGTAACGCAGGAATTCGTAACCTTCGCGCAGCTCGCTGATCACCGCCGGCGGCAGATAGCCCTGCCCTTCAAGCGTGCTCAACACCTTTAATAGAGGGCGCTGTTGCAGACTCAGGTCGCGACCGCCGTGAATCAGTTGAAAGGCCTGGGCGATGAACTCGACTTCGCGGATACCGCCCGAGCCAAGCTTGATGTTGTCGGCCATGCCCTTGCGCCGCACTTCCTGCTGGATCAGCTGCTTCATGGTGCGCAGCGCTTCGATCGCCGAGAAGTCCAGATAGCGCCGGTACACGAACGGCCGCAGCATTTCCTGCAACTGCTCGCCGGCCACCTGATCGCCGGCCACCACCCGCGACTTGATCATCGCGTAGCGTTCCCAGTCGCGGCCCTGATCCTGGTAATACTGCTCCAGCGCATTGAAGCTCAGCACCAGCGCGCCGGACGAGCCGTACGGGCGCAGGCGCATGTCGACGCGGAACACGAAGCCGTCGACGGTGATCGGGTCGAGAGCCTTGATCAGGCGCTGGCCGAGGCGGATGAAGAATTCCTGGTTATCCAGCGGGCGCTTCACGCCGACGGTTTCGCCGCCCTCGGGGTAGGCGAAGATCAGGTCGATGTCCGAGGACAGGTTCAGCTCCACCGCGCCGAGCTTGCCCATGCCGAGGATGACCATCTGCTGCGGTTCGCCGCTGCGCCGGCCAGTCGGTGTGCCGAACTGGTCGCAATGGCGACGGTACAACCATTGATAGGCCTGATCGATGCTGGCGTCGGCCATGTCCGAGAGATCGCGGCAGGTCTGCACCAGGTCGGCCTGGCGGTTGAGGTCGCGCCAGATGATCCGCACCTGATGCCGGGTGCGCTGACGGCGCAGTGCTCGCCCGAGTTCATCTTCGGTCTGCGCGGTGCTGACCGCCTCTGCAATCTGCCCACACAATTCGCCGGGGGCGAACGGCCGGTCCAGCTCGCCGGACTGCACCAGCGACAACAACATCAAAGGGTCACGAACGCTCTGTTCAATGACGAAATCGCTGGCGGCACTGACGCGGGCGAACTGCGCCCAGCGTTCCGGCGTCCAGGACGAGAAGCCGAGATCGTCTTCCAGTTGACCGACAGCCGCACGGAACGACTGCTCCGATCGGCTGACCAACGGCAGGAGAATGGCGGGCAGTTCGGCAAGCGCGGGCAGGGTCATGGTCTATCCTTGATCGGCGTGTAAATGGCCGCTTGTAGTGATGATTGAAAAACCGCTACGCGAAGGACTGTCGAACAAAAGTGAGAAATAGCTGAAATTTCTTTTTCTTTGGCAGCCAGCATCAAACTTTCACCTTTTACGGATGGCTAAAGACCAACCTTAACGATTATTCTCACAACGCAGCCGGAGGCCACAAGCCTTTCATCTGTAGTTTTACTACTCGTCTATACATTCGAAAGGCTGAAATGCCGGATGATTTGTAGTAAAACTACACGCCGCCGGAACAACCTGTCGGCAATCCAAGAATTTTAAATCGTCTGCCCACAAGGCCAGTCGCAAACTCAGGCAACCGATTCTGGAAGCCTTTCCGCCCTGGAGCAAGCCATGCAAGACCTCGATCCCGTCGAAACCCAGGAATGGCTGGACGCCCTGGAATCGGTTCTCGACAAAGAAGGCGAAGACCGTGCTCACTATCTGATGACCCGTATGGGTGAACTGGCAACCCGCAGCGGTTCACAGCTCCCTTACGCCATCACCACGCCTTACCGCAACACGATCCCCGTTACCCACGAAGCACGCATGCCTGGCGACCTGTTCATGGAACGCCGCATTCGCTCGCTGGTACGCTGGAACGCGATGGCGATGGTAATGCGTACGAACCTGAAAGATTCTGACCTGGGTGGTCACATCTCCAGCTTCGCTTCCAGTGCGACCCTGTACGACATCGGCTTCAACTACTTCTTCCAGGCCCCGACCGACGAACACGGCGGCGACCTGATCTACTTCCAGGGCCACACCTCGCCAGGCGTTTACGCCCGTGCATTCATGGAAGGCCGCATCACCGAAGACCAGATGAACAACTTCCGCCAGGAAGTCGACGGTCAGGGCCTCTCGTCCTACCCGCACCCTTGGCTGATGCCTGACTTCTGGCAGTTCCCGACCGTTTCGATGGGTCTGGGTCCGATCCAGGCGATCTACCAGGCACGCTTCATGAAGTACCTGGAACACCGCGGCTTCATCCAGCCGGGCAAACAGAAAGTCTGGTGCTTCCTGGGCGACGGCGAGTGCGACGAGCCGGAATCCCTGGGCGCGATCTCCCTGGCCGGCCGCGAGAAGCTGGACAACCTGATCTTCGTCATCAACTGCAACCTGCAGCGCCTCGACGGCCCGGTTCGCGGCAACGGCAAGATCATCCAGGAACTCGAAGGCGTGTTCCGCGGTGCTCAGTGGAACGTGACCAAAGTCATCTGGGGCCGCTTCTGGGACCCACTGCTGGCCAAGGACGTCGACGGCATCCTGCAACGTCGCATGGACGAAGTCATCGACGGCGAGTATCAGAACTACAAGGCCAAAGACGGCGCATTCGTTCGTGAACACTTCTTCAACACGCCAGAACTCAAGGCGATGGTTGCAGACCTGTCCGACGACGAGATCTGGAAACTCAACCGTGGCGGCCACGACCCGTACAAGGTCTACGCGGCGTACCACGAAGCGGTCAACCACAAAGAACAACCGACCGTCATCCTGGCCAAGACCATCAAGGGTTACGGTACCGGTGCGGGCGAAGCGAAGAACACCGCACACAACACCAAGAAAGTCGACGTCGACAGCCTGAAGCTGTTCCGCGACCGCTTCGACATTCCGGTGAAAGACGAAGAGCTGGAAAACCTGCCGTTCTTCAAGCCTGAGCCAAACAGCGCCGAAGCCCGTTACCTGGCCGAGCGTCGCTCTGCACTGGGCGGTTTCGTCCCTCAGCGCCGCGCACAAAGCTTCAGCGTACCGACTCCGGATCTGGACACCCTCAAGGCAATCCTCGACGGTTCCGGCGACCGTGAAATTTCCACCACCATGGCCTTCGTGCGGATCCTCGCGCAACTGGTCAAGGACAAGGAAATCGGCCCGCGCATCGTTCCGATCATCCCGGACGAAGCCCGTACCTTCGGTATGGAAGGCATGTTCCGTCAGCTGGGCATCTACTCGTCCGTCGGCCAGCTCTACGAGCCAGTCGATAAAGACCAGGTGATGTTCTACAAGGAAGACCAGAAAGGTCAGATCCTTGAAGAAGGCATCAACGAAGCAGGCGCCATGAGCTCCTTCATCGCCGCCGGTACTTCGTACTCCAGCCACAACCAGCCAATGCTGCCGTTCTACATCTTCTACTCGATGTTCGGCTTCCAGCGTATCGGCGATCTGGCCTGGGCCGCTGGCGACAGCCGCACCCGTGGCTTCCTGATCGGCGGCACCGCCGGCCGTACCACCCTGAACGGTGAAGGCCTGCAGCACGAAGACGGTCACAGCCACCTGCTGGCTGCCACCATCCCGAACTGCCGCACCTACGATCCGACCTACGGCTACGAGCTGGCGGTGATCATTCAGGACGGCATGAAGAAGATGACCGAAGAGCAACAGGACATCTTCTATTACATCACCGTGATGAACGAGTCCTACCAGCAGCCAGCCATGCCGGCCGGTGCCGAAGAAGGCATCAAGAAAGGCATGTACCTGCTGGAAGAAGACACCCGCGATGCGGCGCACCACGTACAGCTGATGGGCTCCGGCACCATCCTGCGTGAAGTCCGTGAAGCGGCGAAGATCCTGCGTGAAGAGTTCAACATCGGCGCCGATGTGTGGAGCGTCACCAGCTTCAACGAACTGCGTCGCGACGGCCTGGCCGTAGAGCGCAGCAACCGTCTGAAACCTGGCCAGAAGCCTAAACAGAGCTACGTCGAAGAGTGCCTGAGCGGCCGTAAGGGTCCGGTCATCGCATCGACCGACTACATGAAACTGTTCGCCGAGCAGATCCGTCAGTGGGTACCGTCCAAGGAATTCAAAGTCCTGGGCACCGACGGTTTCGGTCGCAGCGACAGCCGCAAGAAACTGCGTCATTTCTTCGAAGTCGACCGTCATTTCGTGGTGTTGGCAGCCCTGGAAGCACTGGCTGACCGTGGTGATATCGAACCTAAAGTCGTGGCCGAGGCCATTACCAGGTTCGGCATCGACCCGGAAAAACGCAACCCACTGGACTGCTGAGGAGAAACTTTGTGAGCGAACTCATTCGCGTACCTGACATCGGCAGCGGTGAAGGTGAAGTAATCGAACTGTTTGTGAAGGTCGGCGACCGTATCGAAGCCGACCAGAGCATCCTGACCCTGGAATCGGACAAGGCCAGCATGGAAGTGCCAGCCCCGAAGGCCGGGGTCATCAAGAGCCTGAAAGTGAAGCTGGGCGACCGTCTGAAAGAAGGCGACGAACTGCTGGAACTGGAAGTCGAGGGCGCCGCGCAAGCGGCCCCTGCTCCGGCTGCTGCTCCTGCCGCCAAGGCTGAAGCTGCGCCGGCTGCCGCGCCTGCACCGGCTGCGCCTGCCGCCGCTCCAGCTGCCGCTTCGGTTCAACAAGTGCACGTGCCGGACATCGGTTCGTCGGGCAAGGCCCAGATCATCGAGATCCAGGTCAAGGTCGGCGACACCGTCGAGGCTGATCAGTCGCTGATCACCCTGGAATCCGACAAGGCGAGCATGGAAATCCCGTCGCCTGCCGCTGGCGTGGTCAAGGCCATCAGCGTCAAGTTGAATGACGAAGTCGGCACCGGCGACCTGATCCTGGATCTGGAAGTGGCGGGTGCTGCGGCCCCTGCGGCTGCCGCTCCGGCCCAGGCTGCTGCTCCAGCCGCTGCCGCTGCGCCGGCTCCGGCTGCCGCACCTGCAGCTCCGGTTGCCGACAGCGTTCAGGACATCCACGTTCCGGACATCGGTTCGGCCGGCAAGGCCAAGATCATCGAAGTACTGGTCAAGGCTGGCGACAGCGTTGAAGCCGACCAGTCGCTGATCACTCTGGAATCCGACAAGGCAAGCATGGAAATCCCGTCGCCTGCCGCGGGCGTGGTGGAAAGCATTTCCATCAAGCTGGACGACGAAGTCGGCACCGGCGACCTGATCCTCAAGCTGAAAGTCAAAGGCGCCGCTCCGGCTGCTGCCCCGGCTCCAGCTGCCGCTGCTGCTCCGAGCGCTCCGGCGCCGGCCGCTGCTGCTCCAGCTGCCGCTGCACCTGCTGCCGCCGCTCCGGTTGCTGCTCCAGCCAAGCCAGGTGCGAAAGTTCACGCCGGCCCTGCCGTGCGTCAACTGGCACGCGAATTCGGCGTCGAGCTGAGCGCTGTCGGCGCCAGCGGTCCGCACGGTCGCATCCTGAAAGAAGACGTGCAGACCTACGTCAAAGCCATGATGCAGAAGGCCAAGGAAGCACCGGCCGCTGCTGCTGGCGCAACCGGTGGCGCGGGCATCCCGCCGATTCCGGTCGTCGACTTCAGCCGTTTCGGCGAAATCGAAGAAGTGCCGATGACCCGCCTGATGCAGGTCGGCGCTGCCAACCTGCACCGCAGCTGGCTGAACGTGCCGCACGTAACGCAATTCGACTCGGCGGATATCACCGAACTGGAAGCGTTCCGCACCGCACAGAAAGCTGTCGCAGAGAAGGCCGGCGTCAAGCTGACCATCCTGCCGCTGCTGCTCAAGTCCTGCGCACACCTGCTCAAGGAACTGCCGGACTTCAACAGCTCGCTGGCTCCAAGCGGCAAGGCGATCATCCGCAAGAAATACGTGAACATCGGCTTCGCCGTCGACACCCCGGATGGCCTGCTGGTACCGGTCATCAAAAACGTCGACCAGAAGAGCCTGCTGCAACTGGCCGCCGAGGCCGCTTCCCTGGCTGAAAAAGCCCGGACCAAGAAGCTCTCGTCGGACGAGATGCAAGGCGCCTGCTTCACCATTTCCAGCCTCGGCCACATTGGCGGCACCGGCTTCACGCCGATCGTCAACGCGCCGGAAGTGGCGATCCTCGGTGTTTCCAAGGCAACCATCCAGCCAGTCTGGGACGGCAAAGCCTTCCAGCCGAAACTGATGCTGCCACTGTCGCTGTCCTACGATCACCGTGTGATCAACGGCGCCGCTGCTGCACGCTTCACCAAGCGTCTGAGCGACCTGCTGGCGGACATCCGCACCATCCTGCTGTAAAGCGCTCGGCCCTCCGGCAACGGAGGGCCGACCGTGCTCCACGTTTTCGAGCGCCACACGCTCGTACCTCAACCCCGTCAGTTTGGCGGGGCTTTTTTTTGCCTGAAATAACTGTCGTCCGCACTTTTCCCACAACTTGCGCTGATATAGACCACGACCCGAGTCCACTTCCTGTCGATATTTTTCAGCAACACGCAACTAACCTTGGCACATCAAAGTTGCACCAATAACACCGGACAACTTTATTCTCACCAACACTTATTCGAATGGATTCGAACATGCTAAAACCTACCGTCGGCCCGATTATTGGCCACACAACAACTAACCAGGCGCGAATATTTATTCGTGGCGGGCTGCAACATAACGCGGCCGTATTTGCCGGCATACGTTACCGGCCACTGAATTCGAAACAATGGCAGCCGGGCCAGTTCGTCAAACTTGACTCAACCCGCGACATGACTGAAGTGCTGGTACTCGATTATCTGGAAGCTGACACCGACTACGAATACCAGACCGGCTGGTTCAGCCCCATGAGTCCCGTCCACACTATCCACAGCGTGGCGGAGTTGCCGCTGCAATGGCCACGGGAGACGTATCGCCTGCGCACCCGCAGCAGCCAGCCTTTGCAGCCTCGCGCCTACATCCTCGGCTCCTGCCGTTACCTGCGCATGACCGCCGGCGTCCCGGTGCTCCCGCATCTGGGCGACCGGATCTTCGCGTCCATCAGCCAGTTGATCGAGGGTGCACAACCGGCAATCAGCGCAATCATGATGTGTGGCGATCAGATCTACGCCGACGACTTGAACCTGTTCGCCCCGGATCGCGACTATGACGAGTTCATTGCAAAGTATCGCGCGGCGTTTTCCCTGCCTAATATTCGACGATTGATGTCCGGCACTTCGACCTACATGATCCTGGACGATCACGAAATAGAAGATAACTGGCCAATGAACGCCCATGAGTCCGATAAAACGCTTTATCGCAACGCAATGGCGACTTACGATATTTATCAAGCGAGTCATAGCCCGATCTGTTCAACAACAACTAGCGGAACAATTGATCGCACGACACTGAAGCATTATTGGTATCAATTCAGCGATGGCGATATCGAATGGTTTGTGACGGACAGTCGAACTCGCCGCAACTTGTCGAACGACGACCGCCGCATCCTCGATGAAGAACAGGAACAGGCCTTGTGCAAGTGGCTGGTGGAGAGCCCGGCACGGGTCAAGTTCGTGGTCACCAGCGTCATGCTCTACCCAGACCGCAAAATGAACGGCGATGATGCCTGGGCAGGCTTCCCCGAACAGCGCCTGCGCCTGCTGGAAACCATCCGCCAGCATCGGCTCAAGAACGTCGTGTTCATTTCCGGCGATGTGCATGGCTCGCTGACCAGTCGCCTGACACACAGCGAAGACACGGACTTTGAAGTGCACACCGTCGTGTCCTCACCGCTGAGCAACAGCAAACTGCTGCCCTACGCCACCGCCGCGACCTTCATGCTCGACAAGCCGCTGGCGCAGACCGAGGCAGGTGAATACCGGCACGCGCTGACCAGCCAGGTGATCAGCCAGGACAACTTCGCACACATGGTGGTCGAGGCCGGGCGGATCCAGGTCAACTATCACGACCGGGATGGCAGGCACCTGCAATCCATCGATATTCCGTTGCGATGAATCCAGCGGCACGGCCGTTCCGGATGCCGGAAGGCTCTGGAACGGACATCTTCACGCTGCGCAGCATTAGTTTCCGGCATGTGCTGGAGAAATGTTCACTGCAGCCGACATATTCTTATAGCACTTGGCCTTCATGTCTCTTGTCAGTCGGTGCCGCAATGATGCAACCTTGCCGCAGGCAACAGTAAAGAGGGCGCGAGCCCGGCGCGTTCAGCAAATTTCCAAGCGAGTTCCCTTCATGAAGAGCCAACCCGATGCCGCCAGCCGTATGGTGGCCGAGGTAGTGACGCAGTTGCCTGTGCCCTCGCGGCTCGGCATGCTGCGTTTCGAGCGCCTGAATGAAGCCAGCTGGGCGATGCTGTTTCTCGATCCCAACTGCGAACGCCAGTTCGGCCAGCCCGCCGTTGAACTCTGCGCTTTGGTCGGCTCGCCCTACGCCAGCCTGATGGAGCCCGAAGCGCGTTATCAGTTGCACGACGCGATCCAGCAACAATTGCGCGACAGCCCGCACTATCTGGTGCGCTATACCCTGCACACCGCCGCCGGTGCGCTGAGCATTCTCGAACTCGGCGAAGCCTACAAACAGCACAACCGTCACTTGCTGCGCGGTTACCTGCTGGCGGTCGACGATGTGTTCGACGAAGCGCCGCCGCTGCAGTCCGTCGACCTGGAAACCCAGAACTCGCGCCTGCAAATCGCCCTTGAGCTCAATCAGCGTGCCCAGCAGGAACAGCTGCAACACCTGGAGCGAGTGCGCGCCCAACAGGATCTGATCCTGTTGCTGGCCCGCCAGCGCTACAGCAGCCAGAACTCCCTGCAGGAAGCCGCCGAGCTGATCACCCGCTGTGCCTGCGATATCTACGAAATCGACTGCGCCAGCCTGTGGAACCTCGAAGGCCAGAAGCTGGTGCCGATCTCGGCGTACCACCGTGCCACCCAGGAATACATCCTGCCGGACGTGATCGACGTCAGCGACTTCCCCGATTACATGGACGCGCTGCACGGCAGCCGCGCCATCGATGCACACAACGCGATGCGTGACCCGCGAACCCGGGAAATGGCCGAAGCCCTGCGCCCGCGTGACGTCAATGCCATGCTCGACGCCAGCATCCGCGTCGACGGCCAGGTGGTCGGCGTGCTGTGCCTGGAGCAGACCGGCGTCACCCGCGCCTGGCAGTCCGACGAAATCGCCTTTGCCGGTGAACTGGCCGACCAGTTCGCCCAGGTCATCAACAACCACAACCGCCGCACCGCCACCAGCGCCCTGCACCTGTTCCAGCGTGCGGTCGAGCAAAGTGCAAACGCCTTTTTGCTGGTCAATTGCGACGGCGTGGTCGAGTACGTCAACCCGAGCTTCACCGCGATCACCCAGTACACCACCGAGGAAGTCCACGGCCAGCGCCTGTCGGAGTTGCCGGCCCTGGAAAACCTCAGCGAGCTGCTGTTCGACGCGCCGTCGGCGCTGGCCAAGAGCAACAGCTGGCAGGGCGAATTCAAGAGCCGCCGCAAGAACCTCGAACCCTACTGGGGCCAGTTGTCGATTTCCAAGGTCTACGGCGACAACCGTGAGCTGACGCATTACATCGGCATCTACGAAGACATCACCCAGACCAAACTGGCGCAGCAGCGCATCGAGCGCCTGGCCTACACCGACAACCTGACCAACCTCGGTAACCGCCCTGCATTTATCCGCAATCTGGACGAACGCTTCGCCCGGGATAGCGATACCCCGATCAGCCTGCTGCTGGTGGACATCGATAACTTCAAGCGGATCAACGACAGCCTCGGTCACCAGACCGGCGACAAACTGTTGATCAGCCTGGCCCGGCGCCTGCGTAACAGCCTCAGCCCGAGTGGCAGCCTGGCGCGGTTCGCCAGTAACGAGTTCGCGGTGTTGCTCGACAACACCGACCTTGAGGCCGGGCAGCAGATCGCCAGCCAGTTACTGCTGACCCTCGACAAACCGATGTTCGTCGACAACCAGTTGATCAGCGTCACCGGCTCCGTGGGCCTGGCCTGCGCGCCGCTGCACGGCCGCGACCCGCAGACCCTGATGCGCAACGCCGGCCTCGCCCTGCACAAGGCCAAGGCCAACGGCAAACATCAGGTGCAGGTGTTCACCGAGGCGCTGAACGCCGAGGCCAGCTACAAACTGTTCGTCGAAAACAACCTGCGCCGCGCCCTGACCCAGAATGAACTGGACGTGTTCTACCAACCGAAGCTGTGCCTGCGCAGTGGTCGTCTGCTGGGCATGGAAGCGCTGTTGCGCTGGAACCACCCGGAGCGCGGCATGATCCGCCCGGATCAGTTCATCAGCGTCGCAGAGGAAACCGGCCTGATCATTCCGATCGGCAAGTGGATTGCCCGCCAGGCCTGCCGCATGAGCAAGGCGCTGACCGCCGCCGGCATGGGCAATCTGCAAGTGGCGATCAACCTGTCGCCCAAGCAGTTCTCCGACCCCGACCTGGTGGCCTCCATCGCCAACATCCTCAAGGAAGAAGCGCTGCCGGCCAATCTGCTGGAACTGGAGCTGACCGAAGGCTTGCTGCTGGAAGCCACCGAAGACACCCACTTGCAGCTCGACCAGCTCAAGCGTCTGGGCCTGACTCTGGCCATGGACGACTTCGGCACCGGCTATTCGTCGCTCAGCTACCTGAAGAAATTCCCGATCGACATCATCAAGATCGATCGCAGCTTCATCCACGAAATCCCGGATAACCAGGACGACATGGAAATCACCTCCGCCGTGATTGCCATGGCCCACAACCTGAAACTCAAGGTCGTGGCCGAAGGCATCGAGACCGCCGAGCAACTGGCGTTCCTGCGCCGGCACCGCTGCGACGTCGGCCAGGGCTACCTGTTCGACCGGCCGATTCCGGGTGCCGAACTGATCCAGGCGCTCAAGCGCTACCCGCGCGGCCCGCTCTGCCTCTAAATCCCATAATCCCCCCCAACCCTGTGGGAGCGAGCTTGCTCGCGAAGGCGGTGGGTCAGTCACTGCAAATGTTGAATGGATCGCCGCCTTCGCGAGCAAGCTCGCTCCCACATTTGAATAGTGCGAAATCGGGCATCATTGGGCACACTGGTGGTCAGCTTATAGACATCCCATCCTGACTGAGAGGAACGATCATGGTTCTGCGCTCGGAAATTCTGGTGAACAAGAACGTGCTACCGACTAAAGAACAAGCTCTGCCTGGCCGCGAAACCGCAATGACCCTGCCTGAAAAGCACTTCGTGTTCGAAGACACACCGCTGCTCGGCCCGTTTTTCGAAGACGTCGACTTCGCGATCTTCGGTCTGGGCTGCTTCTGGGGTGCCGAGCGGCGCTTCTGGCAGCGTGAAGGCGTGGTCAGCACCGTGGTCGGTTACGCCGGCGGTTACACGCCGAACCCGACCTACGAAGAAGTCTGCTCGGGCCTGACCGGCCACGCTGAAGTGGTTCTGGTGGTGTATGACAAGGCCAAGGTCAGCTACGAAGAGCTGCTGGCGATGTTCTGGGAACTGCACAACCCGACGCAGGGCATGCGCCAGGGCAATGACATTGGCACTCAGTACCGTTCGGTGATCTACGCGACCCATCCGGAGCAACTGGATGCGGCGCTGAAGAGCAAAGCCGTTTATCAGGCTGAGCTGTCGAAGGCAGGTCTGGGTGAAATCAGCACCGAGATTGAACAGGCCCCGACGGTTTACTTCGCCGAGACCTATCACCAGCAGTATCTGGCGAAAAATCCGGAAGGTTACTGCGGGATTGGCGGCACTGGCGTTTGCATGCCACCGAGCCTGGCGGGTAACTGACCACCTCGGCCGATCGTTCCCACGCTCTGCGTGGGAATGCCTCAATGGACGCTCTGCGTCCGCTGTTGGGACGCGGAGCGTCCCGGACTGCATTCCCACGCGGAGCGTGGGAACGATCGGCGATCAATAGAGATCAGCTCTCGGCGATCAACCAATCCATCTGCCATCCACCCTGGGTCTGCCCAAGCTTCTTGGACAGCCACGGCAGCAGCTCACGCAATTCTTCCTCCAGCCCCCACGGCGGATTGGCAATCGCCAGGCCAGAACCGTTCAGGCTGTTCGGCGTGTCCAGCGGATGCACCAACAGCTCGACCCGCAGCAACTTCGGCGCACCGGTGCCGGCCAGATCCTGATAGAAACGACGCAGCGCGCGCTGATCCTTCACCGGATACCAGATCGCTGCCACGGTCTGGCGCATCCGGCCAATGGCCTCTTTCATTGACGCCGCACAACGCTGCATTTCATCAAGCTGCTCGAACGGCGGATCAATCAGCATCACCGCGCGCTTCTCCTGCACCGGCAACATCGCGCGGGCGACATGCCAGCCCTCGCCCAGATGCACTTTGACCCGACGATCGCCGGCCATGTTGTCTTTGAGCAAGACGCCGTCTTCGGGGTGCTTCTCGTTGAGCATCACCCGATCCTGCGGCCGGGTCAGACGCCGCGCCAGCTCCGGCGAACCCGGGTAATAGCGCAACTGGCCATCCGGGTTCATCTCGTGCAGCACTTTCATGTAGTCAGCGGTCAGCGCCGGCAGATCCGGCTGATCCCACAACCGCGCGATGCCTTCCAGGTACTCGCCGGTACGGTTGGCCTGATCGCCCTGCAAGTCATACAGACCGATGCCGGCGTGGCTGTCGAGATAGGCAAACGGCTGCTCCTTGCGCGACATCAGGGCGATGAGGCGGGTCAAGGTCAGGTGTTTGAACACATCGGCGTGATTGCCGGCATGGAAGGCGTGACGATAATTCATGGCTGCTCCTGCGAGGGCCGTGAAGTTTACCTTTTACCGGGCGGCAAGTCAGGGGCTCGCAGCTGAGTGGCGTCCCGCCGCACTGATGATCGTTCCCACGCTCTGCGTGGGAATGCAGCCCGTGACGCTCCGCGTCGCATGGGGTATCAGCCACAATTGCGGTGGATGCCTGGAACGCAGAGCGTCCCTGGAGCCACGCAGAGCGTGGGAACGATCGAGTCAGGACGGTATGGCGTGTAGGCGTTTGCCAATCACATCCAAGACATCACAGCCGTCACGCAGCGGTATCACGCAGAGCTGGGCGAAGTCGCTGAGGATGACCGAGTCGCACTCGACCGAGCCGCGCATGCACATGTTTTCCAGGACCTGGATGACCGCGCGGATGCGGTAGTTGGCGGCGTCCATCAGGATGTCGAGCGGGGCGTGGGTGTCGATGAACAGGGTGGGCATGTCGTTGCAGTTGCTGGTCAGCGCCATGAGGCGGTTGTTGGGGTGAGGGATGAAGGGTTCGTAGGGTGGATCTGGATGAAGCGTGCTCATTGTTTAATCCTCTGGTAGTGAAAGAGGCGCACACCGTTTCCCTCCTACAGGATTGGGTGGCAGCCATGCGCGGGGTAGGAGGACTGAGACCAGAGCACTCAGCCACGCCGAAGCGTGCCCGCGCATAACCGCCGCAAAGGATCTTACGGTCGAGCGAAGACTGCCGCAAATCGGGCAACGACGCTTATGCACTGCTCTGAAATCAGGGCTCCTACGCCCTGCCTCCACACTTGCGGAGACAACCAAAGACTATCCCCGCACCACCGCGCCCACCAGTTCACGCAAACCGCCGCAACTCGCAGGAAACGTCCGAAGCCTTCGCCCGGAAATTTCACTCTGATTCGTCCCGCAAGTAGTCCAGTAATGCCGAAGCCGACGATTCGTCCGACGCCGAAACCGCAAAAAACCTGACAACCTTGCAGCGCAAAACATCGGCGGGAAATGCCTCGAACAACGCCGGCTGCTCCTCGCTCAACCACTGCAAGGCATTGTTGATCCGGGCATCACCGCCAAATTGCGCCAGCAGCTTTTCCGGCACCGACCACCAAGGATACTCCCGCCCCGAGACCCGCGCCCTGCCCCCGATCTCGACTGGCTGACCATTGATCAATACTCGCGAGAGAACCGGCAGCAATTGCCCGGCATCCACCTCGGACGACTCAAGGATCGGCAAAAAAAACCGCCCATCCCAGAACCGGAAGAACACCGCTTTCCCGTCCGGCATCAGCACCTGGGTCAAACTGCGAAAGTGCTCGACCACTGTATCAAGCCCCGCCGAGGACACCGCCAGCCAGCCCCAGTCCCGAGACTCCGTGGTCGCCACCCAATCCAGAAACTCACTGCCCGCGTCGACGATTCCCACGTAGGGCATCACCGCATCCCACTCCGCATAGATCGTTTCCGCCCAGACCGGTTTCGGCATCTGCGCTTTCAGCGGCCAGGCCTTCAGTGGCTCTGCCGCACTGGAGCTACTGAAAATCGCGAACAACTGCTCCGACGGTTTGAGCGGCTCATCCTTCAACCATTGATCAGGCTGCACAAACACCATCCTTGCAGCGCTCGCATTCTTCGCAGAACGGCGCATCACCTTTAAGGCTCATGATTTGCGCGGCAGTCAAAATCGCTGCCGGTGCCGCCATCAGTTTCTCCGGCAACCCCGGCACTGTCGGCGCCGCACTCATCGCCGCCATCGGCGCGCCACCCACCACAATCGGCACGCTGCTGAAGATCCCGCCCGGGCCGATGTTTATCCACTGCCCGCCCGCCTGAATCGTCGCGCTCGCCCCGCCGTCGATCACCACTTGCTGCCCGGCGCTGACGTGGAATTGAGCGCTGGCGTTGATCGCCTGATTGCTCACGCGGATGTGTCGGTCGCCGGTCACCGTGAGGTGATCATCCTGCTTCACTTCGGTCTGGCGCTGGCCATGGGTGATGCGCTGCTCATCCGCTTTCAGTTCATGTTTAGCGAGACCGGTCACGACAACGCTGCGCTGGTTATCCACCTGCACCTGCTGATCATTCAGCACATGCTGCGTCCAGTTTCGCTGGGCGCGCAGGTAGATTTCCTCGGCGCCTTTGCGATCTTCGATGCGCAATTCGTTGTAGCCCCCGCCGCCGGGACTACTCTGGCTGCGGAAAATACTGCGGGTCTTGTCGGCCGGCAGATCCAGCGGCACCGGCGTGGCGGCGTTCGGCAGGCAACCCATGACCAGCGGTTTGTCGGCATCGGAATCGATGAACCCCACCAGCACTTCCATGCCGACCCGCGGAATCAGCACGCTCCCATAACGGTCATGGGCCCAGCCGCTGGCGACCCGCAGCCAGCAGCTGGAATGCTCGTTGAGTTCGCCGTCGCGATCCCAGGCCAGTTGCACCTTGACCCGACCGTACTCGTCGCAATGGATTTCACTGTCTTTCGGGCCGGTGACCACGGCCGGTTGATAGCCAAGCATTCGTGGTTTGTCTGGCCCAAGAGCTGGACGGAAAAACACATCCCACGGTGTTGCAAGAAAGGCATTACGGTAACCTTGGGCATCCTCCCCATCACTGGTCACCGATTCCTCCAGCACTTGCGGCTGTCGGCCATAGTGCTCGATGGCTGTCAGCAACCAGAGGTCATTCCAATCCTGGCGTGGGTGCTCGGCCAGTTGCAGGAAGTGTCCGCAGGCCAGTGCGGATGCATCGCTGCGTCCCTCGACCTGCCGATAATCGGCGACATGCCGCTCAAGTGCGCGCTGAGCCAGTTGCCTGCCGCTCTCGCGATCACTGAACTGGCCGGGAAAGTGATAGTCCTCCAGCACCGGGCGCTGTTCACTGTCGATGCCGCTTTGCATGTGCAGCAGCGGTTTCTCGAAGTTGTAGTCGCGCCGAGTGACAACACTGGTCCGCGTTTCCAGGCGAACGTTGAAGCGCTGGATCGCCGACGCTGTCCCGATCATGCCGCTGCCGGGCAAATACAAGACGGGCTCGGCCAGTCGTGGAAACACGGTCTGGTCATCGCCGAATACCAGAAAATGTCCGCTGGAACTGTGTTGAAAGTGGAAATGAATGCCCACCTCAGCACAAAGGCGCTGGATAAACGCCAAATCACTCTCGGCGTACTGCACGCAATATTCGCGCGCGGGGTAGTCACTTCCCAGTCGGAACTCGAAGGCGTCGCGCAGGATTGCATGATCTTTGAGGATCTGCGCGACAATCTGCGGAACCGTCTGATGCTGGAAAATCCGTTGATTGATCCGATGACCGAGATACATCAGACGTGGAACAAGGCTCAAGTGGTAGCGGGTCAGACGTTTTCCGGAATCCCACTGACCAATCTGATAAATCTGCCCGTGAACACCGTTACCTTGGGCATCAAAACTCAGAAACGCCTGACAATGCAGCAGGCTTTCCAGATCCAGATCCGGCCGCTCACTGACCAACTCCACCTCGAATCGATAGGGTTGGCTGATGGCTTCCTTGCCCGTGAACTCAAGGACTTTGAGGTCAAACTGGGCGCCTTCGACGGTCAACGTGAAACGCGGTTGATTGGCAGGCGCGAACATCCGATGTCTCTCTGCAGATTGAGGGCGGGCGATTCTGCATGAGGGGCAAGGGGTGCAGGCTGGGTGACTGAAAAATCAGATTTTCCCTACTCAAAACTTCGATTTGGCCTTCAACAATCAACGCATCCAACTACAGACACTTCCGTCAGAAATATCGCAGCCTCGTGTGGGAGCTGGCTTGCCAGCGATGGCGATTTGTCAGTCACTCTAAGTGCTGGATGTGTCGCCCTCATCGCTGGCAAGCCAGCTCCCACAGGGATCGCCAGCGCTAATCAGAAATCACAGGCAATAAAAAACGGCCCGCTTCCTACAGGAAGCGGGCCGTTTTCTTGTGAGCCTCAGCTCATCTCCATCACTTGTTCAGATGGAAATCCTTCTCGGCCGCTTCAAAGCGCTGAACCATGCCGGCGCTCGGCTGGCCCATCAGGCTGACGAAGTAGATCGCCAGGCTGGCGAAGATGAAGCCCGGGATGATTTCGTACAGACCCAGCAGCTCGAAGTGCTTCCAGACGATCACGGTGATCGCGCCGACCAGGATGCCGGCCAGTGCGCCGTCACGGGTCATTTTCTTCCAGATCACCGAGATCAGCACCACCGGACCGAAGGCTGCACCGAAACCGGCCCAGGCGTAGGACACCAGACCCAGTACGCGGTTGTCCGGGTTGGCGGCCATCGCGATAGCGATCAGTGCAACCACCAGCACCATGGCGCGACCAACCCATACCAGCTCAACCTGGGAAGCGTTTTTGCGCAGGAAAGCCTTGTAGAAGTCTTCGGTCAAGGCGCTCGAGCACACCAGCAACTGGCAGCTCAGGGTGCTCATTACCGCCGCGAGAATTGCCGACAACAGAACGCCTGCAACCCATGGGTTGAACAGGATTTTCGCCAGTTCGATGAACACGCGCTCGTGGTTTTCGGTGACAGGACCTGCTACTTCCGGGTGCGCCGAGAAGTAAGCGATACCGAAGAAACCCACCGCCACGGTGCCGCCCAGGCACAGGATCATCCAGGTCATGGAGATACGACGGGCCTTGGCGATCGACTTCACCGAATCCGCCGCCATGAAACGCGCCAGGATGTGCGGCTGGCCAAAGTAGCCCAGACCCCAGCCCATCAGCGAGATGATGCCGATGAAAGTGGTGCCCTTGAGCATGTCGAAGTTGCTCGGGTCCTGTGCTTCGATGGCCAGGAACGTGGTGTCCACACCGCCGGTGGCCAGCAGCACGATGATCGGCGTCAGGATCAGCGCGAAGATCATCAGGGTGGCCTGTACGGTATCGGTCCAGCTCACCGCGAGGAAACCGCCGACGAAGGTGTAGGCAATCGTTGCCGCAGCACCGGCCCACAGCGCGGTCTCGTAGGACATGCCGAAGGTGCTTTCAAACAGACGGGCGCCGGCCACGATGCCGGAAGCGCAGTAGATAGTGAAGAACACCAGAATCACGACTGCCGAAATGATCCGCAGCAGACCGCTCTTGTCTTCGAAACGGCTGGAGAAGTAGTCCGGCAGGGTCAGTGCATCGCCGTTGTGCTCGGTCTGAACACGCAGACGGCCGGCGACGAACAGCCAGTTCAGGTAGGCACCGACGATCAGGCCGATGGCGATCCAGCTTTCGGACAGGCCGGACATGTAGATGGCGCCCGGCAGGCCCATCAGCAACCAGCCGCTCATGTCGGAAGCGCCGGCGGACAATGCCGTCACTACGCTGCCCAGGCTGCGGCCACCGAGAATATAGTCAGAAAGGTTGTTGGTGGAGCGATAGGCCATGAAGCCGATCAGCACCATTGCTGCGATGTAGATCACGAACGTGATCAGGGTTGGATTGCTTGCGCTCATTACGTACGTGCCCTGGCTTTGTTTTTATGTAGCGGCGGCGGTTGCACCGTTTGCAGACTGACGTCTGACAGACGATTCGCACGGCCGCGCATTTATGACCAATGTTTCCCCAGGAAAGCCATTGGCCGGTGCGCCGGGTTTCCCCGGTTGCACCTTGGGCGCGAATCCTATGCAACAAAGCAAAACAGGTGCAACCAGTTTCTTGAGAATTAGTTGCACCCAGTCGGATTTATCCTACGGAAGTGGCTTTTTGCTCCCTTTTAACGCAGTCACAGCGCTTTTCTAGAAGCAAAAGCACCAAGCAGGAGCAGCACTTTCGTACCAGAAATTATTTCCTGACGAGTTGCCGATTATTCCGACAAAAAAAGGGTTGCACCCGGTTGCACCTCTTTCGGCTCGCGGCTAATCTTGCCGCCAGCTGTTGTCGCGCAACTGCGGCACCTATGAGGATAAAAATATGGCTACCACCACCCTTGGGGTCAAACTTGACGACCCGACCCGCGAGCGCCTGAAAGCCGCCGCAACCTCGATTGATCGCACACCGCACTGGCTGATCAAGCAGGCAATTTTCAATTACCTGGAAAAACTCGAGGGTGGTGCAACCCTGACCGAGCTGAACGGTTTGGCCGCAAAGGACGCCGACGACGCGGGCGAAGTCCACACCGATCACGCTCACCAATGCTTCCTCGAATTCGCCGAAAGCATCCTGCCGCAATCGGTTCTGCGCGCCTCGATCACCGCTGCTTACCGTCGCCCTGAGCCGGAAGTGGTGCCGATGCTGATCGAGCAGGCTCGCCTGCCGGCGCCGATGGCCGAAGCCACCAACAAACTCGCCGCAACCATCGCGGAAAAACTGCGTAACCAGAAGAGTGCCGGCGGTCGTGCAGGCATTGTTCAGGGCCTGCTGCAGGAATTTTCCCTGTCGTCCCAGGAAGGCGTGGCGCTGATGTGCCTGGCCGAAGCGCTGCTGCGTATCCCGGACAAAGGCACTCGCGATGCGCTGATCCGCGACAAGATCAGCACCGGCAACTGGCAGCCACACCTGGGCAACAGCCCGTCGCTGTTCGTCAACGCAGCGACCTGGGGTTTGCTGCTGACCGGCAAACTGGTGTCGACCCACAACGAAGCCGGCCTGACCTCGTCCCTGAGTCGCATCATCGGCAAGAGCGGCGAGCCGATGATCCGCAAGGGCGTCGACATGGCCATGCGCTTGATGGGCGAGCAATTCGTGACCGGCGAAACCATCGCCGAAGCCCTGGCCAATGCGAGCAAGTTCGAAGCCAAGGGCTTCCGTTATTCCTACGACATGCTGGGTGAAGCGGCGCTGACCGAACACGACGCCCAGAAGTACCTGGCCTCGTACGAACAAGCCATTCACTCGATCGGCAAAGCGTCCCACGGCCGTGGGATTTATGAAGGCCCAGGCATCTCGATCAAGCTGTCGGCCCTGCACCCGCGTTACAGCCGTGCCCAGTACGAGCGCGTGATGGACGAGTTGTACCCGCGCCTGCTGTCGCTGACCCTGCTGGCCAAGCAATACGACATCGGTCTGAACATCGACGCCGAAGAAGCCGACCGCCTGGAGCTGTCGCTGGATCTGCTCGAGCGCCTGTGCTTCGAGCCGCAACTGACTGGCTGGAACGGCATCGGTTTCGTGATCCAGGCCTACCAGAAGCGTTGCCCGTACGTGATCGACTACGTGATCGACCTGGCTCGCCGCAGCCGTCATCGCCTGATGATCCGCCTGGTGAAAGGCGCGTACTGGGACAGCGAAATCAAGCGCGCCCAGGTCGAAGGCCTGGAAGGCTATCCGGTCTACACCCGCAAGGTGTACACCGACGTTTCCTACATCGCCTGCGCCCGCAAACTGCTGTCGGTGCCGGAAGTCATCTACCCGCAGTTCGCCACGCATAACGCCCACACCCTGTCGGCGATTTATCACATTGCCGGTCAGAACTATTACCCGGGCCAGTACGAGTTCCAGTGCCTGCACGGCATGGGCGAACCTCTGTACGAGCAGGTTGTAGGCAAAGTCTCCGAAGGCAAGCTGAATCGTCCGTGCCGTGTGTACGCTCCAGTCGGCACCCACGAAACCCTGCTGGCGTACCTCGTACGTCGTCTGCTGGAAAACGGCGCCAACACCTCGTTCGTCAACCGTATCGCCGACCAGTCGATTTCGATTCAGGAACTGGTGGCCGATCCGGTGGCGCAGATCGAGCAGATGGCAACCGTGGAAGGTGGTTTCGGCCTGCCGCACCCGCGCATTCCGCTGCCGCGTGACCTTTACGGTTCCGAGCGCGCCAACTCCAGCGGCATCGACATGGCCAACGAACACCGTCTGGCGTCGCTGTCCTGCGCCCTGCTGGCCACCGCGCACAACAACTGGAAAGCCGCGCCGATGCTTGGTTGCGCGTCCAGTAACGAAGCGCCGGCACCGGTGCTGAACCCGTCCGATCTGCGTGACGTGGTCGGCCACGTGCAGGAAGCCACCGTCGAAGACGTCGACAACGCCATTCAATGCGCCCTGAACGCTGCACCGATCTGGCAGGCCACCCCGCCGGCCGAACGCGCCGCGATTCTGGAACGCGCCGCTGATCTGATGGAAGGCGAAATCCAGCCGCTGATGGGCCTGCTGGCCCGCGAAGCCGGCAAGACCTTCGCCAACGCCATCGCCGAAGTCCGCGAAGCCGTCGACTTCCTGCGTTATTACGCGGTGCAGGCACGCAACGATTTCAGCAACGACGCCCACCGCCCACTGGGCCCGGTGGTCTGCATCAGCCCGTGGAACTTCCCGCTGGCGATCTTCAGCGGTCAAGTCGCCGCCGCACTGGCCGCCGGTAACCCGGTACTGGCCAAACCGGCCGAGCAAACTCCACTGGTTGCAGCACAGGCTGTGCGTCTGCTGCTCGAAGCCGGGATTCCGGAAGGCGTGCTGCAACTGCTGCCGGGTCGCGGTGAAACCGTCGGCGCCGGTCTGGTGGGCGATGAGCGCGTCAAGGGCGTGATGTTCACTGGCTCCACCGAAGTCGCGCGTTTGCTGCAACGCAACATTGCTGGTCGCCTCGACAACCAGGGCCGTCCGATTCCGCTGATCGCCGAAACTGGCGGCCAGAACGCGATGATCGTCGACTCTTCGGCACTGACCGAACAGGTGGTGATCGACGTGGTGTCTTCGGCCTTCGACAGCGCCGGTCAACGTTGCTCGGCCCTGCGCGTCCTGTGCTTGCAGGAAGATTCCGCTGATCGCGTCATCGAAATGCTCAAAGGTGCGATGGCTGAAAGCCGTCTCGGCAACCCGGAACGCCTGTCCGTGGACATCGGCCCGGTGATCGACGCCGAAGCCAAGGCCGGTATCGAGAAGCACATCCAGGGCATGCGCGACAAAGGTCGCAACGTGTACCAGGTGGCCATCGCCGATACCGAGGAAGTCAAACGCGGCACCTTCGTCATGCCGACCCTGATCGAGCTGGAAAGCTTTGACGAGCTGCAACGCGAGATCTTCGGTCCGGTACTGCACGTGGTGCGCTACAAGCGTAAAGAGATCGACCAGTTGATCGCCCAGATCAACGCCTCCGGTTACGGCCTGACCCTCGGCGTGCACACCCGCATCGACGAGACCATCGCCAAGGTGATCGACAACGTCAACGCCGGTAACGTCTACGTCAACCGCAACATCGTCGGTGCCGTGGTCGGCGTCCAGCCGTTCGGTGGCGAAGGTCTGTCGGGTACCGGTCCGAAGGCCGGTGGCCCGCTGTACCTGTACCGCCTGCTATCGACGCGTCCTACCGATGCCATCGAACAGTCCTTCGCTCGCGGTGATGCTGCCGTGGCACCGGACGTTCGTCTGCGCGACGCCATGAGCAAGCCGCTGACCGCCCTGAAAGCCTGGGCCGACAGCAACAAGTTCGCCGACCTGAGCACCCTGTGCGTGCAGTACGCAGCGCAGTCGCAAAGCGGTATCACCCGCGTACTGGCCGGCCCGACCGGCGAGAAGAACAGCTACGCGATCCTGCCGCGCGAGCACGTGCTGTGCCTTGCTGACATCGAAGGCGATCTGCTGACCCAACTGGCTGCGGTACTGGCGGTGGGCGGTTCGGCGGTCTGGCCGGAGTCCGACACCAGCAAGGCATTGTTCGCACGCCTGCCGAAGGAGATTCAGGCGCGGATCAAACTGGTTTCCGACTGGAACAAGGACGACGTGGTGTTTGATGCGGTTCTGCATCACGGCCATTCCGACCAGTTGCGTGCGGTCTGCCAGCAGATCGCCAAGCGTGCCGGCGCCATCGTTGGAGTTCAGGGCTTGTCCCAGGGCGAGACCAACATTGCACTGGAGCGCCTGGTGATCGAGCGTGCGTTGAGCGTCAACACCGCGGCGGCGGGCGGTAACGCCAGCCTGATGACTATCGGCTAACCCCCCGCTGATCACCGCTGATCGTTCCCACGCTCTGCGTGGGAATGCCTCCTGTGACGCTCTGCGTCACGCCGTTTAGGGGCGCGGAGCGTCCCGGGCTGCATTCCCACGCGGAGCGTGGGAACGATCATGCCTTACCCTCCTTTGGCCTCTCCATCACGCGCATCAATCTTCCTGTTCAGCCTTTATTCGCACGCCTAGACTCGGCCCATTCCAAAAAAAGGTAGGCCGCCATGTCCGAGACGCTGCTCAGTTCCCGCAATCTGGCTTTCGAGCTGTACGAAGTCCTCGATGCCGAGGGCCTGACCCGGCGCGAGCGATTTGCCGAGCACAACCGCGAAACCTTCGATGCGGCCATCGGCACGGCGCGAAACATCGCCGAGAAGTACTTCGCACCGCACAACCGCAAGGGCGACGAGAACGAGCCGCGCTACGAGAACGGTCAGGCGATTCTGATTCCCGAGGTGAAACCGGCGGTGGATGCCTTCCTCGAAGCCGGATTCCTCAACGCTGCGCGCAGTTTCGACGCCGGCGGCATGCAACTTCCTACACTCCTGTCCCAGGCTTGCTTCGCTCACTTTCAGTCGGCGAACGCCGCTTCGACTTCCTATCCGTTCCTGACCATGGGTGCGGCCAACCTGATCGAAAGTTTCGGCACCGAAGAGCAGAAGCAGCGCTTCCTGCAACCGATGATCGACGGCCGCTTCTTCGGCACCATGGCCCTGACCGAGCCCCATGCCGGCTCGTCGCTGTCGGATATTCGTACACGCGCCGAGCCTGCGTCTGACGGCACTTATCGCCTCAAGGGCAACAAGATCTTCATTTCCGGCGGCGATCACCCGCTATCGGAAAACATCGTGCACATGGTGCTGGCCAAGCTGCCGGACGCACCGGCCGGGGTGAAGGGCATTTCGCTGTTCATCGTGCCGAAGTTTCTGGTCAACGATGACGGCAATCTGGGCAAGCGCAATGACGTGCTGCTGGCCGGGCTGTTCCACAAGATGGGCTGGCGCGGTACGACTTCCACGGCGCTGAACTTCGGCGATAACGGCGAGTGTGTCGGCTATCTGGTGGGCAAGCCGCATCATGGTTTGAGCTATATGTTCCAGATGATGAACGAGGCGCGGATCGGCGTCGGCATGGGCGCGGTGATGCTCGGTTATGCCGGTTACCTGTACTCGCTGGAATACGCTCGCGAACGTCCGCAGGGCCGTGTCCCGGACAGCAAGGACCCGACGACGGCGCCAGTGGCGATCATTCAGCACGCCGATGTCAGACGCATGCTGCTGACGCAGAAATCCTACGTTGAAGGTGCGTTCGATCTCGGTCTGTATGCGGCGCGACTGTTCGATGACACCACCACGCTGGAAACCGAGGCCGAGCGCAAACAGGCCCATGAACTGCTGGACTTGCTGACACCGATCGTCAAATCCTGGCCGTCCGAGTTCTGCTTGAAAGCCAACGAACTGGCGATCCAGATTCTCGGTGGCCACGGCTACACCCGCGAATACCCGGTGGAGCAGTACTACCGCGACAACCGCCTGAACCCGATCCACGAAGGCACCCACGGCATTCAGTCGCTGGACTTGCTCGGGCGCAAACTGGCGCAGAACGGTGGCGCCAGGCTCAAGCAACTGATTCGCCTGATTGCCGACACAGCCGAACGCGCGGTGGCGTACGAATCGTTGACCGCATTGCGTGAGCCGCTGGAGAAACTGGTGGCGCGCTTGCAGACGGTGACCATCGGTCTGCTGACCGATCTGGCCCAGGGCAAGGTCAACAGCAGCCTGGCGAACTCGGCGTTGTACCTGAAGGTGTTCGGGCACGCGGTGATTGGCTGGCGCTGGCTTGAACAAGCGATTCGGGCCGAGGAAGGGTTGGCCAAGGGGAATGCGGCGGATGTCGACTTCTATAAGGGCAAGTTGCAGGCGGCGCGTTATTTTCTGACGTGGGAAGTGCCGGGGTGTCAGCATGAATTGGCGTTGCTGGAGGCTCGGGATGATGTTTGCCTGAGCATGCAGGATGCGTGGTTCTAACCCCAGCCTTGTATAACGGCCAAGATCCAATCGCGAGCAAGCTCGCTCCCACAGGGTTACAGGGTGTTCACACATGCAGTGAACTCTCCACGGAACCTGTGGGAGCGAGCTTGCTCGCGATGGCGCCATCACGGGCGCCGCATTATTCAGGTGAGTTTGAACCCACCCATCTGCCGCGCCAGATCATCCGCCAACCGCTGCAACATCTGACAATCCTCGCGACAAGCCCGAACCTCCCCTGCCGTTGCCCGGGCCAGATCGGAAATCCCCTGCACGTTACGATTGATCTCCTCGGTCACCGCAGACTGTTCCTCGGTCGCCGTCGCCACCTGATGATTCATGTCGCTGATGCGCTCGACCTGGCCTGTAATGGCAGTCAAAGACGCCCCGGTACGCTGGCTCGACTCGACTCCGGTGCCAGTTGCGGCCTGCCCGGTGCGCATCGATGAAACCGCATTCTCCGCCCCCTGCTTGAGGCTGCCGATCATCTGCTGGATCTCGTCGGTAGACGCCTGAGTGCGACGCGCCAAGGTGCGGACTTCATCCGCCACCACCGCAAAACCACGCCCCATGTCCCCGGCTCGCGCCGCTTCAATTGCCGCGTTCAGCGCCAACAGATTGGTCTGCTCGGAAACACCGCGAATCACCGCGAGCACCTGATCGATCGACGCCACCTGATGCGCCAGCTCACCCACCGCCCCCGCCGCGACCCCGATTTCATCGGACATGCTTTCTATATGGCGAATCGAGCCACCCACCACTTCCCGCGCCTGCATCGCTTCATCGCGAGCCGTTTGCGAGGCGAGCGCAGCATTGCCGGCGTTCTGGGCGATTTCTTGCACGGTCAGGCCCATTTCGTGGACAGCGGTGGCGACCATGTCGGTCATTTCCTGCTGCCGGCCAGAGCGCTCGGCGGTGTTATCCACAACCCTGGCCACCTGGCCGACAGCGACACGCAGCCGCTCGCTCGTGGTCAGCACTTCGCCGATCATCCCGCGCTGGCTGTCGAGGAAACGGTTGAAGCCCCGCGCAAGATCACCCAACTCATCGGCGCGGCTGGAATCTAACCGATGGGTCAAATCTCCACCACCGCTACCGATTGCTACCAACGCGGCTGTTACCTGACGAATCGGTCGCACCAGTCCCTGGGCCAGCCAGATCACCAACGCCAGGCAAACCAGCGCCACCGCCAGACCGATGCCGCTGCTCATCCACATCGCCCGGCGGGCTTCGGCGTAGATCTGCGACTGTGGCACTTCTGCCACCAGCGTCCAGCCGAGGTCGCGCAAAGGCAGGCTGAAGGCGAGGAAGTCTTCGCCATCGCGCTGGAAGCTGCTGTTGGTCGCCACTTTATGACCCATGACCGCTTGTGCCGCCGAGCCGCCGATCTGCTCGCTCAAGGTGCGCTTGCCGCTGAACTGTGCCTCGGGATGGACCTGGATCAGACCGTCGGAACGCACGAGATAGACCTTGCCGCGCTCGCCGAAGCTGAAGTTGTGGATCAGCTCCGACAGCTCTTTCATGCTCAACCCGAGCCCCGCGACACCGACCACTTTGCCGGCCTGCTCGACCTTCAAATCGATGAACAGCGCCAGCTCTCCGGTGGCCCCGTCGTTGTCGATGTTCAGGGTTCGCGGCTGATTGCTGTCGAGGAAAGAGTAGAACCAGGCATCGGCCGGTTTGGATCGGCTGAGGGTGCGATCCAGGCCTTTTTCGGTGATGTAGTGATTGGATTCGGTGCCGATGATCAGCGCGGTGAACGCCTTGTGTTCGGCGCGGATGCCTTCGAGATACTGCGCGAAGCCCGACGTTTTGCCGGAGTCCTCACCATTGGCCAGCCAGTCGCGGACCATGGCGTTGCTGGCGATGTCCTTGGCGGCGGTGAGGGGTTGAACGAGGATTCGTTCGATGTCGTTGCGCGTCGCTTCGATGCTCGACGGCAGCGCCTGTTCGACCAGATAGCTCTGGGCGAGGCGGTTGACCACCAGGGTATAAATGCCAACCACGATCAGAATGCTGACCAGCAGGGCGGTGCCCATGCCGAGGATCAGCTGCCATTGAATACTGCGACGCCAGAACTGCATGGAGCACCCCCAAAGAATAAGAGGCTGAAACACTGCAACAGCCGTGCCGATTGTATACAACACAATCGACAATCTTATTCTTTGGTTGTGCGCAACCCCATCAACCCTGATTGATGGTCTTGGCGATGCTCTCGACCGTGGCGCTGACTTGCTCTTGGTAACGCTCGAGCTCTTCCTGATGCTGCTTCTTCATTTCAATCTGCTGCGAGCACAGATTCATCGCCGCCAGCACCAGCAGGCGGTCACCGATCAGCGTCGGGTACTTCTTCTTGGTGTCGGCCAGTGCGGCCTTGAGCATCAACGCGGCGTCCAGCAGGGTCTGTTCTTCCCCGGCCGGTGCCTTGATCGAATAGTCCTCCCCCATGATGGAGATGACTTTTACCCCTGCTGTGCCGTGGTTCATGCGCTGACAGGACCTGCGTTGACGCGATCAACCAGGGCCTGGATGCGCGCGGCGGTGGCGCCGTGCTTTTCTTCCTGTTCCATCAGGCTCAGTTGCAGGCTTTCGTTTTCATCCTTGGCCTGGGCCAGTTCCGTGGACAGGGTCTGGTTGGTTTGCGAGAGGGTCTGGTTCTGCTGCACCAGATCGCTGACGAGCTGTTCCAATTGGCTGAGGGATGCTTCCAACATTTTGATCTTCCAGGGCTTTTTCAAAGGGCGCGTACGATAAAGAAAAGTCGTCGTTGACGCCAGGGTTAAACCGGCGCAAGGCCTTGATTTTCCTGGCGGCCGACCATTCTTGCGAGTGTTAGAGACTGTGATCTGCCGATCTGGTTCCTGCACTTCGTCGCTTGCGTGCGGATGCGACAAATACGCACACCGACTCAAGACTTTAGTCGTATGACCGATAAGTCACCCAACAGCAGTCTCAGCCCGCACGGATGCGGCCCTTCTTTGGTATCCGCCTCCATGTCCCTTCGCAATATGAACATCGCCCCCCGGGCGTTCACCGGCTTCGCCCTGATCGGCGGCCTGATGCTGATTCTCGGTGTGTTCGCCCTGAACCAGATGAGCAAAATCCGCGGCGCCGCCGAAAACATCACCACCACCAGCGTGCCGAGCATCAAGAACCTCGACGAGTTCACTCAGTTGACCCTGCGCCTGCGGGTGCTGTCGTACCGTTTGCTGGTAAACCGCGAGCCGGACGTGCAGCAGAAAACCGTCGAGCTGCTGGAGATGCGCAACCAGCAGATCCGCAAGGCCCAGTCCGATTACGAGCCATTGATCGGCAGCCCGGCCGAGCGTGCGGCCTATGACCAGTACGTGCAGTTGCTGGGTCAATACCGCCAGATCGAAGACCGGATGAAAACCCTGTCGCGCAACAATCAGGTGGATGAGCTGCGCAACCTGCTGAACACCGAATTGCTGAGCAACTCTGAAGCGATCAATACCGTGCTCAATCGCCTGATGCAGATCAACGGCAAGCAGATCAGCGAAACCAACCAGCAGGCCGCCGACCAATATTCCTCGGCTTTCAATCTGGTGGTGACCCTGCTGGTGATCGCCACCGGCCTGACTTTCCTGTTTGCCTGGCTGCTGACCCTGAGCATCACCAGGCCGATCTCGAAAGCACTGGAGGCCGCGGAAACCATCGCCGAAGGCAACCTGACCCAGCCGATCCACGTTGACGGCACCGACGAAGCCGGGCGTCTGCTGGCGGCCATGGCCAAGATGCAATCGAAGCTGCGCGACACCCTGCAGCGGATTTCCGGCTCGGCCACCCAACTGGCGTCCGCCGCCGAAGAGCTGAACAGCGTCACCGACGAAAGCGCCCGTGGCCTGACCCAGCAGAACAACGAAATCGAGCAGGCCGCCACCGCGGTCAACGAGATGACCAGCGCCGTGGAAGAAGTCGCGCGCAACGCGGTCAGCACCTCGGAAGCCTCGAAGGACGCAACCACCTCCGCCGGCGACGGCCGCGACCTGGTGCAGGAAACCGTCAGCGCCATCGAACGCATGAGCGCCGACGTGCAGAGCACTGCGACCCTGATCGGCGACCTGGCCAACGAATCCCGCGACATCGGCAAGGTGCTGGATGTGATCCGGGGCCTGGCCGACCAGACCAACCTGCTGGCACTGAACGCTGCGATTGAAGCGGCCCGCGCCGGTGAAGCCGGTCGTGGTTTTGCCGTGGTGGCTGACGAAGTCCGTGCTCTGGCCCACCGCACCCAGCAGTCGACCAGCGAAATCGAGCGCATGATCGGCAGCATCCAGAGCGGCACCGAGCACGCCGTGGACTCGATGCGCAACAGCACCGAGCGCGCCGAGTCGACTCTGAACATCGCCCGTGGCGCCGGCCTGTCGCTGGACACCATCAACACGGCCATTGTCCAGATCAACGAGCGCAACCTGGTCATCGCCAGTGCCGCCGAAGAACAGGCGCAAGTGGCGCGGGAAGTGGATCGCAACCTGGTGAACATCCGCGATCTGTCGGTGCAATCGGCGACCGGGGCGAATCAGACCAGTGCGGCGAGTAATGAGCTGTCGCGCCTGGCGCTGGATCTGAACAATATGGTTGGGCGGTTCAGCCTCTGAGATAGAAGCCCCCTTTTGATCATTCCCACGTCGAGAGGTTGATCGTTCCCACGCTCTGCGTGGGAATGCAGCCCGGGACGCTCTGCGTCCCAAAAGCGGACGCAGAGCGTCCATTGAGGCATTCCCACGCGGAGCGTGGGAACGATCGCCTCCCCTGGTACAAAAGCTTTTTGACAGCATCACATTTCAACAGGTTAGAATCGCTGGCACGCAGACTGCATGGTCAGTTTGCGCCCGTCTTTCCGCTTCTGGAGTACTGCCTTTGAATGCGACGACCATCAACAGCCTGTTCTTGATCGGCGCGTTGCTGGTAGGCGCAAGCATTCTTGTCAGCTCCCTTTCTTCCCGTCTCGGCATCCCGATTCTGGTGATCATCCTCGCAGTCGGCATGACTGCCGGGGTCGATGGCGGCGGCATCATTTTCGATAACTACCCGACGGCCTATCTGGTCGGCAACCTCGCACTGGCAGTGATCCTGCTCGACGGTGGCTTGCGCACCCGGGTGTCCAGTTTCCGTGTGGCCCTGTGGCCGGCATTGTCACTTGCGACGGTCGGGGTACTCATCACCACCGGCCTCACCGGCATGGCCGCCGCTTGGCTGTTCGACCTCAACCTGATCCAGGGCCTGCTGATCGGCGCCATCGTCGGTTCCACAGACGCCGCAGCAGTGTTCTCGCTGCTCGGCGGCAAGGGCCTGAACGAGCGGGTGACCGCCAGCCTGGAAATCGAATCCGGCAGCAACGACCCGATGGCGGTGTTCCTCACCGTGACCCTGATCGACATGCTCGCCAGCGGCCAGACCGGTCTGCACTGGAGCCTGCTGACCCACCTGATCCGCGAGTTCGGCATCGGCGGTGTGATCGGTCTGGGCGGTGGCTGGCTGATGCTGCAACTGGTCAACCGGATCAATCTGGCGGCCGGTCTGTATCCGATTCTGGTGATCGCCGGCGGTCTGGTGGTGTTCGCCCTGACCAACGCCCTGCACGGCAGCGGCTTCCTCGCCGTGTACCTGTGCGGTCTGGTGATCGGCAACCGGCCGGTGCGCAGCCGTCACGGCATCCTGCACATGCTCGACGGCATGGCGTGGCTGGCGCAGATCGGCATGTTCCTGGTGCTGGGGCTGCTGGTCACGCCGCATGATCTGCTGCCAATTGCCTTGCCTGCACTGGGTCTGGCGCTGTGGATGATTCTGTTCGCACGGCCGCTGTCGGTGCTGGTCGGGCTGCTGCCGTTCAAGGCTTTCCATGGCCGCGAAAAGGCGTTCATTTCCTGGGTCGGCCTGCGTGGCGCGGTACCGATCATTCTGGCGGTGTTCCCACTGATGGCCGGGCTGCCGAATGCACAGCTGTACTTCAACCTCGCGTTCTTTATCGTGCTGGTGTCGCTGCTGGTACAGGGCACAAGCCTGCCGTGGGTGGCCAAGCTGCTCAAGGTGACCGTACCGCCGGAACCGGCGCCGATCTCCCGCGCGGCCCTCGAAGTGCACGTCACCAGCGAGTGGGAGCTGTTCGTTTACAAGCTCGGCGCGGAAAAATGGTGCATCGGTTCTCCCCTGCGCGAACTGAAAATGCCCGAAGGCACCCGTATCGCCGCCCTGTTTCGCGGTCAGCAACTGCTCCATCCGTCGGGTAGTACGGTGCTGGAAGTCGATGATTTGCTGTGTGTTATCGGCCATGAACACAACTTGCCGGCCCTCGGAAAACTGTTCAGCCAGGCACCGCAACGGGGCCTCGATCTGCGCTTCTTCGGCGACTTCGTACTCGAAGGAGACGCCCAGCTCAAAGCGGTTGCGGCGCTCTATGGCCTCTCGGCCGAAGGCATCGATCCGGACATGACACTGGGTACGTTCATCGCCCACAAGGTCGGGGGTGCACCGATCGTCGGCGACCAGGTGGAATGGAACAACACCCACTGGACGGTTGCAGTCATGGACGGGAACAAGATCGGCAAAGTGGGCGTCAGATTCCCCGAAGGAAGTCGCCCGGGCCCCGGGCTCTTCCTCTAAACTGCGTCCACTCTCACTTGCTTGACCGGTCTCTATGCCTACCCTGCGCTCCTTTTTCGTCGCGGCCCTGCTGGGCCTGAGTCTTTCCGTCGGCCCGCTGCAAGCCGCCGAACCGCCGTCCAGCGAAGCCGTGCAGGCCAGTCTGGACAAGATCGCCGACAGCAAACTGCCCGACGCCGATAAAAAGACCCTGCAGACGGTCCTGCAAAACACGCTGAACCAGCTCAACAACCGGCGTGACTACGAGCAAAAGCTCAGCGACCTCAAGCAGCAGTTGGCCACCGCGCCGAAGCAGACCATCGAGAACGCACGCGAGCTGACCCGCCTCAAGGCCAGCGCCTTGGTGCCGGTGGCGCAGCGCTTCCCCAAGGAAAACATCCAGCAGCTGGAGCAGATGCTCACCGAGCGCTCGACCCAGCAAAGCGATCTGCAAAAGGCCCTGGCCGAAGCCAACAGCCTGATCATCACCGCCCAGACCCGCCCCGAGCGCGCCCAGGCCGAGATTTCCAGCAGCCAGACGCGCATCCAGCAGATCAACAACATCCTCAAGACCGGCAAGGACGGCGGCAAGACCCTGAGCGCCGAGCAACGCGACCAGATCAACGCCGAGCTGGCCGCCCTGAACGCGCTGATCCCGCTGCGCCGCCAGGAACTGGCCGGCAATAACCAGTTGCAGGATCTGGGCAACAGTCAGCATGACCTGCTCTCGGAGAAATCCGACCGACTGGACCGCGAGATTCAGGAACTGCAAACCCTGATCAACCAGAAGCGTCTGGCCCTGTCTCAGGAAACCGTGACCCAGCAATCGATCGAGGCGCAGAAGTCCGGCGGCAGCACCCTGCTCGCCACCGAAAGCGCGGCTAACCTCAAGCTCTCCGACTACCTGCTCAAGAGCACCGACCGCCTCAACGAAGTCACCCAGCAGAACCTGCAGACCAAACAGCAACTGGACAGCGTGACCCAGAGCGATTCGGCCCTCGACGAGCAGATCAACGTGCTCAAGGGCAGCCTGCTGCTGTCGAAGATTCTCTACAAGCAGAAACAAGCGCTGCCGCGACTCAAGGTCGATCGTGACCTGGCGGACCAGATCGCCGACATCCGCCTGTATCAGTTCGAAGTCAGCCAGCAACGTGAACTGCTGAGCAACCCGACGGCTTACGTCGACAACCTGCTGTCCACCCAGCCGCCGGAGCAGGTCACGCCGCAACTGCGCAAGAGCCTGCTGGAACTGGCCAACACCCGCGCCGACCTGCTGGAGCGTCTGAACCGCGAACTGAGCGCGATGCTCAACGAGTCGATCACCCTGCAACTGAACCAGAAACAACTGCTGAGCACCGCGCAGAGCCTGCGCGCGACCCTCGACGAGCAGATGTTCTGGATTCCCAGCAACAAGCCGCTGGACACCGAGTGGATGCGCGGCGTGCCGGAACGCCTGAAGCGTCAGATCGACACCTTGCCGCTGGCCTCGAGCTTCAGCGAACTGACCGACGGCCTGACCCAGCGACCGCTGTTGTTCCTGCCGCTGGCGCTGCTGATCGGCGCGCTGCTGTGGCGCCGCAAGCAACTGTATTCGCGCCTGAACAAGGTTCACCAGGACATCGGTCACTTCAAGCGTGACAGCCAGTGGCATACACCGCAGGCGATCCTGATCAATATTCTGCTGGCGATGCCGGTGGCGCTGGGCCTGGCCCTGTGCGGACTGGCGTTGCAGATCGACGCCCGCGGGCAGAACGCCAACATGGGCGCGGCGCTGCTGCAAATGGCCCAGGCATGGCTCGTGTTTTACACCGCTTACCGGATCCTCGCGCCAGGCGGCGTGGCCGAGTTGCACTTCCGCTGGGAAAAGCCGCAGGTCGAATTCCTGCAGGGCTGGGTGCGTCGCCTCGGATTGGTGGTCATGGCGCTGGTGGCCGTCGTGGCGGTTGCCGAACTGCAACCGGCGGCACTGGCCGACGATGTCATCGGCATGCCGGTGGTGCTGACCTGCTACGCCCTGATGGCGTGGCTGCTCAGCCGCCTGCTGATCAGCAGCCCGACCCACGAAAACGCCTCGCTGTTCCGCAAGGCCGTGGGCGTGATGTTCACCCTGCTGCCCATCGCGCTGTTCGTCGCCGTGTGCTTCGGCTACTACTACACCGCCCTGAAGCTCAGCGACCGCTTGATCAACACCCTGTACCTGCTGATGTTCTGGCTGGTGATCGAAGCCACGTTCGTCCGGGGCCTCGCGGTTGCGGCACGCCGTCTGGCCTACCAGCGCGCCCTGGCCAAACGTCAGGCCGCGAAAGAAGCCGGCGACGGCGAAGCGGTGATCGAAGAGCCGACCCTGGACATCGAGAAGGTCAACGAACAGTCCCTGCGCCTGATCCGTCTGGCGCTGCTTGGCGGTTTCATCGCCGCGCTGTACTGGGTCTGGGCCGACCTGATCACGGTGTTCTCGTACCTCGACAACATCACCCTCTACGAGTACACCAGCGGCACCGGCGCCAACATGAGCATGGTGCCGATCAGCATCGGCGACATGCTCGGCGCGCTGATCATCATCGGCATCACCTTTGCGCTCGCCCGCAACTTGCCGGGCCTGCTTGAAGTGTTCGTACTGTCGAAACTCAATCTGGCCCAGGGCAGTGCCTACGCGACCACGACGCTGCTGTCCTACGTGATCGCCGGGGTCGGCTTCGTCTCGACCCTGTCGACCCTCGGCGTGAGCTGGGACAAGTTGCAGTGGCTGGTGGCGGCGCTGTCGGTGGGCCTCGGTTTCGGCATGCAGGAGATCTTCGCGAACTTCATCTCCGGCATCATGATCCTGTTCGAACGCCCGGTGCGGATCGGCGACACCATCACCATCGGCAACCTGTCCGGCACGGTGAGCAAAATCCGCATCCGCGCCACGACCATCACCGACTTCGACCGCAAGGACATCATTGTCCCGAACAAGACGTTCATCACCGGGCAACTGATCAACTGGTCGCTGACCGACACCATCACCCGGGTGACCCTGAAACTGGGCGTCGATTACGGTTCGGATCTGGATCTGGTCAAGGAACTGCTGCTCAAGGCCGCCCGGGAAAACCCGCGCGTGCTCAAGGAACCCGAGCCGCACGTGTACTTCCTCAACTTCGGCGAAAGCACCCTCGACCACGAATTGCGCATGCATGTGCGCGATCTCGGCGACCGCAACCCGGTGCTCGATGAGGTCAACCGCTTCATCAACCGCGAATTCAAGAAGCAGCACATCAACATCTCGTTCCGCCAGATGGAGGTTTACCTGAAGAACCTACACGGTCAGGAATACAAGATGGTGCCGATCGAACCGGAAACCAAAACCATCGTGCCGGTCAGCGACGACCAGAAACCGTTGCAGGAACCGCCGCCGGCCAAACTCGACTAACCCGCCTAATCCCAGCAGAATGCTCGGACATTCTGCTGGAGCCGGTCCTTGAAAGCCCTCGACGAACTGACCTTCGACAACCGCTTCGCCCGTCTGGGTGATGCGTTCTCGGCCCATGTGCTGCCTGAACCGATCGACAATCCGCGACTGGTGGTCGCCAGCCCTGCGGCCCTGGCGCTGCTGGATCTGGATCCAGCGGTGGCCGACACCCAGGAGTTTGCCGAGCTGTTCGGCGGCCACAAGCTGTGGGCCGATGCCGAGCCGCGGGCGATGGTCTATTCCGGGCATCAGTTCGGCGGTTACACCCCGCAACTGGGCGACGGTCGTGGGTTGTTGCTGGGCGAGGTCTACAACGCGGCCGGTGAGCACTGGGACTTGCATCTGAAGGGCGCCGGGCAGACGCCGTTCTCGCGCATGGGCGATGGTCGCGCTGTGCTGCGTTCGTCGATCCGCGAGTTTCTCGCGTCCGAAGCGCTGCATGCGCTGAACATCCCGTCTTCGCGCGCCGCCTGCGTGATCGGCTCCGACACCCCGGTGTGGCGTGAGAAACAGGAACGCGCCGCGATGGTGCTGCGCCTGGCGCCGAGCCATATCCGTTTCGGCCACTTCGAATATTTCTATTACACCAAGCGTCCCGAACAGCAGAAGCAGCTCGGCGAACACGTGTTGGCGATGCACTACCCCGAATGCCTGGAACAGCCGGAACCGTATCTGGCGATGTTCCGCGAGATCGTCGAGCGCAACGCCGAACTGATCGCCAAGTGGCAGGCCTACGGCTTCTGCCACGGCGTGATGAACACCGACAACATGTCGATCCTCGGCATCACTTTCGACTTCGGCCCGTTCGCCTTCCTCGACGATTTCGACGCGAACTTCATCTGCAACCATTCCGACGACCAGGGCCGCTACTCGTTCAGCAATCAGGTGCCGGTCGGCCAGTGGAACCTCAGCGCCCTGGCCCAGGCCCTGACGCCATTCATCAGCGTCGAAGCCCTGCGCGAAACCCTCGGCCTGTACCTGCCGCTGTTCCAGGCGCACTACCTCGACCTGATGCGCCGCCGCTTCGGCTTCACCACCGCCGAGGACGACGACCAGCAACTGCTGGAACAACTGCTGCAACTGATGCAGAACAGCGGCGTCGACTACACGCTGTTCTTCCGCCGCCTGGGCGAAGAGTCAGCCGAACAGGCCGTCGCACGCCTGCGCGATGACTTCGTCGATATCAAAGGTTTCGATGCGTGGGGCGAGCGCTATGTCGCCCGTGTCGCACGCGATGGCGCAACCGATCAGGAACAGCGCCGCGCGCGGATGCACGCGGTGAATCCGCTCTACATCCTGCGCAACTATCTGGCGCAGAAGGCGATTGATGCGGCGGAACAGGGTGACTACTCCAAAGTGCGCCGGCTGCATGCGGTGTTGAGCAATCCATTCGAGGAACAACCTGGAATGGAGAACTATGCGGAACGGCCGCCGGAGTGGGGCAAGCATTTGGAGATCAGTTGTTCCTCTTGAGCCGGGACAAAGACCTCAATTGGCACTTTGAAGCGTTCAGCCAACCAACGGACCTGCCGCAGGTTGAGCTGACGTTTGCCACTCAGAATTTCCGATACAACCGATTGAGATCCAACACCCGGAAGATCGCTCTGGGTCAGGCGGTGTTCACGCATCATGTAGCCGAGCATTTCTGCACCGCTAGGCACCGGCATCGGGTGATGCGTGCGATCCCATTCCTCTATCCAGTCACCAATGATGTCCACCAAGCTCATCAATGGGTGAGATTCATCGTGACCAGTAATGTCGAGTAACTCGTCCACTGCTCGCACCAGCAGGTCGTAATCGTCCTCGTTTTTCGGCTTACGCAACAACGGGGCTACGAACGCCCAATGTTCCGCAGCTTTTTTGACCAAAACACTCATGCGCTCCACTCCTTCCATTTGCCGCGATCGTATTCGCGGTGATCCAAAACATGCCTTATGTACAGCTTTTGAGATCGATATCTGACAAATGCGATGAGCCGCAACTTATTACCACCGATGTCGAAAACGTGAAAATCACCAACGACGTCGACCGCAGGAAACAAATCCCTCATCTCAGCGAAATCCAATGGGTTGCTTTCTTTAGCAAGCTGAAACCAGTAATCCAATGCTTTGGCTGCCATAGGCCATTTAGACTTGGCCTCTCGTATTCGTTTTCCAGTAATGACATGCATGCAACATCCTTATCGCATTCTGCTATGGGGAGTTAATCACAGATCAAAATTATCGCAAGTTGCGATATGACCGAGCAGACCAACGGGTCTCGACCGATCCATCTCAGCCTAGGCTCACAGCCAAACACTGCACGATTGAAAATATGAGCAAACGTCTCCAACTAGGAGATATCAGCTTTCCACTGGATCCCGATCATGACCGACCCACTCCTCATCCCCTGCCCCTCCTGCAACGGCCTCAACCGCATCCCCGCCGAGCGCCTCAACGACCATCCGAAGTGCGGGCGCTGCAAGTCCGACGTGCTGTTGAACAAACCGTTCGAGCTCAAGCAAGGCGATTACGCCAGTCAGATCAAGGGTGATCTGCCATTGCTGGTGGACGTGTGGGCGGACTGGTGCGGGCCGTGCAAGTCGTTTGCGCCGGTGTTCGAGCAGGCGGCTGCGCAGTTGGCGGGCAAGTGCCGGCTGGCCAAGCTGGACAGCGAGGCCAATCAGCAGTTGTCGGCGCAGTTGGGGATTCGTTCGATTCCGAGCCTGATTCTGTTCAGGAATGGCCGGGAAGTGGCCCGTCAGAGCGGGGCATTCCCGTTGCCGCAGTTGATGGCATGGCTGCGCAGCCAGGGCATCTGACAAGGTTTCAGGCGTCTTCGAGCAGGTTGTGCAGCTCGACGAACTGCTGCGTCAGCTTGTGCCGTGGATCGAGGTGGATCAGCGGCGTGTTGGCCTGATGCGACTCGCGCATGCGCACTGAACTGGCGAGGTAGACCGGCAGTACCGGCAGGCCCTCGGCGATCAGTTCGTCGAGGATCTGCTGCGGCAGGCTGGCCCGGGCCTGGAACTGATTGACCACAATGCCTTCGACTTCCAGACCTTCGTTGTGGTCTTCCTTCAACTCGTCGATCTCGGCGATCAGACCGTAGAGGGCCTGACGGGAGAAGCTGTCGCAGTCGAAGGGAATCAATACCCGATCGGCGGCGATCAGTGCCGAGACCGCATAGAAATTCAGCGCCGGCGGCGTATCCAGATAGATCCGGTCGTAATCTTCCGACAGCTCGTCGAGTAGCTTTCGCAGCTTGTTGATCTTGTGTTTGGCCTCGAGTTTGGGCTGCAAGTCGGCCAGTTCGGCGGTGGCGGTGATGATGTGCAGGTTGTCGAACGGCGTTTCGTAGATATCCGCCTGATTCTTTTTCGAGAACGGTCCGGAAGACAGGGTCTGCTTGAAGAAGTCGGCAATGCCCATCGGAATGTCATCACCCGTGAGCCCGGTCAGATACTGAGTGGAGTTGGCCTGGGCATCGAGGTCGACCAACAGCGTGCGATAACCCTCGCTGGCGCTCACCGCCGCCAGATTGCAGGCAATGCTGGATTTGCCCACGCCACCTTTCTGATTGAACACCACGCGCCGCATGACAAAACCTCCGTGTATCAAAGAATGACCGAGTGTAGTGGTGCCCGGTGCCGGTTCGCTACCTCGATGGACACGGACTACAGCGTCAGGCGCCAATATCCCAATGAATAGGGCGCAAAGACACCCGCTGATCGCCGATTCGCCCGACAGACAGACACCTGACAATCTGGATAATGGCCAAGTGACAGTTTTTGCTGCGTACCATTCGGTCCATTTCACTGCGCAAAATGTAACCAGCATTTGCTACACACTCGTCGCACCGGGATAATGCGCGCCACCCGGCGCCACGCGCCATGCCACTTCCGGCTAAATCAGCTCAGCGGCGACGTTGGCGAAACCGCGTCAAATCAGCCCGCAGGGGCGGGATAAATGTCCGTGATCAACTTCAACATCGCCCAATGGCGTGCCTGGGCTCCCGGGCTCGACAGTGTGGAAGCCTGGCAAGCCTGGAGCCGACAACCGGTCGTGCTCGAAGGCAGCGATGCCGCACCCGATGTGTCGTTTCTGCCGGCCATGCAGCGCCGTCGCCTCAGTCGTCTGGCGCGGATGGCGTTCAGTGTCGGCTGGCCGCTGGCCGAAGGTCTGGAAAACCTGCCGCTGGTGTTTGTCTCCCGGCACGGCGAAACCCCGCGCACCTTTGAAATTCTCAGCGATCTGGCCAACGAACAGCCGCTGTCACCCACCCAGTTCAGCCTGTCGGTGCACAACGCGATCATCGGCCTGTGGTCGATCATGCGTGGCGAAACCAGCGAAATGACCGCCCTCGCCGCCGCCGGCGACGGCCTCGAACACGGCATGCTGGAAGCCGCCACGTTACTGAACGAGGGTGCCCCGGCGGTGCTGCTGGTGATCACCGAGGAACAACCGCCCGAAGCCTACTCGACGTGGATCGACGACGTTCCGTTTCCCTATGCCGTCGGGCTGTTGCTCACCCCCGGTACCGACTGGCGGCTGACCCTGAACAGCGCCCCGCAAGCACTGTCCAAGACGCAGTGGCCCCATGCGCTGAATCTGCTGCGAACCCTGCTCGGTCAGCAATCCCATTGCCAACATGCCTGGAAGACTCGTCTATGGACCTGGCAACGCAACCCGTAATCGGGAAAACCCGCGACGCCTACTATTGGCGTCTGCTGGCCACCGCCACCAGCTTCGCCCTGTTCGGGCTCGGTGGCCTGTGCCTGCGCCTGCTGGTATTTCCATTGCTTGGCTGTCTGCCGGGCGATGCCCGGGTGCATCGCGAGCGGGCACGCCAGACCGTCAGCCGGCTGTTCTGGTTTTTCGTCCGGTTCATGGCCCGTACCGGTGTGCTGACCTACGACATCCAGGGCGCCGAACGTCTCGGCCGTCCGGGACAGATGATCATTGCCAACCACCCGTCGCTGATCGATGTGGTGTTCCTGATCGGCCTGGTGCGCCGGGCCAATTGCGTGGTGAAGAAAAGCCTGTGGGAAAACCCCTTCACCCGTGGCCCGCTGCGCAGTACCGAATACATCAGCAACGACGGCAGCATGGACATGCTCGACGCCGCCGCCGGCGCGCTGCAAAGCGGTCAGACCCTGATCATTTTCCCCGAAGGCACCCGCACCCAGCCGGGTCAGGCGCCGGCCTTTCATCGGGGGGCGGCTGCCATCGCGCTGCGCGGTGCGAAAATCGTCACCCCGGTGGTGATCAAGGTCAGTCCGACCACCCTGACCAAGGCCGAGCCCTGGTATCGCATTCCCAGTCGCCGCGTGCACTTCAGTTTTCGCGTCGGGGCCGATATAGACCCACAGACTTTTGCCGCGCAGGGGCCCGCGCCACAGGCTTCGCGCAAGCTCAACGACTATTTGCACCAATTTTTTATCAAGGAGCTCGCCGAAGATGAGCGATCTAAACCGTGACATCAAAGAGCTGATCATCGACGCCCTGGGCCTCGAAGACATCAGCGCAGAGGACATCGGCGACGACCAGACGCTGTTCGGCGAAGGCCTGGGCCTGGATTCCGTCGACGCACTGGAACTCGGCCTGGCGATCCAGAAAAAGTACGGCATCAAGATCGACGCCGATGCCAAGGACACCCGTAACCATTTCTCCAACGTGGCGAGCCTTGCGGCGTTCGTCACGGCAAAACAGGCAGCTTGAGACCGGACCATGCAAACTCGTGACGACATCTTCAACACCCTGCGCGATGCCCTGGTCGAGCTGTTCGAACTGGACCCGGCCCGCGTGAGCCTGGAATCCAACCTGTATCAGGATCTGGAAATCGACAGCATCGACGCCGTCGACCTGATCGATCACATCAAACGCCAGACCGGCAAGAAAATCGCCGCCGAGGAATTCAAGTCGGTGCGCACCGTCAGCGACGTGGTCGAGGCGGTCTACCGTCTGGTTCAACCGGCCGCATGAGCCGACTGATCGGCCTCGGCCTGCTGCTGGCAGGCCTGTTGTATCCCTTTGCGGTGTATTTCGGCATGGAGCATTTCGCACCATGGCAGTTCGGCCTGCTGCTGGGCGGTCTGTGGCTGGCCCGGGCGCTGACCGGCGAACGCAAGCCCGGCAGCCTGTGGATGGCCTGCGTGGCGATCGTGTTCTGCCTGCTGCTGGCGGTGTTCGACAGCCCTTTGCTGTTGCGTTGGTATCCGGTGCTGATCAGCGGCTTCATGCTGGTGCTGTTCAGCCTGAGCCTGAAATACGGCCCGCCGATGGTCGAGCGTCTGGCTCGCCTGCGTGAACCGCAACTGCCGCCCAAGGCGATTCGTTACACCCGCCAGGTCACCGTGGCCTGGAGCGTGTTTTTCTTTTGCAACGGTTTGTGCGCCGCCCTGCTGACACTGTGGGCGCCACTGAACTGGTGGATGTTGTACACCGGCCTGATCTCCTATGGATTGATCGGCCTGATGTTTGCCATTGAATGGCTGATACGACAACGGGTAAGAGGTCGCCCATGAACTGGATAAAACTTGAGCAGCTGTTGCTCAAGGCCCTGCCGGCGCGTGTTGTCACGAGCGAACCGGCACTCAATCACGCACAACTGCACGAACAGGCCCTGAGTCTGGCCGCCGGTCTGCAAGCCCGCGGCGTGCAACGTCTGGCGGTGCATCTGGAAGATGCCGCCGACCTGGCCGCTGCCCTGCTCGGCGCCTGGCGCGCCGGCGTCAGCGTATTGCTGCCCTCGGATCTGCAAGCGCAGACCCGCCAGCGCTGGTCGAACGACGTCGATCTGTGGCTGACCGATCAGGCCGATGACGCCCGCCTGAGCGATCTGCTGCAACCGGCCCTGCCCGCTGCCGAACTGGATCTCGACCAGTGCCGTCTGAGCCTGTGCACCTCCGGCTCCAGTGGCGAGCCCAAGCGCATCGACAAATCCCTGCGCCAACTGGCCAACGAAGTCGAAGCCCTCGAACAGCTTTGGGGCGCGGATCTCGGCGAAGCCTGCATCCTTGGCAGCGTCGCCACCCAGCACATCTACGGTTTGCTGTTCCGCGTGCTGTGGCCGTTGTGCGCCGGGCGTCCGTTCCTGCGCAAGCAACTGGCCTTCCCGGAAGACCTGCAACGCGCCAGCCGCGAGCACCCGGCCTTTTCCTGGGTCGCCAGCCCGGCGCTGCTCAAACGCATGGGCGACAACCTCGACTGGCCGGCCCTGAGCGCCGTGCGTCGGGTGTTTTCGTCCGGTGGCGCGCTGCCGGCAGACGCCGCGCACAGCCTGCAACAACGCTTGGGGAAATGGCCGACAGAAATTCTCGGCAGCTCGGAAACCGGCGGCATCGCCTGGCGTCAGGGCGAATCGTTGTGGCAGCCGTTTGCCGGCGTCGAGTTGAGCCAGGACAGCGACGGCGCCTTGCTGATCGCTTCGCCTTATCTGCCCGCCGGGCATATCGAGCACACCGCCGATGCGGCGCGCATTCAGGCCGATGGCCGCTTTGAATTGCTCGGGCGACTCGACCGGATCGTCAAACTCGAAGAAAAACGTATTTCCCTGCCGATGCTTGAACAGGCGCTGGTGGCCCACGACTGGGTCGCCGAAGCGCGTCTGGGCGTGGTGCAGGAAAACCGCGCGTCCCTCGGCGCCCTGCTGGTGCTCAGCGAATCGGGCCTGTTTGCCCTGCGCGAACACGGCCGGCGCAGCCTGACCGAAACCCTGCGCCGTCATCTCGGCGACCATTGCGAAGCCCTGGCCCTGCCCCGCCGCTGGCGTCTGCTACGACAGTTGCCGCTGACCTCACAGGGCAAATTGCCTCAAGCCGACGTCGAAGCCTTGCTGCTGGCACCACGGCCAAAGGCGCCGGAGATACTGGAGCAGGCTGAAACCGAGGGCGAATGGAATCTGCAATTGAGCGTTCCGCCGGACCTGGCCTACTTCAGCGGCCACTTCCCCAAGGCCCCGGTACTGCCGGGCGTGGTGCAGGTCGAATGGGCGCTGAACCTGGGTCGGCAACTGCTGAACCTGCCCGGCGACTTCGCCGGCATGGAAGTGCTGAAATTCCAGCAACTGGTACGCCCTGGCGATGAAATCCAGTTGCACCTGCGCTTCGACCCGGAGCGCGGCAAGTTGTATTTCGCCTATCGCAACGACACGGCCACCTGCTCCAGCGGGCGGATTCTGCTGGGAGTTGGCGATGCATAATCCTTGCGCAGTGATCCCGGTCTACAACCACGAAACCGCCATCGGCACGGTGGTCGACGCCCTGCTCGCCGAGGATCTGCCGTGCATTCTGGTGGACGATGCCAGCAGCAAATCCTGCGCGGCGGTGCTGGACGCACTGGCCGAGCGCGAGCGGGTTTATCTGGTGCGCCTCACCGTCAATCAAGGCAAGGGCGGCGCGGTGATGACCGGCCTGCGTGAAGCGGCGCGGCTCGGCTTCAGCCATGCCTTGCAGGTCGACGCCGACGGTCAGCACGATTTGCAGGATGTCGCGCGTTTCATCGAAGAATCCCGCGCTCATCCCAAGTCGCTGATTTGCGGCTATCCGCTGTACGACGCCAGCGTGCCCAAAGGCCGTTTGTATGCGCGATACCTGACCCATGTGATGGTATGGATCAACACCTTGTCGCTGCAGATTCGCGATTCGATGTGCGGCTTCCGGGTGTATCCACTGGAACCGACGCTGGGCGTGATCGACTCGGCGCGGATCGGCAAGCGCATGGATTTCGACTCGGACATTCTGGTGCGCCTGGCGTGGCGCAATCAGCCGATGCGCTGGTTGCAGACCAGCGTGCATTACCCGCTGGACGGCGTGTCGCACTTTCGCCTGTTCCACGACAACGTGCTGATCTCCAGCATGCACACGCGCCTGTTCTTCGGCATGTTGCTGCGCCTGCCCGCGATCCTCTGGCGACGGTGGCGCGCATGACGGTCGAGACCGACAAGAAGCACTGGGCCGACCGCGAAGAGCGCGGCAGCTTCCTGCTGATGAAATTTACCGCGTTCGCCGCCAAGGTCCTTGGCCGGCGCCTGCTGAGTCCGTTGCTGTACGGCATCGTTCTGTACTTTTTCCTGTTCGGCCGCACCGCCCGGCGCAGTGCCTGGCAGTATCAGCAACGTCTCGCCGACTGGAGCGGTCGCCACGAACTGCGTCCGACCCGGTGGCGGGTGTTCCGCCAGTTCATGGCATTCGCCGATTCGCTGCTCGATAAGCTCGACGTGTGGAACGGCAAGCTGAAGATCGAGCAGATCGAAATCATCGACCCGGCGCTGTTGCGCAATCAATTGCGCGGCAGTCGCGGGCAAATGCTGGTGGGCGCGCATCTGGGCAACCTCGAGGTGTGCCGCGCGCTCGCGGAGCTGGGCGAAAAGGTCACGATGAACGTGCTGGTGCACACCAAGCACGCCGAGCAATTCAATCGCCTGCTGGGCGAAGCCGGAGCGACCAACCTGCGGCTGATTCAGGTCAGCGAACTGGACCCGGTGATCATGCTGCAACTGCACGAACGGCTGGAGCGCGGCGAGTGGCTTGCGATTGCCGGCGACCGCGTGCCGCTGCATGGCGGACGCAGCGTGACCGTGGACTTTCTCGGCCACCCGGCACCGTTCCCGCAAGGGCCGTGGCTGCTGGCCGGCCTGCTGAAATGCCCGGTCAATCTGCTGATGTGCCTTAAACAGCCCGACGGCCACTATCGCCTGACCCTCGAACCCTTCGCCGACGCCGTGGTGTGGTCACGTCGCGAGCGCGAACAGGTCATTCATCAGTGGGCCACTCGCTATGCGCAACGCCTGAGTCACTATTGCCTCGAAGCACCGTGCCAATGGTTCAACTTTTACCCATTCTGGAAAACCGATGACAACGCCAACTCCTGAGCCGGTCACCTTCGGCGAACGCCCTTTGCGCATCGAAGACGTGCTGGCCCTGGCCAACCGTCAGGCGCCCGTGCAGTTGCAGAGCGACGCGCCTTATCGCGAACGCATCGCCAAGGGCGCGCGGTTCCTCGATTCGCTGCTGGACAAGGAAGGCGTGATCTATGGCGTGACCACCGGTTACGGCGATTCCTGCGTGGTCGCGGTACCGCTGCATCACGTCGAGGCACTGCCGCGTCATCTCTACACCTTCCACGGTTGCGGGCTGGGCAAGCTGCTCGATGCCCAGGCCACCCGCGCAGTGCTGGCGGCGCGTTTGCAGTCGCTGTGCCACGGCGTGTCCGGTGTGCGCATCGAGTTATTGGAGCGCCTGCATGCCTTCCTTGAACACGACATTTTGCCGCTGATCCCCGAAGAAGGTTCGGTGGGCGCCAGCGGTGATTTAACGCCACTGTCCTACGTCGCCGCGACCCTGTCCGGCGAGCGCGAAGTGATGTTCCGTGGCGAACGCCGCCAGGCGGCCGACGTACACCGCGAACTGGGCTGGACACCGTTGGTGCTGCGCCCGAAAGAAGCGCTGGCATTGATGAACGGCACTGCCGTGATGACCGGTCTGGCGTGCCTGGCTTACGCCCGCGCCGACTACCTGCTGCAACTGGCCACCCGCATCACCGCGTTGAACGTGGTGGCGCTGCAGGGCAATCCGGAACACTTCGACGAGCGTCTGTTCGCCGCCAAGCCGCACCCGGGGCAGATGCAGGTCGCCGCGTGGCTGCGCAAGGATCTTGCGATCGACGCACCGACCGCGCCGCTGCACCGCTTGCAGGATCGCTACTCGCTGCGCTGCGCACCGCACGTGCTCGGCGTGCTGGCCGACAGCCTGAACTGGTTGCGCTCGTTCATCGAAACCGAGCTGAACAGCGCCAACGACAACCCGATCATCGACGCCGAAGCCGAGCGCGTGCTGCACGGCGGACACTTCTACGGCGGACACATTGCATTCGCCATGGACAGCCTGAAAAACCTCGTGGCCAACGTCGCCGACCTGCTCGACCGACAGCTCGCGCTGCTGGTGGACGAGCGTTACAACCACGGTTTGCCGAGCAACCTGTCTGGCGCCAGCGCCGACCGCGCGATGCTCAACCACGGTTTCAAGGCCGTACAGATCGGTGCCAGCGCGTGGACCGCCGAAGCGCTGAAAAACACCATGCCGGCCAGCGTTTTCTCGCGCTCCACCGAGTGCCACAACCAGGACAAGGTGAGCATGGGCACCATCGCCGCCCGCGACGCCATCCGCGTGCTGGAACTGACCGAACAGGTCGCCGCCGCCACGCTGCTGGCGGCCAATCAGGGCGTATGGCTGCGTGGTCGCGATGAAGACGCGCGTCCGCTGCCACCGTCGCTGGCCGCCATGCACGAACAACTGGCCCGGGACTTCCCGCCAGTGATCGAAGATCGCGCCCTGGAAGGCGAACTGCGCCTGTGTCTGCAACGCATCGCCGAACAACACTGGAGGCTGCATGCGTAGTGCCGGAGTGCTTCACGCCGATACGGAAATCCTCGTGCCGTTCTTTGACGTCGACACCATGCACGTCGTTTGGCACGGCCATTACGTGAAATACCTGGAAGTGGCGCGTTGCGCACTGCTCGACAAGATCGGCCACAACTACAACCAGATGGTCGACTCGGGCTATGCCTGGCCGGTGATCGACCTGCAACTGCGCTACGTGCGCGGCGCGGTGTTCGGTCAACGGCTGAACGTGCGCGCCAGTCTGGTGGAGTGGGAAAACCGCCTGAAGATTCACTACCTGATCACCGACGCCCAGACCGGCGAACGCCTGACCCGCGCAAGCTCCGTGCAGGTCGCCGTCGAAGTGAGCAGCCGCGAGATGCAACTGGCCTCGCCGAAAGTCTTCACCGATGCCGTGGAAAGGATGCTGCGATGAATGTGCTGTTGAAATCCCTTGGGGCCCTGGCGCTGCTGACGTTGTCGTCGCTGGCCAACGCCTTCGACCTGCAACAGTTGAGCGATCAACTGGCGAAACCGGACGTGATTCACGGCCAGTTCATCCAGGAGAAGCACCTTCGCGCCCTGCCCCAGCCGCTGATCAGCAAGGGCAGTTTTGTCCTCGCCAAAAACCACGGTCTGCTGTGGTTGCTGAAAACCCCGCTGCAGCAGGATTACCGCATCAGCGCCAAGGGTATCGCCCGTCGTGACGTCAGCGGTTGGCAACTGTTGCCCGGCAAGAGCACCGGCGCCGAACAGAACCGCTTGTTCCTCGCCGTGCTGCAAGGCGACAGCAGCGGTTTGCAACGGGATTTCGAACTGGCCCTGAGCGGCGATGCGCAGAAATGGCAACTGACCCTGACCCCGCGCTCGGTGCTGCTCAAGCAAGTGTTCAATCAGATCAACATCAGCGGCGACGCGTTGGTGAACACCATCGAACTGCTGGAAACCCAGGGCGACAGCACCGTGCTGCGCATGCAGGACAGCACTGCCGGCCAACCTCTGAGCGACGCGGAGCAACATGACTTTGCCGAGTGAACGCAGGCTGCCCTGGCTGTTCCTGATCCTGCTGCTGGCCGTCGTCGCACTGGGCGCCTGGCAGTGGCGCGACGGTGCGCCGCTGTCGGCCAACCTGATGGAACTGGTGCCCGGCACCCACCCGGACGCTCTCGAGCTGCGCGCCGAACAACGCATGCAGGAACCGCTCAACCGCGACATGCTGGTGCTGGTCGGTCACGCCGATCGCCAGCAAGCCGTCGCCATGGCCCAGACTCTCGGCGAGCAATGGCAGGCCAGCGGGCTGTTCGAAAAGGTCCAGTGGAACCTGCAAGCCGACCTGCCGGCCCTGCGCACGCAACTGCTGCAAGGGCGACTGGCGATGCTTTCGGCGGATGACCGGCAACTGCTGACCGAACATCCCGACGCCTTCATCCAGCAACGGGTGCAGGCGCTGTTCGACCCGTTCACCGGGTTCAGCCTGGTGCCGAGCCAGGACGACTGGCTGGGCCTGACCGGACGCATCCAGAACAGCCAGCCGCAACATGGCGCGGTGCAACTGGACATCGGCAGCGGCGCGTTGATCGCCGACGCCGACGGCAAAAGCTGGGTGCTGCTGCGCGCACGCACCACCGGCAGCGCCTTCGATATGAATCAGCCGCTGCAAGTCGCCGCCCTGTTGCAACACAGCCGTGAGCAAGCGGCTCGCGCCGACGTGCAATTGCTGGCCGCCAGCGGTTTGCTGTACGCCGCCAACGGCCAGCAACAGGCGACCCGGGAAATGACCTGGGTCGGCGGCGGCGCCACGATCGGTATCCTGTTGCTGTTGCTGCTCGCCTTCCGCCGCTGGCGGGTGCTGCTGGCGTTCATTCCGGTGCTGGTCGGCATGCTGTTCGGTGCGGTGGCCTGCGTGGCGCTGTTCGGGCACATGCACGTGATGACGCTGGTGCTCGGCTCCAGCCTGATCGGCGTGGCGGTGGATTACCCGCTGCACTACCTGTCCAAGAGCTGGAGCCTCAAGCCGTGGCACAGTTGGCCGGCGTTGCGCCTGACCCTGTCCGGGCTGACGTTGAGCCTGACCACCAGCGCCATCGGTTACCTGGCGCTGGCCTGGACGCCTTTCCCGGCCCTGACCCAGATCGCGGTTTTCTCCGCCGCCGGTTTGCTCGGCGCCTACCTGTCGGCGGTGTGCCTGTTGCCGGCGCTGTTGAAAAACGTCGAACTGCGCCCGGCGCAATGGCCGCTGCAACTGGCCGAGCGTCTGGTGCGACTGCGGGAAACCCTGCTCGAGCACGTCAGAACGCCGGTGTTGCTGGCCCTGCTGATCGCCTTCTGCGTCGGCGGCCTGCTGCAACTGGAGAGCAAAAACGACATCCGCCAGTGGGTCGGCGCGCCGCAACGTCTGACCGATGAGGCACAGACCATCGCGCGGATTACCGGCTATCAGCCAACCAGCCAGTTCTTCCTGGTGCGCGCCGCCGATCAGCAGCAATTGCTGGAACGGCAAGCGGCCCTGAGCGAGCGGCTTGATCAACTGGTCAACCTCGACAAACTGCAGGGTTATCTGGCGCTCAATCAACTGGTCAGCCCGCCGGCTCAGCAGCAACAAGTGCGTGAGGCGCTGAGCAAGTTGCCGCAGTTCTGGCAGCCGTTGCTGGAGGTCGGCGTGCCGCTGGCGGCGCTGCAAACCGAACTGCAACAGTTGCAGACCCTGCCCGCCGAAGACATTGATGCAGCGCTGGCCGGCCCGCTCGGGGAGCCCTACCGCACCTTGTGGCTGGGACCGACCGAGGATGGAGTGGCGGCGATGGTCAGCTTGCAAGGCTTGAATAATCCGTCGCTGCTGCGGGTGCAGGCGCTGGACCTGCCCGGCGTGATGCTGGTGGATCGGCTCGGTGATCTGAACAAGGTATTCGCGCAAACTCAGATCAGCGCCGCTGAACTGAAACTCGCCTCCTGCGTGTTGATCGTGCTGGTGCTGATGCTGCCGTTCGGTCTCGGTGGCGCCCTGCGGATCGTCGCCCTGCCGCTGCTTGCTGCGCTGTGCAGCCTCGCCAGCCTGGGCTGGCTCGGTCAGCCGCTGACCCTGTTCAGCCTGTTCGGCCTGCTGCTGGTAACGGCGATCAGCGTCGACTACGCAATCCTCATGCGCGAGCAGGTTGGCGGTGCGGCCGTCAGCCTGCTCGGCACCTTGCTCGCGGCCGCCACCACCTGGCTGTCGTTCGGCCTGCTGGCGGTGTCGAGCACACCGGCGGTGAGTAACTTCGGCCTGTCGGTCAGCCTCGGACTGGCGTTCAGCTTCATGCTCGCGCCGTGGGCCGGGCGTCAGGCACATGCGGTTGCCGTCACGGAGCCTTCAGCATGATGGTGATGATTTTCTGGCTGATGGCCCTGGCGCTGTTCTTCGTCGCCACTCGGGTCGGCCGGCATTTCGGGCTGATCCCGATCGTCAGCCAATTGCTGCTGGCCAGCTTCGGCCTGCCGCTGCTGATGTACTTCTGGATCGAACCGGGCTGGCAACTCAACGGCGCCGAACTGATCGCGCCGGGCTGGCTGAAAAACCTCTACAGCCTGAGCTTCGCCCTCTTGCTGGGGCACATCCTCAGCGATGTGATCGACCTGCGCCTGGACCGCCAGAGCGTGAAGATCGCCCTGCCGAGTTTCGCCGTGCCGTTCACCTGCGGCCTGGCGACGGCGTACTGGCTGTTGCCGACGCAACCGTGGATCAACTCGCTGGCCATCGGTCTGGTGTTCGCCATCACCGCGATCCCGGTGTTGTACCTGTACCTGCGCCACATCGACTATCCGCCCGCCGCCACCCGGCGTCTGGTGCAGACCGCGATCCTCATCGACCTGACCTGCTGGACCCTGTTCGGCCTCGCTCAGGGCAGTCTGCACCTGAGCAGTCTGTTGCTGCCGCTGGGGATGGCCTGCGTGCCAGTGCTGCTGCGGGTGTTCGGCATCCGCCGGCCGTTGACCTACAGCCTCGGATTTTTTGCGCTGCTGGTGCTGGCCGAACACTACAAACTCAACGCACTGATTTTCGGCATCGGCTATCTGCTGTGCATGGCCGCGCTCAAGGTGCCGCTGGTGTTGCCGCTGCCGGCGCACTGGATGAACCGCTGGCAGACCTGGGTCGCGATTCCGCTGATCCTCACGTTCGGCATCGTCCAGATCGACGTGCACAGCGCCCTCGCCAGCCTCGGCGCCGTGCAATGGGCGGCGCTGCTGCTGTTGCCGGTCGTCAGCAAAATCGTGGGCAACTGGCTCGGTCTCGGCTGGGCCGGCGCGTCGTTCGCAGGCGCCAGCCGCTGGCGCGAAAGCGTGCTGCTGAACATTCGCGGCTTGAGCGAAATCGTCTTTCTCAACCTGCTGTTGCAACAACAGCTCATCAGCCCGGCGCTGTACTTTGCGCTGATGCTGATGGGGCTGATCGCGACGCTGCTGCCGGCCTTCATCGGCCTGCACCGGGCGTCACTGAACCCTATTGCCGTACCCAGGAGCTCGCGTGCCAATCGTTGAAATGGAATCCCGTCAGGTCGTGATCATCGGCGCCGGCCCCTCCGGCGCCATTGCCGCCGCATTGCTCAAGCGCAAGGGACATGACGTGCTGGTGATCGAGCGCCAGCATTTCCCGAGGTTCTCCATCGGTGAAAGCCTGCTCTGCCATTGCCTGGATTTCGTCGAAGAAGCCGGCATGCTCGAGGCGGTGAATGCCGCCGGGTTCCAGCGCAAGAACGGCGCGGCATTCGCCTGGGGCGAGCGCTACAGCGCCTTCGATTTTGGTGACACCTTCACCGCCGGCAAGCCCACGACCCTGCAGGTGCAACGCGCCGACTTCGACAAGTTGCTGGCCGATCAGGCGGCGTTGCAGGGCGCAGAAATCCGCTACGGCGACGCGATTGTCAGCGTCGACTTCGAACGACCGCGACCGCAGCTGGATGTGCGTCGCGAAGACGGCAGCGAGTACCGCGTCGAAGCCGACTTTGTCCTCGATGCCAGCGGCTACGGCCGCGTGCTGTCGCGCCTGCTCGAACTGGAAGCGCCATCGAACTTCCCGGTTCGCCAGGCTGTCTTCACCCACGTTGAAGACCACATCGATCACCCCGGTTTCGACCGTGAAAAAATCCTCATCACCACCCACCCGCAGCACCGCGATATCTGGTTCTGGTCAATCCCGTTCAGCAACGGGCGCTGCTCCGTCGGCGTGGTGGCTGCCGCTGAACATTTCGCAGGTCGCGATACCGACCTCGACGCCTGCCTGCGCGGTTTCATCGCCGAAACCCCGAGCCTGGCCAAAGTGCTGAACAACGCCGTGTGGGATACACCGGCGCGCACCCTCGGCGGCTATGCGGCCAACGTCAAAACCCTGCACGGTCCGGGCTTCGCGCTGCTGGGCAACGCGGCCGAATTTCTCGACCCGGTGTTCTCCTCCGGCGTGACCATTGCCATGCGTTCGGCGAGCATGGCCGCCGCTGTGCTGCACCGACAGTTGCAGGGCGAATCGGTGGACTGGCAGCGGGAGTTCGCAGAGCCGCTGAAACGCGGGGTCGACACTTTCCGCTGCTACGTCGAAGGCTGGTACGCCGGCACTTTCCAGGACGTGATTTTCCACGAGCAAGGCTCTCCGGAAATCCGCCGCATGATCTGCTCGATCCTCGCCGGCTACGCCTGGGACGAACGCAACCCGTTCGTCAGTGAAGCGCGCCGTCGGTTGAAGACGATCTCCGAACTCTGTGCAAGGGACGACACATGAATTACCTGAGCGACAACTACGTCGAGGAAACCCGTTTCGGCTTCTGGTTCCTGCGCAGCCACACCTGGCAGCACCATGTGTTGCGCGTGGCGATCAACGATTTGCGCGGGCTGTTCAGCGAATCGTTGCCGGCCAGTCCGGTGCTGCTGGATGCCGGCTGCGGCCAGGGCAAGTCGTTCGGCCATCTGCGCCAAACCTTCGCGCCACAGCGCCTGATCGGCGTCGATGCCGACCCGCACAGCCTGGAACTGAGCGCCGCCGAGGCCGCGCGTCAGGGCTTCGACGTCGAGCTGATCGGCAGCGACTGCGCGACGCTCAATGTGCCGGATGCCAGCGTCGATCTGCTGTTCTGTCACCAGACCTTCCATCATCTGGTGGAACAGGAAAAGGCCCTGGCCGAGTTCTATCGGGTGCTCAAGCCGGGCGGTTATCTGCTGTTCGCCGAGTCCACCGAGGCTTACATTGATACGTGGGTGATTCGCTGGCTGTTCCGGCATCCGATGCACGTGCAAAAGAGCGCGGCGCAGTACCTGGAGATGATTCGCCAGCAGGGTTTCGAGTTCGCCGAACAGAACGTTTCATACCCGTATTTGTGGTGGAGCCGGTCGAAAGATTTCGGTCTGCTCGAACGTTTTGGCCTGCGCCAGCCCAAGCCTTTTGGCCAGCGGGAAGAAACCCTGGTCAACGTAGTGGCCCGCAAACCCTTGAACGAGGCTGTCTGATGTTGCGTGTTCTGCTGCTCGCCTGCGTCTTGCTGCTCAGCGCCTGCGCCAGCCAGGCGCCGCTGCCGGCCGGCAACCCGAGCCTGCCGCTGCCGATGCAACTGCATATCGAGCGTCACCTGGCCGGGCAACAGCAAGACTGGTTGCTGGTGATCCAGCGCGAAGGGCCCGGCATCCGCTGGTCGATGATGGATCCGCTGGGCATTCCCCAGGCGCGTCAGCAGTTGATCGACGGACACTGGCAGGCCGACGGCCTGCTGCCGCCCAACCCGGAAGCCCGGGAGTTGTTCGCCGCGCTGCTGTTCGCCCTGACCCCGGCGGGCGAGCTGTCGCGCAACTACCCCGACGCGCAGCAACAGGACGGCCAACGTTCCCTGCCGGCGCGCTGGGACATCCGTTACACCCGATCCTTGAGCTTCGAATTGAACCTGCCACAAGGCCCGCACTATCGCGTAACGCCACTCGGTGAACCGACGTCATGACCGCCTACCTCAATGCCCTCGGCGTGATCTGCGCCCTGGGGCGCGACAAGCAAGCCGTGGCACGCAACCTGTTTGCCGGCGACTGCTCGGGCATGCGCCGCGAGTCCGGCTGGGTGCCGGAGCGCGAACTGCCGGTGGCCGCCGTACACGGTGATCTGGCGCCGATTCCTGAGGCGCTGGCGGACCAGCGCAGCCGCAACAATCAACTGTTACTGGAAGCCGCGTTGCAGATTCGCGATGACATCGAGCAGGCGATCCAGACTTACGGGCGCGAGCGCATCGGCGTGGTGCTCGGCACCAGCACTTCGGGCATCGACGAGGCCAGCCGTGGCCTGGCGCACTACATTCGCGACCACCAGTTCCCGGCCGATTACGACTACCGGCAACAGGAACTCGGCGCCCCGGCGAATTTCCTCGCCGACTGGCTGCAACTGAGCGGCCCGACCTATGTGATTTCCACCGCCTGCACCTCCAGCGCACGCGCGCTGATGAGCGCCCGACGCCTGCTTGATCTGGGCCTGTGCGACGCGGTGCTGTGCGGCGGTGTCGACAGCCTGTGCAAACTGACCCTCAACGGTTTCAGTGCGCTGGAAGCCGTGTCGGACGAGCGCTGCAATCCGTTTTCCGCCAACCGCAACGGCATCAACATCGGCGAAGCGGCGGTGCTGTTCGTGATGAGCAAAGCACGCGGCACAGGGCCGGGCATCGCCCTGCTCGGCGCTGGCGCAAGCTCCGATGCACACCACATTTCCGCACCGGAACCGAGCGGCCGTGGCGCGCTGCAATCGATGCAGAAGGCGCTCGACCAAGCCCACCTGCAAGCCGGCGACATCAGCTACCTGAACCTGCACGGCACCGCGACCCAGCACAACGATGCCATGGAAAGCCTGGCCGTCGCCGCGCTGTTTGCCGAGGGCGTGCCGTGTTCCTCGACCAAACCGATGACCGGCCACACCCTCGGCGCCGCCGGCGCACTGGAAGCGGCGTTCTGCTGGTTGAGCCTGAGTGCCGACAACCCTGACCACGCCTTGCCGCCGCACATCTGGGATGGCCAGTCGGATCCGGACCTTCCACCGCTCAAGTGGGTGACCGCAAGCGAACGCCTGGCGTCCATTGCACCCCGCTACCTGATGAGCAACTCGTTTGCCTTCGGTGGCAATAACGTCAGCCTGATTATCGGAGACGCCCCATGACCCACTGGCCGCTCGCCGAATTGCTGCCCCACGCTGGCGACATGATCCTGATCGACCGGATCCTGAGCTTTGACGACGAACAGATCCACACCACCCTCACCGTCCGGCCCGGCGGCCTGTTCAGCCTGCCCGACGGCAGCCTGCCGGCCTGGGTCGGCGTCGAGTTGATGGCACAAAGCGTCGCCGCGTTCGCCGGCTGCCATGCGCGGCAGAACGACAACCCGGTGGAGCTGGGCTTTCTGCTCGGCACACGCAAGTTCGAATGCAACGTTGCGGCCTTTCCGGTCGGCAGCGAACTGACCATCCATGGCCTGCGCTCGCTGGAAGACGACAACGGCATGGGCGTATTCGAATGCCATATCACCGCGCCCGGCATCGAGGCGAGCGCCCGGCTGAACGTATTCCGCCCGCCCCACGCGGCGGACTATCTAGAGCAATCCCGCAACGAAACAAACAAGGAGTCGAACGATGACTGAATCAATACTGGTCACCGGCTCCAGCCGTGGCATCGGCCGCGCCATTGCCCTGCGTCTGGCCAGTGCCGGCCACGATATCGTCCTGCATTGCCGCAGCGGCCTGAGCGACGCGCAAGCGGTGAAAGCCGAAGTCGAAGCGCTCGGCCGCAACGCGCGCATCCTGCAATTCGACGTGGCGGATCGCGAAACCTGCAAAACCATCCTCGAAGCCGACGTTGAAGCCCACGGCGCGTACTACGGCGTGGTGCTCAATGCCGGCCTGACCCGCGACGGCGCCTTTCCGGCCTTGAGCGACGATGACTGGGACGTGGTGCTGCGCACCAACCTCGACGGTTTCTACAACGTTCTGCACCCGGTGATGATGCCGATGATCCGCCGCCGCGCCGCTGGTCGCATCGTTTGCATCACCTCGGTTTCGGGGCTGATCGGCAACCGTGGCCAGGTCAATTACAGCGCGTCGAAAGCGGGCGTGATCGGCGCCGCAAAAGCCTTGGCGATCGAACTGGCCAAGCGCAAGATCACGGTCAACTGCGTTGCGCCGGGCCTGATCGATACGGCGATGCTGGATGAAAACGTGCCGGTGGAAGAACTGATGAAAATGATCCCCGCACAACGCATGGGCACGCCTGAAGAGGTGGCCGGTGCGGTGAATTTCCTGATGTCGGCGGAAGCGTCGTACATCACCCGCCAGGTGCTGGCGGTCAACGGAGGCTTGTGCTGATGAAGCGCGTCGTCGTCACCGGCATGGCCGGCATTACCTCGCTGGGCAGCGACTGGGATACCATCGCCGGCAATTTCGCCGCCAACCGCAGCGGCATCCGCCGGATGGACGAGTGGGATCGCTTCAGCGAGCTCAACACCCGGCTGGCCGGGCCTATCGACGATTTCCAGGTGCCGGCGCACTGGACCCGCAAACAGCTGCGCAGCATGGGCCGTGTTTCTCGGCTGGCTGTCGGCGCGGCTGAAAAAGCGTTGGCTGATGCCGGCCTGCTCGGCGACGAGTCGATCAAGGACGGGCGCATGGGCGTGGCCTGTGGTTCGTCCACCGGCAGCACCGACGAGATCAAGGCGTTCGGCAACATGCTGCTCAACTCGGTGGCCGAAGGCCTCAACGCCAACTCCTACGTGCGGATGATGCCGCACACCACGGCGGCGAACATCAGCATCTTCTTCGGCCTCACCGGTCGTTTGATCCCGACCTCCAGCGCCTGCACCAGCGGCAGCCAGGGCATCGGTTATGCCTACGAGGCGATCAAGTTCGGACGCCTGCCGCTGATGCTCGCCGGCGGCGCCGAAGAGCTGTGCCCGACTGAAGCCATGGTGTTCGACGCGCTGTACGCCACCAGCCTGAAAAACGATGCACCGCACACCTCCCCACGTCCGTACGACAAGGGCCGCGACGGTCTGGTGATCGGCGAGGGCGGCGGCATGCTGGTGCTTGAAGAGCTGGAACATGCCCTGGCACGCGGTGCGCACATTCACGCCGAGATCGTCGGCTTCGGCAGCAACGCCGACGGCCAGCACACCACCCGCCCCGAACAAGTCACCATGCGCCGGGCGATGGAACTGGCGCTGGAAGACGCAGGCCTTGCGCCGGATGCCATCGGCTACGTCAACGGCCACGGCACCGCCACCGAACAGGGCGATGTCGCCGAAACCCTGGCCACCAGTGCCCTGTTCGGCGAACGCATGCCGATCAGTTCGCAAAAGAGCTTCCTGGGCCACACCCTCGGCGCCTGCGGGGCGCTGGAATCGTGGTTCAGCATCGAGATGCTCAACCGCGACCTGTACGTGCACACGCTCAACCTCGACGAGGTCGATCCGCACTGCGGCAAGCTCGACTACCTGCGCGGCGAGTTCCGGCAGATGAGCCACGAATACGTGATGAACAACAACTTTGCTTTCGGCGGGGTCAACACCTCGCTGATTTTCCGTCGCTGGCCACAACCGAATTAATCCAGGTCAAGGAGACCTCCATGCACTTCAAGAAACTCGCTGCCACCCTGCTCATCTGCGCCTTGCCGGCCGTCAGCCAGGCCCGTGACACGGCGGTGTACCTGCCGTTCGACAAGGCCGTCGCCGAAGCAACCCGCACCGGCAAGATCGACGGCAGCGTGAAATTCTATCTGGCGGGCAACGCCCCGGCCGGCAAAGTCACCGTCGTCAGCCCCGGCGCCGTGACCAACAAAAAGACCAACGCCTTCAACAAGACCGACCAGGAAGCCTGCGAGTGGGTCGTGCAATCGGCCATCATCAGCCTGCACCAGGCTGCAAAAAACGCCGGCGCCAACGCCGTGACCAACATCGTCAGCTTCTACAAGAGCAACGAGCGCAAGGATGCGAAAACCTACGAATGCCACGCGGGCGCGATCATGGCCGGCGTAGCGTTGAAGGGCGATCTGGCGACGGTTCAGTAACTGCCGGAACGACGAAGGGCGCCTTTCGGCGCCCTTTCACAAACAGGTTGGCTTGTCATCGCCTGTCACCTGTCTGGCTCTGCGTTGGCTGGTTGCCCAGGATCCTCAGAGTCTCACAAGCCCCTTTCGGGAACGCCGGCAGTATTGCCTGAAACCTCATGTCGAGCAACGGCTGGCATTTGGCTTCGATGCGCCACTTCCGTTGCCATCACAGTCCCAACGCCCGTCTGACTGCGGTTTTGATGGCGTGAAATTCGTCTGTTGCAAGATGTGAGATCAGGTAGATGCGTTTGCCTTGCCGATCCCGGCTTTTGATCCGATCAAGCCGCGAAAGACTGACCGTGGCAATCATGTCGCACTTTGCCCAACAGGTCGGGCTGGCTCCCTGAAGGTGACTTGCAAGTTCAAGATGGTGCCCAAGCAAGCAGTCAGGGGCGGTGGTACTCAACGGCACTACTGTTACCAACAAGCTGTTGGTTCGATGTTTACGTATCACAACAACAGGTCTGACTTTGACCATCTCGGGGATTTCATAACCCCTGAAATCGCAAATCAAAACGCTGCCCTCCTTAGGCTGATATCGAAGTGGCATCCGTGACACTCGTTTGAAAAAGAACTGATTTTGCGCAACAACGGCCATATTCCCTAAGACAGTTCCGTTACTCGAAATGTACGGAGCCCAGCCACCAAATCCATGCGCCACAACTACACTCGCTCAAACAGGCCGACACACTGCGCCTGCCGGAACGGCGAGCCCGATCGGTCAAGTACTCGCGGTTCTCTTTCACCGTCAAGGAGACAACCATGCAAGCGAAAGCCCTGATCACCGCCACCCTTTTCAGCCTGCTGCCCAGCGCCAGCCACGCCACCAACCTGATGTACATGCCGTTCGAAACAGTCGTGTCGGATGCAACGCGGGCCGGGCGGCTGGATGGCAGTGTGAAGTTTTATCTGGTCGGCAACGGGCCTCAGGGCACTCAGCGGTTGTTGCAGCGCGGGGTAGTCAGTGACTTGAAGACCAACGGTTTCAACAAGAGCGATCACGACTCCTGCGAGTGGGTGTTGCAGTCGAATCTGATTGCGTTGCAGGCCGAGGCAAAACGCGTCGGGGCGAATGCGGTGACCAATATCGTCAGCTACTACGACCAGCATGTGCGCAAGGATCTGAACACTTACGAATGTCGGGCCGGCATCTTTGTCACGCGGGTGGCGTTGAAGGGTGATCTGGTGCGGCTGCCCTGATCAACCGGCTTCGACCTTACGCGTGAGCAATTCGACAAACGCCTTGGCCATCGGCGATTTCTGGTCCTTGCGCTGCACCAGCCACACCGCCGTTACGGCCTCGGGATCGAGCAGCGGGCGATAGACCACGCCGTCGATGCGCATCCGCTGATACGACGCCGGCATCACTGACACACCCAGACCGGCTGCCACCAGACCGATGATGGTCATGGCCTCACCAGCCTCCTGGGCGAAGTGCGGGCTGAAACCGGCGTCACGGGCCAGACTGATCAACTGCGAATAGAGACCGCTGCCATAGCTGCGCGGGAAGAACACGAACGGCTCCAGAGCCAGCGCCGAGAGAAACAGCCCCTCTTCAGAGCCCTGCGCCAGCGGATGTTTGGAGCTGAGCACGGCCACCAGCGGCTCGCGCATCAGTTCGACCACGCTGAGCGAATCCGGCAAACCCAGCGGCCGCATGATGCCGACCTCGATCGACTCGTCCACCAACGCGTCGGCCACCATGGTGCTGCTCATCTCCCGCAGGTTCAGATGCACCGCCGGGAAGCGCTGGCGGAAGGAAAAAATCGCTTGGGGAATGGTTGAGTTGAACGGCGCCGACGAGGTGAAGCCGATCTTCAGTTCACCCAGCTCGCCGAGTTGCGCACGTCGCGCCACGTCCGCCGCTTTGTCGACCTGAGCCAGCACCAGCCGCGCTTCCTCCAGAAACAGTCGCCCGGCCTCGCTGAGCTCGACCCGACGATTGGTACGCTCGAAAAGCCGTGCACCGACTTCCTGTTCCAGCGCCTGGATCTGCTGGCTCAGCGGTGGCTGGGAGATGCCCAGCACCTGTGCGGCGCGGCCGAAGTGCAGTTCTTCGGCGACGGCGATGAAGTAGCGCAGATGACGCAATTCCATGGACACCCCATTAGGTCGTAAAAGCTATCAAACAGGTCGAACAATATATTGGATAGAAACATTAGCCAGCTATATGATTTTTTCATTGCCTGCCTGCCCGCGCCCTCCGAGGTCTGATGTGAAAACCGCCGTCGCTCCACTGGCCCATGAAGTCCCGCCCGCTGCGGCGGACGATGTACTGACCGAACTGCAAGAGATCTACATCGAGAAAGGAACGCCCGCGTTCATGCGCACGGTGCTCGCGCTGTTCAGCGGCGGCTTCGCCACCTTCGCCCTGCTGTACTGCGTTCAGCCGATGATGCCGCTGCTGTCCCACGAATATTCGATCAACGCGGCGCAGAGCAGCCTGATCCTGTCGGTGGCCACCGGTATGCTGGCCTTCGGGCTGCTGATCACCGGCCCGATTTCTGATCGGATCGGGCGCAAACCAGTGATGGTCGCCGCGCTGTTTGCCGCGGCGCTGTGCACCATCGCCAGTTCGATGATGCCCAGTTGGCACGGCGTATTGATCATGCGCGCGCTGATCGGGCTGTCACTGAGCGGCCTGGCGGCGGTAGCAATGACGTACCTGAGCGAGGAAATCCATCCGCAGCACATCGGTCTGGCGATGGGTCTGTACATCGGCGGCAATGCGATTGGCGGCATGAGCGGACGGTTGATCACCGGCGTACTGATCGACTTCGTCAGCTGGCACACGGCGATGATGGTGATCGGCGGTCTGGCGCTGATCGCGGCAGCGGTGTTCTGGAAAATCCTGCCCGAATCACGCAACTTCCGCTCCCGCTCGCTGCACCCGCGCAGCCTGCTCGACGGCTTCACCATGCACTTTCGCGATGCCGGCCTGCCGCTGCTGTTCCTCGAAGCGTTCGTGCTGATGGGCGCGTTCGTCACCCTGTTCAACTACATCGGCTACCGCCTGCTGGCCGAGCCGTACCACATGGATCAAGTGTTCGTGGGGCTGTTGTCGGTGGTCTACCTGTCGGGCATCTACAGCTCGGCGAAAATCGGTTCGCTGGCCGATAAGCTGGGGCGTCGTAAAGTGCTGTGGGCCACCATCGCGCTGATGTTCGCCGGCCTCGCCCTGACGATGTTCACACCGCTGCCGCTGGTGATCATTGGCATGCTGATCTTCACCTTCGGCTTCTTCGGCGCGCACTCGGTGGCCAGCAGCTGGATCGGCCGTCGGGCGCTCAAAGCCAAGGGCCAGGCGTCGTCGTTGTACCTGTTCAGCTATTACGCCGGCTCGAGTATCGCCGGGACGGCGGGCGGGGTGTTCTGGCACATGGCGGGATGGAACGGGATCGGCCTGTTTATCGGCGCGCTGTTGCTGGTGGCGCTGTTGGTGGCGTTGAAGCTGGCGAAGCTGCCGCCGCTGGGTGGTGGCGAAAAGGTTTAGCCACAACTGCGCCCTAGCGGTAATCACGGGCCAAGGTACACTGACGGCATTCGCCTGCTTTGGTAAAGGAAGCCAGAATGCGCCTGGACCGTCTCCACATTAAGAATTTTCGTTGCTACGAAGATGCCACTTTCGACTTTCAGCCAGGGTTCAATCTGGTGGTGGGGGTTAATGGGAGCGGGAAGAGTTCGTTGTTGCAGGCGGTTGCCGTTTCGTTCATCGAACTCGGCAATGCCATGAAGCCAAGTCAGACCTCTATAAAAAATGAAGACATTCGCTTTGTCATAGATCGTTTTGAAAACAGAAGCCGCTTTGAGCGCAAGTTCCCATTACTGGTACATGGCATAGGCAGTTTCTTCGGAGCTACAGACTGGGTCCTGAAACGAGATGCAGAAGACTTGCCCCATCTTGTAGATTCAGTATTCGATGCCGAGATAGACAAACTAAAACAGAAAATCAACCTGGCCATTCCGGTCGATTTGCCTGTGCTTGCTTTCTACCGCTCCAATCGCCGCTGGCAAGGGGGCGGAGTATCTGCTGAGTTCGCCGCGAAACAACGCGTCTCGCGCTTCGATGCCTACGTTAACTGGTTCGATGCAGTTGCGGATCTCAGAGAATTTGAAAGCTGGTTAATCGGCAGAACGCTGGAGCGGATGCAGAACCTTCTTGATTCCAACACCCAGTCACTTGAGTTCGACGACGAACTTTACTGGGTAAACACTGCGATCGAGCGCGCTATTCCCCACGCACAAAATTTGCGCTATGACCTCCGGCTGCAAAGCTTGTTGATCGACCTGGATGGAAAAACCATTCCCTTCAATGAGCTTAGCGATGGTCAACGCGGGATGATTGCATTGTTCGCCGATATCGCCCGCCGCATGTGCATCCTCAATCCCCACATGGGCAAAGACGTCCTGAAGAACACCTCAGGCGTGGTCATCATCGACGAACTGGATATCCACCTTCACCCGGCCTGGCAACGCAGCATCGTGCCTGCATTGAGACAGGCTTTTCCCAAAGTCCAGTTCATCGCTGCAAGCCATTCCCCACAAATCATCGGCAGCCTGAAACCCGAGGAAGTCATCGTGTTGCACAACGGGGATCCTACTCATCCGCGGGTCACCTACGGTCTGGACTCCAGCAGCGTACTTGAAGAGGTGATGGGCGTTACGCAGCGCGAACCAGAAATCGAAGATCTGCTGTCCGAGCTTTTTTCCACGTTGGAAGACAACGACCTCGAAAAGGCAAAATCACAACTTGAGGCGCTGAAAAAGAAAGCCCCCGACCTACCGGAATTCGCCGGCGCCGAAGCACTGATCAGGCGCAAGGAGATTCTCGGCAAATGAAGCGAGTGCTCAAAGGAACTGAACCCGCTTCATTTACAGATTGGAAAAACTCGGCGAACGACGAGTGGAGCCCAACTTACCCAACGCTACAAAACCCGCAAAAACGGGATTTGCATAATGCCCTGCTTAAGGAGCAAGGCTTTTTCTGCTGTTATTGCGGCCGGGAAATAGATGCCTCGACCAGCCATATCGAGCACTTCAGACCTCAAGAGCATTTCGAAGAGCTGGCGTTGGAGTTTCACAACCTTCATGCCTCCTGCCTGCGAGAAACCAAGCCCGGCAATCCGTTGCACTGCGGCCATAAGAAGGGCAACTGGTTCGACGAAAACCAAAACATTTCTCCCACCGACGAGAACTGTGAACAGCGCTTCCGATATCTGCGAACCGGCGAAATCCAGCCAAAAGATTCTGACGACCTTCCCGCCACAAAGATGATCGAGGTATTGGCGCTAGACATCGCCTACCTCAAAAATCGACGGCAGGACACAATCCGTCGCCTCTTCGATGATGAGTTCGTCATGCAAGTCAGCGAGGAAGAGCTTGAGAGGTTGGTGACGGCGATCAGAAATACCGCGATTCCCAATCAAAAAGCCTTCGACCACATCATCGCCCGCTACGCCGAACAGCTCCTCGGACGCTAAACCCATCGCAAACAAAAACGCCCGGCATAAGCCGGGCGTTTTTTATTGAAGCGTGATCACTCGTGATACTGCGCCGACAACTCATGCACCGCACGCAGGAACGCGCCGGCGTGTTCCGGGTCGACTTCCGGCGTGATGCCGTGGCCGAGGTTGAACACGTGGCCGCTGCCCTTGCCGTAGCTGGCGAGGATGCGCCCGACTTCGGTGCGGATCGCTTCCGGCTTGGCGTAGAGCACGGTCGGGTCCATGTTGCCTTGCAGGGCAACCTTGTCGCCGACGCGGGCGCGGGCGTTGCCGATGTCGCAGGTCCAGTCCAGGCCCAACGCGTCGGCGCCGGCGTCGGCGATGCTTTCCAGCCACAGGCCGCCGTTCTTGGTGAACAGGATCACCGGCACTTTGCGACCGTCGTGCTCGCGGATCAGGCCGCTGACGATTTTCTTCATGTAGGCCAGGGAGAATTCCTGATACGCCGCCGCCGACAGGTTGCCGCCCCAGGTATCGAAGATCTGCACCGCTTGCGCGCCGGCCTGGATCTGGCCGTTCAAGTACGAAGTCACCGACTGCGCCAGCTTGTCCAGCAGCAGGTGCATGGCTTGCGGGTTGTCGTAGAGCATCGCCTTGGTCTTGCGGAAGTCTTTCGACGAACCGCCTTCGACCATGTAGGTAGCGAGGGTCCACGGGCTGCCGGAGAAACCGATCAGCGGTACACGGCCGTTCAGTTCGCGGCGGATGGTGCTGACCGCGTCCATCACGTAGCCGAGGTCTTTGTGCGGATCCGGGATCGGCAGGGCTTCGATGTCGGCCAGGGTGCTGACGACTTTCTTGAAGCGCGGACCTTCACCGGTCTCGAAGTACAGGCCCTGGCCCATGGCATCGGGAATGGTGAGGATGTCGGAGAACAGGATCGCCGCATCCAGTTGCGGATAGCGGTCGAGCGGTTGCAGCGTGACTTCGCAGGCGAATTCCGGATTCATGCACAGGCTCATGAAATCACCGGCCTGGGCGCGGCTGGCGCGGTATTCCGGCAGGTAGCGGCCGGCCTGGCGCATCATCCACACAGGGGTGACGTCTACGGGTTGCTTGAGCAGGGCGCGGAGGAAACGGTCGTTCTTCAGGGCAGTCATGTCGGCATCCGGAAAAAAAGTGCGGGCATTTTCTCAGAGCGCGACGCAAAAGGCACGGATGCAGGTCAGCCTTTTGTCTATCGGGTCAATTTGTCGCGCTGGAATACAGAGTTATCAGCACCACAAAACACTGTGGGAGCTGGCTTGCCAGCGATGCAGACACCTCGGTTGTCCAGTTCGACCAAGGTGATGCTATCGCTGGCGAGCCAGCTCCCACAGGTATTGCGGTGCAGTTTCGAACCGGGTTTAGACGCCCAGGTAATCCAGGATCCCTTCAGCCGCATTGCGACCTTCGAAGATCGCCGTCACCACCAGGTCGGAACCGCGCACCATGTCGCCACCAGCGAAGATTTTCGGGTTGCTGGTCTGGTGCTTGTACTGACCTTGCTCGGGCGCAACGACGCGGCCCTGGCTGTCGGTCTGGATTTCGAACTGTTCGAACCACGGCGCCGGGCTCGGGCGGAAACCGAACGCGATGACCACGGCGTCAGCCGGGATGATCTCTTCGGAACCCGGGATCGGCTCTGGGCTGCGACGGCCACGGGCATCCGGCTCGCCGAGACGGGTCTCGACCACTTTCACGCCTTCGACCTTGTCTTCGCCGACGATGGCGATCGGCTGGCGGTTGTAGAGGAATTTCACGCCTTCTTCCTTGGCGTTCTTCACCTCTTTGCGCGAGCCGGGCATGTTCGCTTCGTCACGACGATAAGCGCAGGTCACCGACTTGGCGCCCTGGCGGATCGATGTGCGGTTGCAGTCCATCGCCGTGTCGCCGCCGCCCAGCACCACGACCTTCTTGCCTTTCATGTCGACGAAATCTTCCGGCGACTTTTCAAAGCCCAGGTTGCGGTTGACGTTGGCGATCAGGAAGTCCAGCGCGTCGTAAACGCCCGGCAGGTCCTCACCGGCAAAACCGCCCTTCATGTAGGTGTAGGTACCCATGCCCATGAACACGGCATCATATTCGGCGAGCAGTTGCTCCATGGTCACGTCCTTGCCGACCTCGGTGTTGAGGCGGAACTCGATGCCCATGCCGGTGAAGACCTCGCGGCGATTGCTCAGCACGGTCTTCTCGAGCTTGAACTCGGGGATGCCGAAGGTCAGCAGACCGCCGATTTCCGGGTTCTTGTCGAACACCACCGGCGTCACGCCACCACGCACCAGCACGTCGGCACAACCAAGGCCCGCCGGGCCTGCACCAATGATCGCGACACGCTTGCCGGTCGGTTTGACCTTGGACATGTCCGGGCGCCAGCCCATGGCGAACGCGGTGTCGGTGATGTACTTCTCGACCGAACCGATGGTCACCGCGCCGAAACCGTCGTTAAGGGTGCAGGCACCCTCGCACAGACGATCCTGCGGGCACACCCGGCCGCAGACTTCCGGCAGGGTGTTGGTCTGGTGCGACAGCTCGGCGGCCTGGAGGATGTTGCCCTCGGCCACCAGCTTCAGCCAGTTCGGAATGAAGTTGTGCACCGGGCACTTCCATTCGCAATACGGGTTGCCGCAACCCAGGCAGCGATGGGCCTGGTCGGCCGACTGCTGGGGTTTGAACGGTTCGTAGATTTCCACGAACTCTTTCTTGCGTTGACGCAACAGTTTCTTCTTCGGATCCTTGCGCCCGACATCGATGAACTGGAAGTCGTTATTCAGACGTTCAGCCATTGTTAAAACCTCATCAAACTCTTCAGGCGCATATCACTGCGGGTTGGCACGGGTGCTGGAAAGCAACGACTTCAGGTTGGCAGCCTTCGGCTTGACCAGCCAGAAACGACGCAGGTAGTCATCGAGGTTCTCGGCGAGTTCACGACCCCACTCGCTGTCGGTTTCCGCGACGTACTCGTTCAGCACGTTCTGCAGGTGGCTGCGATAGGCTTCCATCGCCTCGCCGCTGATCCGCTGGATTTCCACCAGTTCGTGGTTGACCCGGTCAACGAAGGTGTTGTCCTGATCGAGCACGTAGGCGAAACCACCGGTCATGCCAGAGCCGAAGTTGTAACCGGTCTTGCCCAGAACGCAGACGAAACCACCGGTCATGTACTCGCAGCAGTGATCGCCAGTGCCTTCCACGACCGTGTGGGCACCGGAGTTGCGCACGGCGAAACGCTCGCCTGCGGTGCCGGCGGCGAACAGCTTGCCGCCCGTGGCGCCGTACAGGCAGGTGTTGCCGATGATGGCGCTTTCCTGAGTCTTATAAACGCTGCCCTTCGGCGGCACGATGGTCAGCTTGCCACCGGTCATGCCTTTGCCGACGTAGTCGTTGGCATCGCCTTCCAGGTACATGTTCAGACCGCCGGCGTTCCACACGCCGAAGCTCTGACCGGCAGTGCCCTTGAAGCGGAAGGTGATTGGCGCTTTCGCCATGCCCTGGTTGCCGTGCTTGCGCGCGATTTCGCCGGAGATCCGTGCGCCGATCGAACGGTCGCAGTTGCAGATGTCCAGATCGAACTCGGCGCCGCTGAGGTCGTTGATCGCCGACGTTGCCATCTCGACCATTTTCTCGGCCAGCAGGCCCTGGTCGAATGGCGGGTTGCGCTCGACGCCGCAGAACTGCGGTTTGTCCGCCGGGATGTGATCGCTGCCCAGCAGCGGGGTCAGATCCAGGTGATGTTGCTTGGCAGTCTGGCCTTCGAGGATTTCCAGCAGATCGGTACGGCCGATCAGCTCTTCGAGGGAACGCACGCCCAGCTTCGCCAGCCACTCACGGGTTTCTTCGGCGACGTAGGTGAAGAAGTTCACCACCATGTCGACGGTGCCGATGTAGTGATCCTTGCGCAGCTTCTCGTTCTGAGTCGCAACGCCGGTGGCGCAGTTGTTCAGGTGGCAGATACGCAGGTATTTGCAGCCCAGCGCGATCATCGGTGCAGTGCCGAAGCCGAAGCTTTCGGCGCCGAGGATGGCTGCCTTGATCACGTCGAGGCCGGTTTTCAGGCCGCCGTCGGTCTGGACCCGGACCTTGCCGCGCAGGTCGTTGCCGCGCAGAGTCTGGTGGGTTTCGGCGAGGCCGAGTTCCCACGGCGCACCAGCGTATTTGATCGAGGTCAGCGGCGAAGCACCGGTGCCGCCGTCGTAGCCGGAGATAGTGATCAAGTCCGCATAGGCCTTGGCCACACCGGCGGCGATGGTGCCGACGCCTGCTTCAGCCACGAGTTTCACCGAGACCAGCGCCTTCGGGTTGACCTGTTTCAGGTCAAAGATCAGCTGCGACAAGTCTTCGATCGAGTAGATGTCGTGGTGCGGCGGTGGCGAAATCAGGGTCACGCCCGGTACTGCGTAACGCAGTTTGGCGATCAGCCCGTTCACTTTACCGCCCGGCAGTTGCCCGCCCTCGCCCGGTTTGGCGCCCTGAGCGACCTTGATCTGCAGCACTTCGGCGTTGACCAGGTATTCCGGGGTCACCCCGAAACGGCCGGTCGCGACCTGCTTGATTTTCGAGCTCTTGATGGTGCCGTAGCGCGCCGGGTCTTCGCCGCCTTCGCCGGAGTTGGAACGCGCACCGAGGCGGTTCATGGCTTCGGCCAGGGCTTCGTGAGCTTCCGGCGACAGGGCGCCCAGCGAGATACCGGCGGAGTCGAAGCGCTTGAGTACCGATTCCAGCGGCTCGACTTCACTGATGTCCAGCGGCGTGTCGAGGGTCTTGACCTTGAACAGGTCGCGGATCATCGACACCGGACGGTTGTCCACCAGCGAGGTGTATTCCTTGAACTTGGCGTAGTCGCCCTGCTGCACGGCGGCTTGCAGGGTGTTGACCACGTCCGGGTTGTACGCGTGGTATTCGCCACCGTGGACGAACTTCAGCAGACCGCCCTGCTGGATCGGCTTGCGCGGACTCCAGGCTTCGGTGGCGAGTGCTTTCTGTTCGGCTTCGATGTCGACGAAACGCGCACCCTTGATGCGGCTCGGCACGCCACGGAAGCTCAGCTCGCAGACTTCCTCGGACAGACCGATGGCTTCGAACAGCTGAGCACCGCGATAGGACGCGATGGTCGAGATGCCCATCTTCGACAGGATCTTCAACAGGCCTTTGGTGATGCCTTTGCGGTAGTTCTTGAACACCTCGTAGAGGTCGCCCAGGACTTCACCGGTACGGATCAGGTCGCCCAGCACTTCGTAGGCCAGGAACGGATAGACCGCCGACGCACCGAAGCCGATCAGCACCGCGAAGTGGTGCGGATCGCGGGCAGTGGCGGTTTCAACCAGGATGTTGGAGTCGCAACGCAGGCCTTTTTCGGTCAGGCGGTGGTGCACCGCGCCGGTGGCCAGCGAGGCGTGGATCGGCAGTTTGCCCGGGGCGATATGGCGGTCGCTCAGAACGATCTGGGTACGACCGGCACGCACGGCTTCTTCAGCCTGATCGGCGACATTGCGGATCGCCGCTTCGAGGCCGACGCTTTCGTCGTAGTTGAGGTCGATGATCTGCCGCTCGAAACCCGGGCGGTCGAGGTTCATCAGCGAGCGCCACTTGGCCGGGGAAATGACCGGCGAGCTGAGGATCACACGCGAAGCGTGCTCCGGCGACTCCTGGAAGATGTTGCGCTCGGCACCGAGGCAGATCTCCAGCGACATCACGATCGCTTCACGCAGCGGGTCGATCGGCGGGTTGGTCACCTGGGCGAACTGCTGACGGAAATAGTCGTACGGCGTGCGCACGCGCTGGGACAGCACGGCCATCGGCGTGTCGTCGCCCATCGAGCCGACGGCTTCGTAGCCTTGTTCGCCGAGCGGACGCAGTACCTGATCGCGCTCTTCGAACGTGACCTGATACATCTTCATGTATTGCTTGAGCTGATCGACGTCGTAGAAAGCCGAACCGTGGTCGTTGTCTTCCATGGTCGCCTGGATGCGCAGGGCATTCTTGCGCAGCCATTGCTTGTACGGATGACGGGATTTCAGACGGTTGTCGATCGCGTCGGTGTCGAGGATCTGCCCGGTTTCGGTGTCCACGGCGAAGATCTGGCCCGGGCCGACACGGCCTTTGGCAATCACGTCTTCAGGCTTGTAGTCCCACACTCCGATTTCCGACGCGAGGGTGATGAAACCGTTGGTGGTGGTGACCCAGCGCGCCGGGCGCAGACCGTTACGGTCGAGCAGGCACACCGCGTAGCGACCGTCGGTCATTACCACGCCGGCCGGGCCGTCCCACGGCTCCATGTGCATCGAGTTGTACTCGTAGAACGCACGCAGATCCGGGTCCATGGTTTCGACGTTCTGCCACGCTGGCGGAATGATCATCCGCACGCCACGGAACAGGTCGATGCCGCCGGTGACCATCAGCTCCAGCATGTTGTCCATGCTCGAGGAGTCGGAACCGACACGGTTGACCAGCGGGCCGAGTTCTTCCAGATCCATCAGATCGTTGGTGAACTTGGTGCGACGGGCCTGGGCCCAGTTGCGGTTACCGGTGATGGTGTTGATCTCGCCGTTGTGGGCGAGGAAGCGGAATGGCTGGGCGAGCGGCCATTTCGGCAGGGTGTTGGTGGAGAAGCGCTGGTGGAACACGCAGATTGCGGTTTGCAGGCGCTGGTCACCCAGGTCGGGATAGAACGCGGCCAGGTCGGCCGGCATCATCAGGCCTTTATAGATGATGGTCTTGTGGGAAAAGCTGCAGATGTAGTGGTCGGTGTCGGCGGCGTTGGCCACCGACGAACGACGACGGGCGCTGAACAGCTTGACCGCCATGTCCTGATCGCTCAGGCCTTCGCCGCCGATGTACACCTGCTCGATCTGCGGCAGGCGCTCAAGGGCCAGGCGGCCGAGGACGCTGGTGTCGATCGGCACTTTGCGCCAGCCGATCAGTTGCAGGCCTTCGGCCAGGATCTCGCGGTTCATGTTCTCGCGAGCGGCTTCGGCCTTGGCCGGATCCTGATTGAAGAAGACCATGCCCACGGCATATTGCTTGGGCAGCTCGACGCTGAAGGTTTCCTGGGCAATGGCACGCAGGAACGCGTCGGGCTTTTGAATCAGCAGACCGCAACCGTCACCGGTCTTGCCGTCGGCATTAATCCCACCGCGGTGGGTCATGCAGGTCAGGGCCTCGATGGCCGTTTGCAAAAGGGTATGACTGGGTTCGCCCTGCATATGGGCTATCAGGCCGAAACCGCAGTTATCCTTGAATTCATCTGGTTGGTACAGACCTGCTTTCATAGACACTTTCTCACCAGGCTGCCTCTTTTCGAGGCAAATTTCTTTTCAATTCAACCACTTGCATCTCGCGCCGAACGTACGCCGGCTTAGCGGGGGCAAAAGGGTGGTCATTGTACACAGCGACACAGAGGCTCACAAATTTGACGACGAAATGTCGCAAATTCATGTCGCATTTGTGAAAGGTTTAAAGCGATCTGCTGTGCTAGTCAAAACTTTTTTAATTTTGACCGCAACGACTCAAAGACTACTGTGACGCAGACACCACAAGGCACGCGGTCTGTAGAGACGGCGCGCACTTGTAGAGATTTTGAGGTGCTTGGAGAGGCGGCCTGGGTAAGGCCGCCGAATCTTCAGCGAGTTGTTGCCAGTTCCTGTTGGACGCTGGCGACAGTGCGAGGCCAAGGTTTACCAGCCTGAACCTTCGCTGGCAAGGCCTTGATGGCAGAAACGGCTGCATCACGATTGGCGAAGTTGCCGTAGGTGATCACGTAGAGAGGCTTGCCGTTGAGGACTTTCTTGAAATAACGGTACTCGCCGCCCTGCTCCTTGACGAAGCTTTGCGCGGTCGCTTCGGAGCTGGTGCCGAGGATCTGCACCACGTAATTGCTGGTCGGCTGACCGGCGTACCAGCTGCCACCGGCAGCCTTGGCGACGGTGACCGGCTTCTCGGCAGGTTTCGCGGCGGCAACAGGCTTGGCAGGCGCCGGAGCCGGTTTGGCCACTGGAGCGGCCGGAGCAGGCTTGGCGGTCGCGACCTGGGTCGGTGCCGGCGTCGGCTTGGCTGCCGGGACTGGAACCGGAACCGGGGTCGGCGCAGGGCCGGCCTGAACGCCCGCAGGTGGCGCGGTGGTGGTCACGGTCGGTGGCGTGTTACTGGAGCCTTCGACCGGCACGCCATCGTCGCCTTCAGTGATACCACCCGCGGCTTCAGCCAGCGGACCGCGCATTACCGGTTGGGAATTGCCGACCAGCGGCAGCGGCATCGGCTGGGTATTGCCGTTGAATTCGACGGACGGCGCGCCACCCGCCTGCGGCGTGCCCTGGCCCAATGGCAGTTGCGCCTGCTCGTTGGCCGGCGCACCGGTGGTCGGTGCCTTGTTGCGACCCGGCATCAGCCAGGCGGCGGCGACCGCGACCACAACGACGGCGGAAATCGCCAATACGTGTTTCTTCGGCATGTTGAACCCCATACTTGGACGCTTGACCGCAGAGCGGCTGGCAATCATGACTTCGATCAGAGCATCGCGAGCGACCTGGTTGATATTGCCCGGCCAACCCTCGGAGCTTTCGTGAATATCAGAGATCTGATCCGCGGTGAAAAGTTCGACACCCCGGCCGGCGCCTTCGAGCCGCTGGTCGAGATACTCGCGAGTTTCTTCTTCGGTGTACGGCTGTAGTTCGATGACGTGGAAGCGCTCTTCCTCAAGGTGCAAGCCCTCAAGCTGCGCGATCAGCGACGACTCACCGAACAGGAACACATGCGGACGGCCTTCCGGCGCGCCGGCGCCCAGCGCCATCAGGGCTTCAAGCGCGGACTCGCCGAGCTGCTCGGCATCGTCCACCAGCAGATAGACTTCCTGACCGGTCAGCGCGAGTTGCACAACCTGATCGAGGATCGCCCCGACCTCGGCCTGGGCCACGTCCAGCGCCTGCGCCACCTGACGCAGCACACCGGCTGCATCGCCGGCGCCACGGGCGGAGACAACAACGCTCTGCACCGATTGTTTGTTGGTGCTGGCAACCAGTGCCTGACGCAGCAGGGTCTTGCCGCTGCCCTGCGGGCCGGTGACCACCAGCAGCAACTGGCTGTAACGCGCCAGATGATGCAGTTGACCCAGCACCGGTTTGCGCTGGGCCGGGAAGAATTTGAAGCCCGGCACCCGCGGCGCGAAAGGGTCGTGACTTAACTGGAAATGGCCGAGGAACGCCTCGTCGGCATGCAAACTAGTCATCGGAATCTTATTAACCTTTAAGCTGAGCCAGAGCGCGGTAGTCCGCTCCCAGCGTGGCCTGTAGAACCTCTTTCGGATAATCGTCGGTCACCACCGCTTCGCCCATCCGGCGCAGCAGCACCAGGCGCAAGCGACCGTCGATCACTTTTTTGTCAATTGCCATGTGTTCAAGAAAATCGGCTTCGGTCATCTCTTCCGGCGGAATCACCGGCAGACCGGCACGCTGGAACAGGCGGATGCCGCGATCGCGCTCCTGCTCGCTGATCCAGCCCAGGCGCGCGGACATTTCCAGCGCCATCACGGTACCAGCAGCAACCGCTTCGCCATGCAACCAGACACCATAGCCCATGTGGGTTTCGATGGCGTGGCCAAAGGTGTGGCCGAGATTGAGGGTGGCCCGTACACCGGTTTCTTTCTCGTCGGCGCCGACCACCGCGGCCTTGGCGGCGCAGGAACGCTCGATAGCGTATGTCAGGGCCGTTTGATCCAGCGCACGCAGGGCGTCGACATTGTCTTCGAGCCAGGTCAGGAACGGCTCGTCGCAGATCAGACCGTACTTGATGACCTCCGCCAGGCCCGCCGACAGCTCGCGCGCTGGCAGGGTTTTCAGGGACGCGGTATCGATCAGCACCACGTTCGGCTGATAGAACGCGCCGACCATGTTCTTGCCCAGCGGATGGTTGATGCCGGTCTTGCCGCCCACCGACGAATCGACCTGGGACAGCAGCGTGGTAGGAATCTGGATGAAATCGACGCCGCGCTGATAGCAGGCGGCCGCGAAACCGGCCATGTCGCCGATCACGCCGCCACCGAGGGCGATCACCGTGGTGCGGCGGTCGTGACGGGCGGTCAGCAAGCCGTCGAAGATCAGTTGCAGGGTTTCCCAGTTCTTGAAGGCTTCGCCGTCGGGCAACACCACGGAAACCACCGAAAACTGCGCCAGGCTGCGGGTCAGACGTTCGAGATAGAGCGGCGCAACAGTCTCGTTGGAGATGATTGCCACTTGCCGACCGTGGATATGCGGGGCCAGCAGCTCAGGCTGGTCCAGTAATCCTTCGCCAATGTGAATCGGGTAGCTGCGCTCGCCTAGGTCGACCTTGAGTGTCTGCATGTGTCCCCACAGTGAAGATGGAAGCAGGCGTCCTGCCCTGAATTATTGGTTGTCTGCGGCCTATAGCGGGTATGACGCCGCTCGCACGCCATCCGCCACAACCTCGACGGGTTGTGACAGGACGCCGAGGATAGCGCATTTCGGGCGATGCTTTAACGGGGCGGAAGCTGCGCCAGACGGTCGAGAATGTCGAGTACGACCATGCGCGGTGGCCGCTCGTCGGTTTCCACCACCAGATCGGCGATTTCCCGATAGAGCGGATCACGGATCGCCAGCAGGTCACGCAGGGTTTTCTCGGGATTGGCCGTGCGCAGCAGCGGCCGGTTGCGGTCGCGTGACGTTCGGCCGACCTGCTGCTCGACGGAGGCGTGCAGATAGACCACCCGCCCGCCCTCGTGCAGGGCTTTACGGTTGGCATCGCGCATCACCGCGCCGCCGCCGGTCGCCAGGACCACGCCGTCGAACGCGCACAGCTCGGCGATCATCGCCTGCTCACGGTCACGAAAGCCGGGCTCGCCTTCCTTGTCGAAGATCCACGGGATATTGGCGCCCGTACGCAGTTCAATTTCCTTGTCGGAATCCTTGAACGGCAGGCGCAGCTCTTTGGCCAGTAATCGGCCGATGGTGCTTTTTCCAGCCCCCATCGGTCCTACAAGAATCAAATTTCGCACAGAATCAACGACTCACAGCAATCGCCTGGTTATTCATGATACGCGGAGTGAGAAATACCAGCAGCTCGGATTTTTTCTCCGAAACCACATCACGCCGGAAAAGGCGGCCAAGATACGGCACATCGCCAAGAAATGGCACCTTATCTACAACCTTGCTTTGAGTATTTGAGAAAACCCCGCCAATCACGATGGTCTCGCCGTCGTTCACCAGTACCTTGGCATTGACCTCGTTCTTCTTGATCGGCGGTACGTCCTGCACTTTGTTCAGGTAGTCCGGTTCATCCTTGGTGACTTTCACCTCCATGATGATGCGGTTGTCCGGGGTGATCTGCGGCGTCACCTCCAGCGAAAGCGACGCCTCCTTGAAGGACACCGACGTAGCGCCGCTGGAGCTGGCCTCCTGGTACGGGATCTCGGTGCCCTTGAGGATCTTCGCGGTTTCCTTGTCGGAGGTGACCACCTTGGGCTGCGAGACGATTTCGCCGTTGCCGGTCTTCTCCATCGCGGTCAGCTCAAGGTCGAGCAAGACGTTGTCGGTGATGAACGCGATGCCGATTCCGGAGGTGTTGTTGACCGTGCCCATGTCGACGAACGGCGAGTTGGTGCTGGTGCTGCCCGGCGTACCGATGGTGGTCGAAGAGCCGTTGCTGACCCCGGAAGTGTTCCAGTTGCCCTTGTTCTGGATGGAACCACCCCAGCGCACACCCAGACTCTTGTCGTAATCGACGTTGGCCTCGACGATCCGCGCCTCGATCATCACCTGGCGCACCGGAATATCCAGCTGCGCCACGATCCGCCGCAGCTCGTCGAGGCGATCCTGAGTCTGGTAGGCAATGATGTTGTTGGTCCGCTCATCGACGGTGATCGAACCGCGCTCGTCGACCTTGGCCTCGGCACTGGTGACTGACTGGAACAGCTTGGCGATGTCCGCAGCCTTGGCGTAGTTCACTTGCAGGAGTTCGCGGCGCAGCGGCGCCAGTTCGGCGATCTGCTTCTGCGACTCCAATTCCTGCCGTTCGCGGGCAGCGATTTCATCGGCCGGCGCCACCAGCAACACGTTGCCGACCTTGCGCTTGTCCAGGCCTTTGGTCTTGAGCACCAGATCCAGCGCCTGATCCCACGGCACGTTCTGCAGGCGCAAGGTAATGCCGCCCTGCACCGTGTCGCTGGCCACCAGGTTGAGGTTGGTGAAGTCGGCGATCAGTTGCAGCACCGAACGCACATCGATGTCCTGGAAGTTGAGAGAGAGCTTTTCGCCGTTATAGCTGTTGCGATCGGCGTTGCGCTTTTGCAGGTCATCGACGGTCAAAGGCCGGATGCTGACGGTCAGCTTGTTGTCGGTCTGGTAAGTGGAATAGTCGAAAGTCCCGCTGGGCTCGACGGTGATCGTCGCGCGATCTCCGCTGACACCGGCATTGACGAACTGCACCGGGGTGGCGAAATCCTTGACGTCGAGGCGCACCCGCAGCGGTTCGGGCAATTGGGTACGGGCAAAATTGAGGATGATCTTGCCGTCGTGTTCCTGGATGTCCGGGGCAATGGCCGGATCGGACAAGTCGATGACCACGTTGCCCTCGCCCGCCGTGCCACGCTGGAAATCCACGCCGCGAATGGCCCTGGCGGTCGGCGTATACGTGCGGACCGGCGCCGCAGCAGGTGCTGCGCGCGGTGCACGAGCCGCCGTACGCGGTGCAGCGACTTTGCTGCCCTGCCCGACCACCACGAACACCGTATTGCCTTCGACCCGGGTGTCGTAAGGCGCCAGTTGCGTCAGGCTGATGATCAGCCGCGTCCGGTTATTGGCCTCGACCACCGTGGCTGTGCGGGCATTGCCACTGCCCAGGTCACGGGTCTTGCTCGCCAGTTGACTGGCGACACCCGGCAGATCGAGGGCGATCCGCGCCGGTGAATCGGTGGTGTAGCCCTTGGGCTGCGGAGGCGGGCCGTCGAACGACAGCTTCAGCTCGACCCGGTCGCCCGGCAGTGCCGCGACGTCCAGCGCCTTCAGATTGGCTGCCTGTACCATCGGCGAAAGCAGCGCTATCCATAGCGAAAAACCGAGGGTGGAGAAAATCCTGTTCATTGTTCGACTTCCACTTATGAGTGCTCTTTCAAAGGAATGGTGCGCGGCCGCTCAAGCCAGGCGCCCTGGCCATCCGGAACGATTTCCACCACATCGACCTGTGAAGCGCTGATCGCGATGATGCGCCCGTCATTGCGGCCCAGGTAATCACCGACCTTGAGCCGATGGACTCCGCCCGCACCACGCAACAGCGCGAAGGAGCCGGAGGCGTTGGCAATCGTGCCGACCATTTCAAACTGCTCGATGTTGAAGCCTTCGAGGTATTGCTTGACCCGGTTGGGATCGGGTTTCACGTCACGCGAGCCATGTTTCTGCCCGGCCAGATCGACCCGCAGCTGACGCGAAAACGGACTGCGCAGGTTGGCGGCGCTGTAGGTGAACGTCGGGTAGGAGCGAAATGTCGGGGTCGGTTCGATCTTGCCGGGCGGACGCAGCCGCACCTCATTCATGTAGGCGTCGAGGTCGCTGAAGTCATCGCCGCCACAGCCACTGAGTACCAATAACAATGCCGACAAGGCGATAAAACGGATCGGGCTCATTTTTGCAGCCCCTTGTCGTTGTAGCGGTAGGTCTTGGCGAGAATGCTCATGCGCAATTTCGGCCCGCCTTCGGGATTGGCCGGCGCCAGCTCGAAATCGTGCAGGGTGACGATCCGCGGCAGCCCGGCCACGCCACTGACGAAGGTGGCGAGGTCGTGATAGGCACCGGTCACGGTGATCTGGATGGGCAGTTCGATGTAGAACTGCTGGGTGACCTCCGGCAGCAGCTTGATCTCTTCGAATTCAAGACCGCTGCCCAGTCCGGTGCGGGTGATGTCTTCCAGCAACCCCGGCACTTCGGTGTCACTGGGCAGTTGCCGCAACAGCACGCCGAACGAGTTTTCCATCTCCTTCATCTGTTGGGTGTACAGCTCGAGATTGGCCGCCATGTGCGCCTTGCTTGCGAACTGCTCCTTGAGGGTAATTTCCTCTTCGCGCTTGAGCTCGAGCTGGCTCTCCAGGTCGCTGATGAAAAAGTTATAGCCAAGCGCCAGGACCAGCACCATCAACAGCCCGCCGGCCAGACCTTTTACCGCTGGCGGCCAGGAACCGATGTTGCTGGTGTTCAGGTCGTTGAAATCGACATTGCGCAGGCTTTCCAGCCACTCGGACGGCTTCATTGGTCGCCCTCCTCGAGCCGGGGTCGAGTCTGGCGCACCGTCAGCTGAAAAACGTTGGCCTGATCCACTTGCCCGGCGGTGGTGGCTTTCACTTCATTGAGGTTGGGCGCATCGAACCAGTCGGAAGCGTCAAGGTTGCGCATCAGGTCGGACACCCGATTGTTGGACTCCGCCGCACCGCTGATCGACAGGGTCTTGCCGACCATTTTCACGTCGGTGAAATACACCCCGTCGGGCAAGGTGCGCGCCAGCTGATCGAAGATCCGCCCGCTGATCTGCCGGTTGCCCTGCAAGTCCTGGATGATGCGCATGCGCTCCACCAGTTGCTGGCGATGGGCCTTGAGGTCGCTGATCTGTTTGATCCGCTCGTCGACCACGGCGATCTGCCTGCCGATGTAGTCATTGCGCGCGACCTGCCGTGCAATGCCGGCACTGATGATCTGATCGGCGATGAGCACTGCCCCCACCGAACCGACCACCACACCGGTCAAGGCCAGCAGGAAGCGTTTGCGCCGCTCTTCGCGGCGCTCCTCGCGCCAGGGTAAAAGGTTGATCCGCGCCATCAGTCGAAACTCCTGAGCGCGAGCCCGCAGGCAATCATCAGGGCCGGCGCATCGCTCGCCAGGGCCCCGGCGTTGACCTTGCTGCTCAAGGCCATGTCGGAAAACGGGTTGGCGACCTGGGTCGGGGTATTCAGGCGTTCCTCGATCAGCCGGTCCAGCCCGGGCACCGACGCCGTGCCGCCCGCCAGCAGAATATGGTCAACGGCGTTGTACTGGCCGGAAGCGAAAAAGAACTGCAGGGAGCGCGACACCTGCTGTACCAGCGCCTCGCGAAACGGTTGCAGCACCTCGCTGACGTAGTCGTCCGGCAAGCCGCCCTGCTTCTTGGCGAGCCCCGCCTGCTCAAGGGTCAGGCCATAACGGCGCTGGATTTCCTCGGTCAGTTGTCGACCGCCGAACAGTTGTTCGCGGGTGTAGATGATCCGGCCGTTGTGCAGGACGCTGAGGGTAGTCATGGTGGCGCCGATATCGACCACGGCCACTGTCAGCCGATCCTGGGACGCGGCGAGTTGGGTGGCCAGCAGGCCGAACGAGCGCTCCAGTGCATAGGCTTCGACATCCACCACTCGCGCGGTCAGCCCGGCGAGGGCGAGTGCCGCCTCGCGGACTTCGACGTTTTCCTTGCGACAGGCGGCCAGCAGCACGTTGACCCGCTCGGGGTTGCGCGGCGAAACGCCCTGGACTTCAAAGTCGATGGCGACCTCGTCCAGCGGATAGGGAATGTATTGATCGGCCTCGATCTTGAGCTGGTTTTCCAGCTCGTCGTCGGACAGCCCGGCGTCCATCTCGATGACCTTGGTGATCACCGCCGAGCCGGCCACTGCCACCGCCACGGTTTTCAACCCGGTGCGCGCCTTGACCAGCACTCGGGACAGGGCCTGGCCGACGCCTTCGAGCTCGGCGATATTCTTTTCGACCACGGCACTCGCCGGCAACGGCTCCACCGCGTACGCCTCGACCCGGTAGCGCTCACCTTGGCGGCTCAGCTCCAGCAGCTTCACCGAAGTGGAGCTGATGTCGATCCCCAGTAACGTATTGGCCTTTTTATTGAAGAGTCCTAGCACTACCAATTCCCTATGACTATCCGTGAGTTACGGACTCTGTAATGCGCATTGCGTTCCCTCGCCCCGTCTTGACAGAAGCGCAAATGACGCCCCCAGCGGAAAAGTGCTTATAATGCCCAGCGTTTTTTTCCGCTTTTTACTGCCGGCGCGGGTCGTTCTGTGTGTTACCCGGAACCCTGTCGCCCAATTCATTCTTTGCCGTGGATGTCCAAAAGCCTTGATTCGTCTGCTGAAATTTTTCGGTTGGTCCATCGTCGCCGTTTTCTGCGGACTGCTTTTAGGTCTCAGCGGCGCGTTTCTTTACCTTAGTCCGGGTTTGCCATCTGTGGAGGCGCTGAGAAGCATTCAGTTGCAGATTCCGCTCCGGGTGTACAGCAGCGACAACAAGTTGATCGCAGAATTTGGCGAAATGCGCCGCACACCGATCCGTTTCGCCGACATTCCCCCCAATTTCATCAATGCGTTACTAAGTGCTGAAGACGACAACTTCGCCAACCACTACGGCGTCGATCCGAGCAGCCTGATGCGGGCCGCGACCCAACTGGTCAAGAGCGGGCATATCCAGTCCGGCGGCAGCACCATCACCATGCAGGTGGCGAAGAACTTCTTCCTGACCAGCGAACGCAGCTTCTCGCGCAAGACCACGGAAATCCTTCTGGCCCTGCAGATCGAACGCCAGCTGACCAAGGACGAGATCCTTGAGCTGTATGTGAACAAGATCTATCTGGGCAACCGCGCCTACGGCATCGAGGCGGCGGCGCAGGTGTATTACGGCAAGTCGATCCGCGAAGTCAGCCTGGCGCAGATGGCGATGATCGCCGGCCTGCCGAAAGCCCCGTCGCGCTTCAACCCGCTGGCCAACCCGGCGCGCAGCAAGGAGCGTCGCGACTGGATCCTCGGCCGCATGTACAAGCTCGGCAAGATCACCGAAGCCGACTACACCGCCGCGATCAACGAACCGCTGAATGCCAGCTATCACGTGCCGACCCCGGAAGTGAACGCGCCGTACATCGCCGAAATGGCCCGCGCCGAAATGGTCGGCCGCTACGGCAGCGACGCCTATACCGAAGGTTTCCGCGTCACCACCACGGTGCCGAGCAACCTTCAGGAAATGGCCAACACCGCGCTGCACGAAGGCCTGATGACCTACGACCAGCGTCACGGCTACCGTGGTCCTGAATCCCGCCTGCCGGGCAAGACCCGTGAAGCCTGGGCCACCGAACTGACCAAGCAGCGCACCATCAGCAGCCTCGAACCGGCCATTGTCACCCAGGTCGACAAGAACGGCCTGCAGGTGCTGACCCGCACCGGTGAAGAGCACGTGGCGTGGGACACCATGAAATGGGCCCGTCCGTTCCTCAATACCAACAGCATGGGCGCCGCACCGCGCCAGCCATCGGATGTGGCGCAGGTCGGCGATCTGGTGCGCGTACAGCGCCAGCCTAACAATTCGCTGAAGTTCAGCCAGATTCCGCAGGCCCAGGGCGCGCTGGTGTCGCTGGATCCGCAGAACGGCGCGATCCGTTCGCTGGTCGGCGGTTTCGCCTTCGAGCAGAGCAACTACAACCGCGCGATGCAGGCCAAGCGTCAGCCGGGCTCGAGCTTCAAGCCGTTCGTCTACAGCGCCGCGCTGGATAACGGCTACACCGCCGCCAGCCTGGTCAACGACGCGCCGATCGTGTTCGTCGACGAGTACCTGGACAAGGTCTGGCGTCCGAAGAACGACACCAACACCTTCCTCGGCCCGATCCGTTTGCGTGAAGCGCTGTACAAATCGCGCAACCTGGTTTCGATCCGCCTGCTGCAAGCCATGGGCGTAGGCAAGACCATCGACTACATCACCCGCTTCGGCTTCAACAAGCAGGACCTGCCGCCAAACCTGTCCCTGGCACTGGGCACCGCGACCCTGACGCCGATGGAGATCGCCACCGGCTGGAGCACCTTCGCCAACGGCGGCTACAAGATCACCCCGTACATCATCGACAAGATCGAAAGCCGCAATGGCGACACGCTGTTCGTCGCCAACCCGCCGACCGTACCGCAGGGCGGCGCGGCCACCGACGGTATTGCTGCGCCCGCCACTCAGGCATTCACGGTCAATGCAGCGCCGGTTCCGGGTGAAGCGCCTGGCAGCGCCGCTGTGCCGCAAGCACCGGCAGTCGCCGAGCGCATCGTCGATGGCCGTACTACTTACATCCTCAACAGCATGCTGCAGGACGTGATCAAGCTCGGCACCGGTCGTCGCGCACTGGCCCTGGGCCGCAGCGACATCGCCGGCAAGACCGGTACCACCAACGAATCCAAGGATGCGTGGTTCTCCGGCTACAACGCCGATTACGTGACCACCGTGTGGACCGGTTTCGACCAGCCGGAAAGCCTCGGTCGCCGGGAGTTCGGCGGCACCGTGGCACTGCCGATCTGGATGAACTACATGGCCGCCGCGCTCAAGGACAAGCCACCGCATGTCCAGCCGGAGCCGGAAGGCATCCTCAGCCTGCGGGTGGACCCGGTCAGCGGTCGTGCGGCATCGCCGAGCACACCGGGCGCGTACTTCGAGCTGTTCAAGGCCGAAGACACGCCACCATCGGTCAACGAGATCGGCAATGGCGCAGTGCCGGGTAGCCCGCTGCCGGCGGATGAACAGGCGCCGATCGACTTGTTCTGATCCTGAAGCAGCAAAAAGCCCCGCCTTCGATTGAAGTGCGGGGCTTTTTATTGCCTGTTGATTTTGTGTTGTCTGGGCCGGCCTTTTCGCGGGCAAGCCCGCTCCCACAGGGTTTTGTGGCGTTCACAACTGGAGCGTACACCCGGTTACTGTGGGAGCGGGCTTGCCCGCGAAGAGGCCCTTAAGATCACCCCAAAATCAACAGACACAAAAAAAGCCCCGACTCTCACGAGCCGGGGCTTTCGGTTGAAGCGCTACAACGACTTAGCCGTTGAACACGTCATCCACGCTTTTCAGCGGGTAGTTCTTCGGATACGGCAGGGTCGCCACACCGGTCTCGATCGCAGCCTTGGCCACGGCGTCGGAGATCACGGTGATCAGGCGCTTGTCCATTGGCTTCGGAATGATGTACTCACGGCCGAATTCCAGGGAGATACCGCCGTAGGCGTCGCACACTTCCTGTGGGACCGGCAGCTTGGCCAGTTCGCGCAGGGCGTTGGCGGCAGCGATCTTCATTTCTTCGTTGATGCGCTTGGCGCGAACGTCCAGGGCACCACGGAAGATGAACGGGAAGCCCAGTACGTTGTTGACCTGGTTCGGGTAGTCCGAACGGCCGGTGGCCATGATCACGTCGTTACGGGTGGCGTGAGCCAGTTCCGGGGAGATTTCCGGATCCGGGTTGGAGCAGGCGAAGACGATCGGGTTGGCCGCCATGCGCTTGAGTTGCTCGGCGCTCAGCAGGTTCGGGCCCGACAGGCCGACGAATACGTCAGCGCCTTCGATGGCGTCATCCAGGGTGCGCTTCTCGGTAGGGTGAGCGAACACAGCCTTGTACTGGTTCAGGTCGTCACGGCCAGCGTGGATCACGCCAGTACGGTCAACCATGAAGATGTTCTCGACCTTGGCGCCCATGCTCACCAGCAACTTCATGCAGGAGATGGCGGCTGCACCAGCGCCCAGGCAGACGATCTTGGCGTCGGCCAGGGTTTTGCCAGCGATTTCCAGGGCGTTGATCATGCCCGCAGCGGTCACGATCGCGGTGCCGTGCTGGTCATCGTGGAAGACCGGAATGTCGCACTGCTCGATCAGAGCGCGTTCGATCTCAAAGCACTCAGGTGCCTTGATGTCTTCCAGGTTGATGCCACCGAAGGTGATGGAGATGCGTTTTACGGTGTCGATGAAGGCTTGCGGGCTTTCGGAGTCGACTTCGATGTCGAAGACGTCGATGCCGGCGAAGCGCTTGAACAGCACGCCTTTACCTTCCATCACTGGCTTGGAAGCCAGTGGGCCGAGGTTACCCAGACCCAGAATCGCGGTGCCATCGGAAATGACTGCAACCAGGTTGCCCTTGCCGGTGTACTTGTAGGCCAGTTCAGGATCGCGGGCGATCTCGCGCACTGGTTCAGCTACGCCGGGGCTGTAGGCCAGCGACAGGTCGCGGGCGGTAGCAGTGGCCTTGGTGAGCTCGACACTCAGCTTTCCTGGACGAGGATTGGCATGATATTCGAGAGCGGCAGTTTTCAGATCAGACATTTTGGCATTCCGCTTTTTACTGTTGGACAGACTGGTCAGCGAGGATACGCGCCTCGCAAAGTCCCCACAAGACTGCCCGGTCACCCCTGTCAAGCGCCCTGCCCTAAGACTTTGGGCCAAGAGCCACGGCGCACAAGGCCTGGACTGTTCACAATCGACAGAAAAAATGTCTACAACTTTTTCTTCAGCGGGACGGCTGGAGCATCGCAGGATCGGTCAGCGGCAACAGCCAGCGCGCCTGACCTGATTTCAGTCCACCGCGCCGGGAACGGTCGACCACCCAGCCACGAGCCTCGATCTGCTTGCCCTTCAACGCCAGCAGAGAGGCGCCATCGAAGCGATCCAGCAAATTGGGTGCAACGCGCAGTACAAGCTTGTCCTGCAACTCGATCCAGATTCCGCCGCGATTGCGCTGAACCTTGCTCACACGACCGCTGACCAGGGCGAAACCCGAGCGCTCGATCTGCTCTGCTTTCAGTACAGGCGAGCGCTTCCAAAGGCCGAGCCCGGCCTGTCGCGCATGGCTTTCGGCGGCTTGCTGGCAATCGACAAGATCGACATTTGGCGCCACCGCGACCTGGAAACCGAGGCCATCGGCGAGCATCTGCGCTTCGAGGTTCTCACCCCTGGCGCTGAAAACATGGGCCAGGGTTCGGCCGTAACGGTCCTTGGACTCGGAGCCGAGTCGCAGGCCAACCCGCCCGTCGCTCTCGGCGACCAGGACTTCAAGGCGCTTGCGCGCCGCCACCGCGAACGGCTCGTCACTGCGACCCTGCTTGCCGAGTTCGGGCGTATTGAGGCCGATCATCCGCACATTGCGCCCGTCATTCAGGCGCAGAGTGTCGCCGTCGACCACCCGCTGCACCGTGACGCTGTCCAGCCCGGACGGCGCCGGGCAGAAGGCCTGGGCGGCGGAAAGCCAAATCGCGGACACAAAAAAGGCGCCCGCAAGGGACGCCTTTTTCATCAGACCGGAAAAGCCGCTGAGGTTTTCCAGAATGAAGGGCCTTAGGCCTTTTTCGCGCCGAAAGCACCGAAACGGTCGGCGAACTTCTGAACGCGACCACCGGTGTCCAGAGTCTTCTGCTTACCGGTGTAGAACGGGTGGCACTCGTTGCAAACGTCGATCGCCAGGGCTTTGCCGAAGGTCGAACGGGTTTCGAACTTGTTGCCGCAGCTGCAAGTTACTGCAACTTCTGGGTAATTCGGGTGGATATCGGCTTTCATGGTGTTTTCCTCAGCTGGCGTGCCGCCATCCAACACGATTGTTGAATACCGCACGTAATTAGGCCGCGGATTCTACCAGACAATCCCGATCACGCAAGCTGTCACTGAGACCGACCGTCTGCTAGGCTCCCGGCCCATTGCGCGTTCCCTGTGGGAGCGAGCTTGCTCGCGAAGGCGATCTATCAGCAACATATCAGCCGCCTGACACACCGTTTTCGCGAGCAAGCTCGCTCCCACAGATTGAATACCAATCCCTTTTATCGTTGCTATCGAGAATCCCCCGCGTGCCCGACGCCATTCTGCGCCTCGCCCTGCCTTCGCCCCTGCGCCGCCTGTTCGACTATCGGGCCCCGGCCGGCGTGCTGCGTTCGCAGTTGCAACCGGGCATGCGCCTGCGGGTGCCGTTCGGCCGGCGGGAGATGATCGGGATTCTGGTGGAAGTCACAGACACCAGCGAAGTACCGGTGGAAAAGCTCAAACCGGCACTGGCCCTGCTCGACGCCACCGCGCCGCTGCCGCCGGCGCTGTTCAAGCTGTGCCTGTGGACGGCTCAGTATTATCAGCACAGCCTCGGCGACACCCTGAGCTGGGCATTGCCGGTGCTGTTGCGCCAAGGCGAACTGGCCGAGGTTCGGCAGGAACGCTTCTGGTCCGCTGCTCCCGGCGCCAGCCTCGATGACCCGCGCATCGCCCGCGCCCCGCGCCAGCGTGAAGCCCTGGCAACACTGGCCCAGCATCCCCACGGCGTCGCCCATCAGTTGCTGAGCAAACTGATGCTGAGCAAGGACAGCCTCGATCTGCTGCTGGCCAAGGATCTGGTGCAAGTCGAAGTGCGCCGCCACGCCCCCGGCGCGCGCCACGAACATTGGCTGGCCCAACCGGAGCTGCCGCTCAACAGCGAACAGCGCGCCGCGTACGAGGCGATTCGCGCCGGGTTCGACAGTTATCACGCGTTCCTGCTCGCCGGTGTCACCGGCAGCGGCAAGACCGAAGTCTATTTGCAGTTGATCCGCGAAACCCTCGAGGCCGGCAAGCAGGCGCTGGTGCTGATTCCGGAGATCAACCTCGGCCCGCAGACCCTCGCCCGCTTCGAACAACGCTTCAATGCACGCATCGCCCTGCTGCACTCGGCGGTCAACGATCGTGATCGTCTGGATGCCTGGCTCGCCGCCCGTGACGGAGAAGCCGACATTATTATCGGTACCCGTTCGGCGCTGTTCACCCCGATGAAGAATCCGGGGCTGATCATCATCGACGAAGAACACGACGGCTCCTATAAACAGCAGGAAGGCCTGCGCTACCACGCGCGGGATCTGGCGCTGGTACGCGCGCGGCAGGAAAACATCCCGATCGTGCTCGGTTCCGCGACGCCATCGCTGGAAAGCCTGCACAACGCCTACACCGGCCGCTACGGACTCCTACGCCTGAACGAGCGGGCCGGCGGCGCCAAACAGCCACGTTTCCTGCGCCTGGATGTAAAAAGTCGTCCACTGGACAGCGGCATTTCCGGGCCGATGCAGCAAGCCATCGGCCAGACCCTCGCCGCCGGCCAGCAGGTGCTGGTGTTCCTTAACCGCCGGGGTTTTGCTCCGACACTCCTGTGCCATGACTGCGGCTGGATGTCCGAATGCCAGCGCTGCGATGCGCGGATGACCGTGCACCAGCGCTACGGCGAATTGCGCTGCCACCACTGCGGCTACGTCGAGCGCGTGCCGCGCCAGTGCCCGAAGTGCAACAAGGTCGATCTGCGACCCGTGGGCGCCGGCACCGAGCGGGCCGAGGAACGGCTGGCGATTCTGTTCCCGGATTACCCGGTGCTGCGCGTCGACCGCGACAGCACGTCGCGCAAGGACGCGATGAACCAGTTGTTCGCCACGATCCAGAAAGGCCAGCCGTGCATTCTGGTCGGCACCCAGATGTTGGCCAAGGGGCACCACTTCCCTCGGGTGACGCTGGTGTCGATCCTCGATGCCGACGGCGGGCTGTTTTCCGGCGACTTCCGCGCCAGCGAGCGTATGGCACAACTGATCGTGCAGGTCGCCGGGCGCGCCGGGCGGGCGGAAGAGCCGGGCAAGGTGATCATCCAGACGCATCTGGCCGACCATCCTTTATTGGTGCAACTGACCGAGCAGGGTTACTTCGCCTTCGCCGAACAGGCCCTCAGCGAACGCCGCGCTGCGGGGCTGCCGCCGTTCTCGCATCTGGCGCTGTTGCGCGCCGAAGCGCACAAGCCGGGGCAGGCCGAAGGTTTTCTCGATGAAGCCTGCAGCGAGGCCGAGCGCTTGCTGGCCGAGCAGAACCTGACCGGCATTGAACTGCTGGGACCCGTACCGGCACCGATGGAACGTCGGGCCGGACGCTTTCGCGCGCAGCTGCTTTTGCAGGCCACGGCCCGGGCGCCGCTGCACCGCTTGCTGGCGAGCTGGTTGCTGGTGCTGGAACAGATGCCAAGCGGCCGGGCGGTGCGCTGGTCGCTGGATGTCGACCCTGTCGATTTGTATTGACCTGACGCTCGCCTTCGCGAGCAAGCTCGCTCCCACAGGGAAATGTATTCCAGGGTGGGAGCGAGCCTGCTCGCAAAAGCAGTCATTTGTCACCACACATCCACATCCTGCCTGCTAAGGTTGGCAAGCCCGTCTTCGCAACGGATAATGCCCAGTTTTTCCACCCGCGCATCGATGCGCCGCCGCGCTTGCGGTCGAAAGAGAAGACCATGAAAGACACCATTCGCCAGCTGATCCAACAAGCCCTCACCCAACTCGTCAACGAAGGTGTGTTGCCTGAAGGCCTGACGCCGGCGATCCAGGTGGAAAACGCCCGGGACAAGACCCATGGCGACTTCGCCAGCAACATCGCGATGATGCTGGCCAAGCCTGCGGGCATGAAGCCGCGCGATCTGGCGGAAAAAATCATCGCCGCCCTGCCGGCTGACGAGAACGTCACCAAGGCCGAAATCGCCGGCCCCGGCTTCATCAACTTCTTCCAGAACACCCAAGCGCTGGCCTCGCGCCTCGACGCCGCACTGGCCGACGCTCACGTTGGCGTGCGCAAGGCTGGCCCGGCGCAACGCACCGTCGTCGACCTGTCGGCACCGAACCTGGCCAAAGAGATGCACGTCGGCCACCTGCGTTCGACCATCATCGGCGACGGCGTGGCGCGGGTGCTCGAATTCCTCGGCGACACCGTGATCCGTCAGAACCACGTCGGCGATTGGGGCACCCAGTTCGGCATGCTGATGGCCTACCTGCAGGAAAACCCGATCACCAGCGACGAGCTGTCGGACCTGGAAAACTTCTACCGTGCCGCCAAGCAGCGCTTTGACGAATCCCCGGAATTCGCCGACCGCGCCCGTGGCCTGGTGGTCAAGTTGCAGGCCGGCGACGCCGAATGCCTGGCGCTGTGGACCAAGTTCAAGGACATCTCGCTGTCGCACTGCCAGAAGATCTACGAATTGCTCAACGTCAAACTGACCATGGCCGACGTGATGGGCGAAAGCGCCTACAACGACGACCTGATCAACGTGGTCAACGACCTGAAAGCCGCCGGCATGCTGGTTGAAAGCAACGGCGCCCAGTGTGTGTTCCTCGACGAATTCAAGAACGCCGAAGGCGAGCCACTGCCGGTGATCATCGTCAAGGCTGACGGCGGCTACCTGTATGCCACCACCGACCTGGCCGCCGTGCGCTACCGCAGCGGCAAGCTGAAAGCCGATCGCGCGCTGTACTTCGTCGACCAGCGTCAGGCCCTGCACTTCCAGCAAGTGTTCGCCGTGGCGCGCAAGGCCGGTTTCGTGACCCATCCGATGGAAATGGAGCACATGGGTTTCGGCACCATGAACGGCGCCGATGGCCGTCCGTTCAAGACCCGTGACGGCGGCACCGTGAAGCTGATCGACCTGCTGACCGAAGCGCAGGAACGTGCCTACAGCCTGGTGAAGGAAAAGAACCCGACACTGGCCGAAGACGAACTGCGTGCGATCGCCAAAGTGGTCGGCATCGGCGCGGTGAAATACGCCGACCTGTCGAAGCACCGCACCAGCGACTACAGCTTCAACTTCGACCTGATGCTCAACTTCGAAGGCAACACCGCGCCGTACCTGCTGTACGCCTACACCCGCGTGGCCGGCGTGTTCCGCAAACTGGGCAAGGATTTCAGCGAAGTCGACGGCCAGATCGTCCTCGAAGCGGCGCACGAGCAGGAACTGGCGGCCAAACTGGCGCAGTTCGGTGAAGTGCTGAACAACGTTGCGGAAAAGGGCACGCCACACACCCTGTGCACTTACCTGTACGACGTTGCCGGCCTGTTCTCCAGCTTCTACGAGAACTGCCCGATCCTCGCCGCCGACACCCCGGCACAAATGCAAAGCCGTCTGCGCCTCGCCGCGCTGACCGGCCGTACCCTCAAGCAAGGCCTGGAACTGCTCGGCCTGGAAACCCTGGAGCGCATGTAAGTTGGCTGCCAAGAAAAAACCTGCACCCAAGCGTGGCGCCAGCCGTTACCAAGCTCCTGCAAAGCAACCGATCCCGGGCTGGCTGTGGATGGCCATCGGCCTGACGGTCGGCGCGTTCATCGTATTCCTGATGAAACTGGAACCGGGCAAGGGCAGCGACACAGTCAAGCGCGAGAAGATCGAGCAACAGCAGCAACAGAAAGCCACCAAGATCGCCGAGGCCAACAAGACTCCGCCGAGCCCGACGCAACCGGTGAAGCCGAAGTACGACTTCTACACCCTGCTGCCGGAATCGGAAGTGATCGTGCCGCCTGATGCCGTGCCGGAGAAAACCCTGCCGACGCCACAAGTGCCGGCGATCCCGACTACGCCGGTAACCCCGGCGGAAGCGGCGAAGATCGACACGGCGCGTGCACAGGCTGCACTGGCCGGGATCACCCCGCCACCAGCGCCGCCGGTGACCAAGGCTGCACCGGTGACCAAGTTCTTCCTGCAGGCCGGGTCGTTCCGCAAGGAAACCGATGCCGACAAGGTCCGCGCGCAGATCATTCTGCTCGGCCAGGCGGTCGCGGTTGAATCCGGGACGGTCAAGGATGAAACCTGGTACCGCGTACTGGTCGGCCCGTTCAGCAACCGCGAACAGCTGACCACCGCCCAGAAACAACTGGCGGGCGCCGGCTTCAGCAACCTGTTGTTACAACAACGCCAGAGCCGCTAACAACTCCCCACTGATCGTTCCCACGCTCTGCGTGGGAACGCAGCCCGGGACGCTCCGCGTCCCTTGCCGCAGGGACGCGGAGCGTCCATTGAGGCATTCCCACGCGGAGCGTGGGAACGATCATGTCGTTCTGCGTAGGAACGATCATGTACAAAGCACCGCTCGTCCCCTCTCCCGCCCCGCAGTTGAAATCCTCTCCACCACCCCCATATGAATGGGCATAAGGCATTTTCGCCCCGCAGTGTGGAGACTCTTCCCTTGACCACCATCGTTTCAGTCCGCCGCCACGGCAAAGTCGTCATGGGCGGCGACGGCCAGGTTTCTCTCGGCAACACCGTGATGAAAGGCAACGCGAAGAAAGTTCGTCGCCTGTACCACGGCGAAGTCATCGCCGGTTTCGCCGGTGCCACCGCCGACGCCTTTACCCTGTTCGAACGTTTCGAAGGCCAGCTTGAAAAGCACCAGGGTCACCTGGTTCGCGCCGCCGTCGAACTCGCCAAAGAATGGCGCACCGACCGTTCCCTGAGCCGCCTCGAAGCGATGCTCGCGGTCGCCAACAAGGACGCCTCGCTGATCATCACCGGCAACGGTGACGTGGTCGAACCCGAAGACGGCCTGATCGCCATGGGTTCCGGTGGCGCCTATGCGCAAGCCGCCGCCAGCGCCCTGCTGAAGAAGACCGACCTGTCGGCCCGTGAAATCGTCGAGACCGCTCTCGGCATCGCCGGCGACATCTGTGTATTCACCAACCACACCCAGACCATTGAGGAGCAGGATCTCGCTGAATAAGCCTGACGCGGCCCCTGTGCCACGGCTTGTTTCTGCTTGAGGACCGTCAATTATTATGTCCATGACTCCCCGCGAAATCGTCCACGAACTCAATCGCCACATCATCGGCCAGGACGATGCCAAGCGCGCCGTCGCAATTGCCCTGCGCAACCGCTGGCGCCGCATGCAGCTGCCTGAAGAGCTGCGCGTTGAAGTGACCCCGAAGAACATCCTGATGATCGGCCCGACCGGTGTCGGTAAAACCGAAATCGCCCGTCGCCTGGCCAAACTCGCCAACGCGCCGTTCATCAAGGTCGAAGCGACCAAGTTCACCGAAGTCGGCTACGTCGGCCGTGACGTCGAATCGATCATCCGTGATCTGGCCGATGCTGCGATCAAGATGCTGCGCGAGCAGGAAATGACCCGCGTTCGCCACCGCGCCGAAGACGCCGCCGAGGACCGTATCCTCGACGCCCTGCTGCCACCGGCACGCATGGGCTTCAGCAACGAGGAAGCGCCGAGCCAGGACTCCAACACCCGCCAGCTGTTCCGCAAGCGCCTGCGCGAAGGTCAGCTGGACGACAAGGAAATCGAGATCGAAGTCGCCGAGATGGCCGGCATCGAAATCGCCACGCCCCCGGGCATGGAAGAGATGACCAACCAGCTGCAGTCCCTGTTCGCCAACATGGGCAAGGGCAAGAAGAAGTCGCGCAAGCTCAAGGTCAAGGAAGCGCTGAAACTGGTACGCGACGAAGAAGCCGGTCGCCTGGTCAACGAAGAAGAGTTGAAGGCCAAGGCTCTGGAAGCGGTCGAGCAGCACGGCATCGTGTTCATCGACGAGATCGACAAGGTCGCCAAGCGCGGCAATGTCGGCGGCGCCGATGTGTCCCGCGAGGGCGTGCAACGTGACCTGCTGCCGCTGATCGAAGGCTGCACCGTCAACACCAAGCTGGGCATGGTCAAGACCGACCACATCCTGTTCATCGCCTCCGGTGCGTTCCACCTGAGCAAGCCGAGCGATCTGGTGCCGGAGCTGCAAGGCCGTCTGCCGATCCGCGTCGAACTCAAGGCCCTGAGCCCGCAGGACTTCGAACGCATCCTCAGCGAACCGCACGCTTCGCTCACCGAGCAGTACTGCGCGCTGCTGAAAACCGAAGGCCTGAACATCCAGTTCCAGCCGGAAGGCATCAAGCGTCTGGCGGAGATCGCCTGGCAGGTCAACGAGAAGACCGAGAACATCGGTGCCCGTCGCCTGCACACGCTGCTCGAGCGTCTGCTGGAAGAGGTGTCGTTCAGTGCCGGCGATCTGGCCAGCGCCCACGACGACAAGGCGATCCTGATCGACGCCGAGTACGTCAACAGCCACCTGGGCGAATTGGCGCAGAACGAAGATCTGTCCCGTTATATCCTGTAAGCCATACTTACAGCAGTAGCGGACCCTGTGGGAGCGAGCTTGCTCGCGAAGAGGCCGTGTCAGTCAACATCAATGTTGTCTGACACACCGCTTTCGCGAGCAAGCTCGCTCCCACACTTGCTCAAGGGTCGCCCACACTTCGGACGCCAGCCCATGACCCAACTCCCCACCGACATCAAACTGCACAAAGCCTCGAAAACCCTGTCGCTCAAATACGCGTCGGGTGAGGAGTACACCCTGCCCGCCGAATTCCTGCGCGTGCATTCCCCCTCCGCCGAGGTCCAGGGCCACGGCAAACCGATCCTGCAATTCGGCAAGCTTCATGTCGGCCTGAGCAAGGTAGAACCGGCCGGTCAGTACGCACTGAAACTGACCTTCGACGACGGTCACGACAGCGGCCTGTTCACCTGGGATTATCTGTACGAACTGGGGCGACGTCATGACGCACTCTGGGCGGATTATCTGGCCGAGCTCAAAGCCGCCGGCAAAACCCGTGACCCGGACCAGTCCGTCGTCAAGCTGATGCTCTAGTCCGCGCCTCGGACTGTTTAGAGGGCATTTTCTAGATTCATCTGTTTGAATGCTCCGCTAAAGCGGCCCGGGATCGGCTGCTTGCGAAAAAAATCAATCTCGGGTAACCAATGGAACTGGCAAGTTCCCTGCAATGCTCTACGACTGTAAAGCAGCTATGCAGAATCAACGGTCACCCGAGCAGTAGTACCTGGCATTGGCTGTGGAACTGCACAGCAGAAAACCGGGTACTCGTCTCAGGACAATGGAGCGTCGTAGATGAGTAACAAGAATAACGATGATTTGAAGTACCAGGCCTCGGAGAACACCCTGGGGCTGAATCCTGTCGTTGGGCTTCGCGGAAAGGATCTGCTGGCCTCTGCTCGAATGGTGCTGACCCAGGCCATCAAACAACCGATCCATAGTGTCAAACACGTCACCCAGTTCGGCCTCGAACTGAAGAACGTGCTGTTCGGCAAATCAGACCTGCAACCGGCGGGCGATGACCGTCGCTTTGTCGATCCGGCGTGGAGTCAGAACCCGCTGTACAAACGTTATCTGCAAACCTACCTGGCATGGCGCAAGGAACTCCATGCCTGGATCGACGACAGCAGCCTCTCGCCCAAGGACATCGCGCGCGGCCACTTCGTGATCAACCTGATGACCGAGGCCATGGCGCCGACCAACACGGCGGCGAATCCGGCGGCGGTCAAACGCTTCTTCGAGACCGGCGGCAAGAGCCTGCTCGACGGCCTCTCGCACCTGGCCAAGGATCTGGTACACAACGGCGGCATGCCGAGCCAGGTCAACATGGGCGCGTTCGAGGTCGGCAAGAGCCTGGGCGTGACCGAAGGCGCGGTGGTGTTTCGCAACGACGTGCTGGAGCTGATCCAGTACAAGCCGATCACCGAGCAAGTGCACGAGCGTCCGCTGCTGGTGGTGCCGCCGCAGATCAACAAGTTCTATGTATTCGACCTGAGCCCGGACAAGAGCCTGGCGCGTTTCTGCCTGCGCAACAATGTGCAGACTTTCATCGTCAGCTGGCGCAACCCGACCAAGGAACAGCGCGAGTGGGGCCTCTCGACCTACATCGAAGCCCTGAAGGAAGCCGTCGACGTGGTCACCGCGATCACCGGCAGCAAGGACGTCAACATGCTCGGCGCCTGCTCCGGCGGCATTACCTGCACCGCCCTGCTCGGCCACTACGCGGCGATCGGCGAGAACAAGGTCAACGCCCTGACCCTGCTGGTCAGCGTGCTCGATACAACGCTGGACAGCGACGTCGCGCTCTTCGTCGACGAGCAGACCCTGGAGACCGCCAAGCGCCATTCGTACCAGGCCGGCGTGCTCGAAGGCAAAGACATGGCCAAGGTCTTCGCCTGGATGCGCCCCAATGATCTGATCTGGAACTACTGGGTCAACAACTATCTGCTCGGCAACGAGCCGCCGGTGTTCGACATCCTGTTCTGGAACAACGATACGACTCGACTGCCGGCCGCGTTCCACGGCGACCTGATCGAGATGTTCAAAAACAACCCACTGACCCGCCCCGATGCACTGGAAGTGTGCGGCACGCCGATCGACCTCAAGCAGGTGACCGCCGACATCTTCTCGCTGGCCGGCACCAACGACCACATCACGCCGTGGAAGTCCTGCTACAAGTCGGCGCAGCTGTTTGGCGGCAAGGTCGAGTTCGTGCTGTCGAGCAGCGGGCATATCCAGAGCATTCTGAACCCGCCAGGCAACCCGAAATCGCGCTACATGACCAGCGATGAAATGACCGCCAATGCCGATGACTGGCAGGAAAACTCGACCAAGCACGCCGACTCTTGGTGGCTGTACTGGCAGGCGTGGCAGGCGGCGCGTTCGGGCGAGCTGAAAAAGGCGCCGACCAAACTGGGCAACAAGGCGTATCCGGCAGGCGAAGCTTCACCGGGCACTTACGTTCACGAGCGGTAACCGACACCTGAAGTAACTGTGGGAGCGGCGGTTCGACGATTCGACTTGCCGCGATAGCGGTATATCAGTCGACATATTGGCTGAAGCTGCCACCGTCATCGCGGGCAAGCCCGCTCCCACAGGGTTCGAGGTGGAACATAGAATTTGCGACCCACAGGGCCTTGAAGCATGCCGCACCCGTTCATCTTTCGAACTGTCGAGCTGGATGGCCAGACCATCCGCACGGCGGTCCGCCCCGGCAAGCCTCACTTGACGCCCTTGCTGATATTCAACGGCATCGGCGCCAACCTGGAGCTGGTGTTTCCTTTTGTCGCGGCACTGGATCCGGACCTGGAAGTGATCGCCTTCGACGTGCCCGGTGTCGGTGGTTCCTCGACGCCTAGCCGGCCGTATCGTTTTCCTGGGCTGGCGAAACTCACTGCGCGGATGCTCGATTACCTCGACTACGGACAGGTCAACGTGATCGGCGTGTCCTGGGGTGGCGCGCTGGCGCAGCAGTTCGCCTACGACTATCCCGAGCGCTGCAAGAAGCTGGTGCTGGCGGCGACCGCTGCCGGTGCGGTGATGGTGCCGGGCAAGCCGAAAGTGCTGTGGATGATGGCCAGTCCACGGCGCTACATTCAGCCGTCCCATGTGATCCGCATCGCCCCGATGATCTACGGCGGTTCGTTCCGCCGCGACCCGACACTCGCCGCCAGCCATGCGGCCAAGGTGCGTTCGGCGGGCAAGCTCGGCTACTACTGGCAGCTGTTCGCGGGCCTTGGCTGGACCAGCATTCACTGGCTGCACAAGATCCACCAGCCGACGCTGGTGCTGGCCGGTGACGACGATCCGCTGATCCCGCTGATCAACATGCGCATGCTCGCCTGGCGAATCCCCAACGCGCAGCTGCATATCATCGACGACGGGCATCTGTTCCTGATTACCCGGGCCGAGGCGGTGGCGCCGATCATCATGAAATTCCTCCAGGAGGAACGTCAGCGTGCGGTGATGCATCCGCACCCGACACCGCTGGGCGGATAACCGGCCCGACACGGTTTTCTGGACAGTTCCTTGCAAAGCTTTTTGAACATGCGTGGCAGGACGCCTCGCAGGCAACAACCCGTAACAGCGTCTATGGTGTTCTGGTTCGGTGAGTTTGTTTTTGGCCTGAAGACGAAGGAGTGTTGAGTCATGCGTGACAAACCAGCGACGGGCGTCGTGCCCAGCCCCGCCGTGTTCATCAATGCACAGAGTGCCATGACCGGTCTGCGCGGCCGGGACCTGATCTCGACCTTGCGCAGCGTGGCTGCCCACGGCTTGCGCAATCCGATCCACAGTGCAAAACACGCCTTGAAGCTGGGGGGCGCGCTCGGACGCGTGCTGCTCGGCGAAACCCTGCACCCGACCAATCCTCAGGACAGCCGCTTCGCCGATCCGGCGTGGAGCCTCAACCCTTTCTATCGGCGCAGCCTCCAGGCCTATCTGGCCTGGCAGAAACAGGTCAAGAGCTGGATCGACGAAAGCAACATGAGCGACGACGACCGCGCCCGCGCGCACTTCGCCTTCACCCTGCTCAACGACGCCGTGGCGCCCTCCAACACATTGCTCAATCCGCTGGCGGTCAAGGAACTGTTCAATTCCGGCGGCCACAGCCTGGTGCGCGGACTGAGCCATCTGTTCGATGATCTATTACACAACGACGGCCTGCCACGGCAGGTGACCAAACAGGCTTTCGAAGTCGGCAAGACCGTCGCCACCACCACCGGCTCGGTGGTGTTTCGCAATGAAATGCTAGAGCTGATCCAGTACAGACCAATGAGCGAAAAGCAGTATTCGAAACCGCTGCTGGTGGTGCCGCCGCAAATCAACAAGTACTACATTTTCGACCTCAGCCCGAGTAACAGCTTCGTCCAGTTTGCGCTGAAGAACGGTTTGCAGACCTTCATGATCAGCTGGCGCAACCCGGATGTGCGGCATCGCGAATGGGGCCTGTCGACCTACGTCGAAGCCGTGGAAGAAGCGATGAACATCTGCCGGGCGATCACCGGCGCCCGCGAGGTCAACCTGATGGGCGCCTGCGCCGGCGGGCTGACCATCGCGGCGCTGCAAGGGCATCTGCAGGCCAAGCGGCAGTTGCGTCGGGTCTCCAGCGCCACCTATCTGGTGAGCCTGCTCGACAGTGAGATGAACACCCCGGCCACCCTGTTTGCCGATGAGCAAACGCTCGAAGCGGCCAAGCGGCGCTCCTATCAGAAGGGCGTGCTGGACGGTCGCGACATGGCCAAGGTGTTCGCCTGGATGCGCCCCAACGATCTGATCTGGAGTTATTTCGTCAATAACTACCTGCTGGGCAAGGAGCCGCCGGCGTTCGACATCCTCTACTGGAACAACGACAGCACCCGCCTGCCCGCCGCGTTTCATGGCGACATTCTGGACTTCTTCAAGCACAACCCGTTGACCCATCCAGGTGGCCTGGAAGTGTGCGGCACGCCGATCGACCTGCAAAAGGTCACGGTCGACAGTTTCAGCGTGGCCGGGATGAACGACCACATCACGCCGTGGGACGCGGTGTATCGCTCGACCCTGTTGCTGGGCGGCGAGCGGCGCTTCGTGCTGTCCAACAGCGGCCACGTGCAGAGCATCCTCAACCCGCCGGGCAACCCGAAAGCCAACTATGTCGAGAACGGAAAGCTCAGCGGTGATCCGCGCGCCTGGTACTACGACGCCAAAAAAGTCGATGGCAGCTGGTGGCCGCAGTGGCTGGAGTGGGTGCAACAGCGCTCCGGCACCCTGCACGAAACCCGGATGACCCTCGGCAACGCCAATTATCCACCGATGGAAGCGGCACCCGGCACCTATGTGCGTGTGCGCTGACTGACTCAAGCCCTTTTAAGAAGACTGGATGAAAACAAGCGAACGGATCCTCGAATGTGCCCTGCAGTTGTTCAATGAAAAGGGCGAGCCGAACGTCTCCACCATGGAGGTTGCCAATGAAATGGGGATCAGCCCCGGCAACCTCTACTACCACTTCCACGGCAAGGAACCGCTGATTCTCGGACTGTTCGAGCGCTTCCAGAACGACCTCGCCCCGCTGCTCGACCCGCCCGCCGATGTCGAACTGGCGCCGGAGGATTACTGGCTGTTCCTGCACCTGATCGTCGAACGGCTGGCGCAGTACCGCTTTCTGTTCCAGGACCTGTCGAACCTGGCCGGACGCCTGCCGAAACTGGCCAAGGGCATTCGCCAGTTCCTCAACGTGCTCAAGCGCACGCTGGCGTCATTGCTCGCACGGTTGAAGGCGTCTGGGCAACTGGTCAGCGACACTCAGGCGCTGGGGCAACTGGTGGAGCAGATCACCATGACGCTGCTGTTCTCGCTGGACTATCAGCGGATTCTTGATCGCGAAGGGGAAGTGCGGCTGGTGGTGTACCAGATCATGATGCTGGTGGCGCCGCACCTGTTGCCGCCGGTGAAGGTGGCGACGGAGAGGATGGCTTTGCAGTATCTCGAAGATCACGAGTAACCCCAAAGCCCCCTCTTCCTTGGGGAGAGGGGGAAGTTTTAAATCGCCCAAACAAAAACGCCCGACCTACACAGGCCGGGCGTTTTCTTGAGCCCTGAAAAATCAGGACTGACTGGTTGGCGTCGACGGAGTCGATGCAGCAGTCGGAGCAGGCGCCGGGGTTGGAGCCGAGGCGGAGTTCGACGTGCTTGCCAGTGCTTGCGGCGTGGTCACCGGTTTTGGCGCAGCTGGTTTCGGTGCAGCAGCTTTCGGCGCGGCCGGTTTTTTCACTGCCGGTTTTTTCGCCGCAGCCGGTTTGGCGGCGGTCTTGGCAGCGGGTTTGGCGGCAGCGGTTTTCGCTGCTGGCTTGGCCGCAGGTTTGGCGGCTGGTTTTGCAGCTGGCTTGGCGGCAACCGGTTTGGCCGCGGCTTTCGCTGCAGGCTTGGCGGCAGCGGTTTTGGCTGCTGGTTTTGCGGCCGGTTTGGCGGCGGCTTTAGCCAGTGGCTTGGCAGCGGTTTTGGCCGCCGGCTTGGCTGCTGCGGTTTTGGCCGCGACAGGCTGAGCTTTCAGACCGGTGAGTTTCTCGATCTGCTTGGTCAGGGTATCGACCTTTTTGTGCAGATCCTTCACCTCGTTGCGGCTCGGTACGCCAAGGCGCGAAATCGCACTGTTCAGACGCTTGTCGAAAGCCCCTTCCAGCTGATCCCAGGTGCCCAGCGCGCGATCTTTCACGCCGCTGATGCGCGATTTTGCCGAGCTTGCAGAATCCTTGGCAGCATCGACTTTCTTGCCGACTGCAGCCTTGGTGAGCTTCTCGGCTTTCTCGCCGTCTTTGACCAATGTATCGAAGAGCTTGCTGCCGTCAGTGTCGATCTTCGAGTACACGCCTAAACCAGCCAGCCAGATCTTGCGGGAATAGTCTTCGACTTTTCCGATCCACGAGCTGCCTTCTTTATCGGTGTTCTTTTTACCAGCCATCCCGTTCTCCTTAAGATTTACGCGCGACGCGTTCGAGCAATGCCGTCAGCTCATCGAGCTTAGCAGAGAGTGTCTCAACGTCATGTTTAGACGGAATGCCGATACGATTCAAGGCACTGGCGACACGTGTGTCGAACGCCTTCTCGACCTTGTCCAGTTGGACTTCGACCCGGCCTTTGAAAGAGCTGACTTCGCTCTTGGCTTCATCGATCTCGGCGTTGGCCGCTTCGAGTTTTTCGGTGACGGCTTTTTTGCCTTTCTTTTCAACGGTTTGACCAGCCTTGATCAACTCCTGAAAGTACTCGCTGCCCTCCTGACCGACCTTGGTGTAGGCACCCAGGCCTGCCAGCCAGATCTTGCGGGCATAGGATTTGACGTCGCTCAGGGCAGAAGTCGAGGCGTCGATTTTTTTCTTCAAAATAACTTTGGCCATGGTGCACCTCACGCGCAGAAGGTTTGAGGAACTGCCCTGACGAGTGTCGGGCTCAGGCACAAAGTAGGGAGAAAAATTAGAAACGGCACCCTAACAACTGACATAAAAGGCAGGTGCACCACAAAACAAATGTGGGAGCGAGCTTGCTCCCACAGGGGGATTTCATTTCAGGCAGAAATCAGACCAAGGCTTTGTCGAGCGCCTTTTCGATCTCGGCTTTGATCATGCCGCTCATGGCCGACATCATCAGGCCCAGTTCCACGTCCACCCGGATCGAATCCTCGGCCACATGCACCGCGCCCTTCACGCCCGAACGCTTGAGGTTCAGGACATCGCCCGACCACTGCGGCTCCAGGCCATATTGATCGGAGAGTTTCTGCGCCAGTTTGTCGGCTTTCTCGCGGGCCGCTTCCTTGCCCAGGCTGTGGGCACGCTCAACACTGATATGGGCCATTGAATGACTCCTGCTTTTTGAATGGGGCTATGAATGCCTGCAACGAATCTTGACCGCCACTGCGGCAAATCGTCCCGAAGGTTGCCCATCTTACCTTTAGCCATTCCAAGACAAAGCATGGCTTGGGGATTAGAATGTCGCGCATTCTCTTTTGGTGACAGCGATATGACTGATCAGCGCAAAGGCAGCGATGCCGAACCCACCACTCACTTCGGCTTCAAAAACGTTCCGGAAAGCCAGAAAGCGGAAAAAGTCGCTGAGGTGTTCCACTCCGTGGCCGCCAAGTACGACCTGATGAACGACCTTCTGTCGGGCGGCATGCACCGTCTGTGGAAGCGCTTCGCAATCGAACTGTCGGGCGTGCGCGCCGGCAACCGCGTGCTGGACATCGCCGGCGGCACCGGCGACCTCACCAAAAAATTCTCGCACCTGGTCGGCCCGACCGGTCAGGTGGTGCTGGCCGACATCAACGAATCCATGCTCAAGGTCGGTCGTGACCGCCTGCTGGATGTCGGCGTGTCCGGCAATGTCGAGTTCGTCCAGGCCGACGCTGAAAAACTGCCGTTCCCGGACAACCATTTCGACTGCGTGACGATCGCCTTCGGCCTGCGCAACGTGACGCACAAGGAAGACGCCCTGCGCTCGATGCTGCGCGTACTCAAGCCGGGCGGCCGCCTGCTGGTGCTGGAATTCTCCAAGCCGACCAACGCGCTGATGTCCAAAGCCTACGACGCCTACTCGTTCGCCTTCATGCCGCTGATGGGCAAGCTGATCACCAACGACTCGGAAAGCTATCGCTACCTGGCCGAATCGATCCGCATGCACCCGAATCAGGAAACCCTGAAGTCGATGATGGTCGACGCCGGTTTCGACCGCGTGACCTATCACAACATGACCGCAGGCATTGTCGCCCTGCACCGCGGCATCAAACCCTGATGCTGCTGACCGGGCTGCTCGCCAGCGTCGAACTCGGCCTGAACCGCGTGCTGCGTCTCGACAGCACGGCGCTGCCGCGACTGGCGCACCTGACCGGCAAAGTGATTGCCGTGGATTGCCGCAGCCCGGCGCTGCAACTGTTCATCCTGCCGAGCGACGAAGGCCTGATGCTGGCGTCCCGTTGGGAAACCGGCGTCGACTGCACCCTGCGCGCCCCGGCCTCGAGCCTGGTGAAACTGGCCCTGAGCAAGGACAAGACCGCGGTGCTGCACGCACCGGAAGTCGAACTCGACGGCGACAGCGGCGTGCTGCTGGAGCTGGCGGGCGTGCTGCAGGACCTCGAGCTGGACTGGGAGTACGAACTCTCGCGCTGGCTCGGCCCGGTCGCCACGCAACTGGTCGGTGGTCACCTGCGCAGCCGCGCCCGCTGGTATCAACAAGGATTTGCCAGCCTCAACCAGAACCTCGCCGAATACCTGGCCGAAGAATCGCGCACCCTCGTCGGGCAACGCGAAGCCGAAGCCCGTTTCAGCGAACTGGACCGGATCAAACTCGATCTGGAACGTCTCGAGGCGCGCTTCGAGCGCCTTTCCCGATCCCTCGACCCAAGCGATAACGCATGAAGCTGCTCGCCGTCCGCCGTCTGTTGCGCATCCAGCGCGTCGTGATCCGCTACCGCCTCGATGATCTGCTGTTCGATCTGCCTTTGCCGTGGTTCCTGCTGGCGCTGCGCTACGTTCTGCCGTGGCGCTGGTTCCCGCGCAAGCCGCTGGACCTGAGCCGCGGCGCACGCCTGCGCCTGGCCTTGCAGGACCTGGGGCCGATCTTCATCAAGTTCGGGCAGATCCTTTCGACCCGCCGCGACCTGCTGCCGGAAGACATCGCCGATGAGCTGATGCTGTTGCAGGACCGCGTGCCGCCGTTCGATTCGCAGTTGTCGGTCAAACTGATCGAAGAGCAACTGGGCAAGAAGATCAGCGAAGTGTTCAGCCGTTTCGACGTCGAACCGCTGGCCTCGGCCTCGGTGGCGCAGGTACACGCCGCGCAACTGAAGACCGGCGAAGAAGTCGTGGTGAAGGTGATCCGCCCCGGCCTCAAACCGATCATCGCCCAGGATCTGGCGTGGCTGTTCATCCTCGCCCGCGCCGCCGAGAAGGTCTCCGCCGACGCCCGTCTGCTGCACCCGGTGGACGTGGTCAGCGACTACGAAAAAACCATCTACGACGAACTCGACCTGTTGCGCGAGGCGGCCAACGCCAGCCAGTTGAAACGCAACTTCGAAGGCTCGCCGCTGCTCTACGTGCCGCAAGTCTATTGGGACTGGTGCCGGCCGAAAGTGCTGGTGATGGAGCGCATCTACGGGATTCAGGTGACGGACCTGGCAACCCTCGCCGACCAGCGCACCGACATGAAGATGCTTGCCGAACGTGGCGTGGAGATCTTCTTCACCCAGGTATTCCGCGACAGTTTCTTCCACGCCGACATGCACCCGGGCAACATCTTCGTCAGCACCGTCAACCCGTGGAGCCCGCAGTACATCGCGATCGACTGCGGCATCGTCGGCAGCCTGACCCCGGAAGACCAGGATTACCTGGCGCGCAACCTGTTCGCCTTCTTCAAGCGCGACTACCGCCGCGTGGCGCAATTGCATATCGATTCGGGCTGGGTACCGGCGGAAACCAAGCTCAATGAATTCGAAGCGGCGATCCGTACTGTGTGCGAACCGATCTTTGAAAAACCATTAAAAGATATTTCATTTGGCCAGGTGCTGATGCGCCTGTTCCAGACCGCGCGCCGCTTCAACATGGAAGTGCAGCCGCAACTCGTATTGCTGCAAAAGACCCTGCTGAACATCGAAGGCCTGGGTCGTCAGCTGTACCCGGACCTCGATCTGTGGAACACCGCGCAGCCGTTCCTCGAACGCTGGATGCGTGAGCGCGTCAGCCCGAAAGCCTTGCTCGGCAACGTCCAGAGCCAGTTCGAACAACTGCCGCACCTGGCCAACATGGCTCGCGATCTGCTCGAACGCATGTCCCAGCCCCACGCCAACGACCCGCCGCCGCCGTGGAAAAAACGCAAGGACGACTGGTTCCTGCGCCTGCTCGGCTGCGCCCACCTGGCGGGCGGTACGATCCTCGCCGCCGGGGGCCCGTTGCACGAACTGGGGCATTGGCCCGCCGGGATCATGGTGGCAGTCGGCTTGTATCTGGTCGTTCGCCGATAGCCAGTTCCGTGATCGGCTGGCACACTGTTTCAACGCCTGAACCCGACTATTGAAGTGTGGGTTCGCTGTCGGAGTCGAAGATGAAAAACTGGCTGGACGAGATCAAGTGGGACGCCGATGGCCTGGTGCCGGCGATTGCCCAGGATCACAAGACCGGACGCGTATTGATGATGGCCTGGATGAACCGCGAAGCCCTGGAGCTGACCGCGGCGGAAAACCGTGCCATCTATTGGTCACGTTCCCGTGGCAAGCTGTGGCGCAAGGGCGAAGAGTCCGGCCACGTACAGACGCTGCATGAAATGCGTCTGGACTGCGACGCCGACGTCATCATCCTGATGGTCGAACAGATCGGCGACATCGCTTGCCATACCGGCCGTCAAAGCTGCTTCTACCGCGTCTTCGAAAACGGCGACTGGAAAACGGTCGACCCGGTCCTGAAAGACCCGCACGCTATTTACTCCGCAGGACACAAACATGAGTGACACCCTGACCCGCCTCGCTCAGGTGCTGGAAGAGCGCAAGGGCGCACCCGCCGACAGCTCGTATGTCGCCAGCCTGTATCACAAGGGTCTGAACAAGATTCTGGAGAAAGTCGGCGAAGAGTCGGTCGAAACGATTATTGCCGCCAAGGACGCCGCCGTCAGTGGCGACTGCAGTGACGTGATCTACGAGACCGCCGACCTGTGGTTCCACAGTATGGTCATGCTCGCCCAACTGGGGCAGCATCCACAGGCAGTGCTGGATGAACTGGATCGCCGTTTCGGCCTGTCCGGACACGTCGAGAAAGCCTCACGTCCGTCCGCCTGAACAACTTCAAGAGAGGAACAGCAACATGGGCATTTTTGACTGGAAACACTGGATCGTCATCCTGGTGGTCGTGGTACTGGTGTTCGGTACCAAGAAACTGAAAAACCTCGGCACCGATGTTGGCGAGTCGATCAAGGGCTTCCGTAAAGCCATGAACGACGACGAAAAACCGGCCGATCCGACCGTCACGCCTGCACAGCCGGTGCCACCGGTACAGCCGCAAGCCACCGCTCAGGCCAACCCGCCGCACACCATCGACGTGCAGGCGCAGAAAGTCGAAGAGCCGATCCGCAAAGACGTGTGAGCACTGACTAATGTTTGGTATCAGCTTCTCTGAACTGCTGCTCGTCGGCCTCGTTGCCCTGCTGGTGCTGGGCCCCGAGCGTCTGCCGGGTGCTGCGCGCACCGCCGGCCTGTGGGTCGGACGGCTGAAGCGCAGCTTCAACGCGATCAAACAGGAAGTTGAGCGTGAAATCGGTGCCGACGAAATCCGTCGGCAACTGCACAACGAGCACATCCTGTCGCTGGAACAGGAGGCGCGGAAGATTTTCACGCCGGTTCAGCAGGAGCCGACGCCGGTCGAGCACGTGGGTGAGCAGACGATTCATGCGCCTGCCGCCACGACGCCAGCTGCACCAGTTGTAGCGCCGACCGGCTCTGCGCCTGCTGTTGCAGAAAACTCGGTCGAACACGTAGCTCCCACCGCCGCGCCGACTACACCAGCGCCTCACGACCCAACACTGCCGCCGCGAGCCCCATGAGCGATCTCCCCGAAAACGACCAGCACATGCCGCTGGTTTCGCACCTCACCGAGTTGCGCACCCGCCTGCTGCGTTGCGTCGCGGCGATCTTCATCATCTTCGCCGGGTTGTTTGCCTTCACCCAGCAGATCTACACCTTCGTCTCGACGCCGCTGCGTGAATACCTGCCGGCCGGCGCGACGATGATCGCCACCGACGTGTCGTCGCCGTTCCTGACGCCGCTGAAGCTGACAATGATGGTCTCGCTGTTCCTGGCGATTCCGGTGATCCTGCATCAGATCTGGGGCTTCATCGCGCCAGGCCTGTACAAACATGAAAAGCGCGTCGCAGTACCGTTGCTGATCTCCAGCATCCTGCTGTTCTACACCGGCATGGCGTTCGCCTACTTCTTCGTGTTCCCGCTGATCTTCAAGTTCTTCGCCTCGGCCACCCCGGCCGGCGTGGAAATGATGACCGACATCACCAGTTATCTCGATTTCGTCATGACGCTGTTCTTCGCCTTCGGCGTGGCGTTCGAAATCCCGGTGGCCGTGGTGCTGCTGGTGTGGATCGGCGTGGTCGACGTCAAATACCTGAAGAAGATCCGTCCGTACGTGATCATCGGCTGCTTCGTGGTCGGCATGATCCTGACCCCGCCGGACATCTTCTCCCAGACCCTGCTGGCCGTGCCGATGTGGATGTTGTTCGAAGTCGGCATCCTGTTCGGCAGTCTGGTCAGCAAGCGCGAGCGCCCGGAAGAAACCGCCGACGATCACAACGACCAGCCGCCAGCGACTCAGCCATGAACCTGCTGCTGCTCGAAGAAGCCGACTTCATTGCGGCCGACCGCGTCGTGCTGCGTGATCGGCGCCTGACCCATATGCAGGAAGTCCACCGCTCGGAAGTCGGCGACAGCCTGCGGGTCGGGCGCATCAACGGCTTGATGGGCTCGGCCGAGTTACTTCGTCTGGAAGCAGGCGAAGCTGAACTGCGAGTCACCCTTGATCAGCCTCCGCCGGCCAAACTGCCGCTGACCCTGGTGCTCGCCCTGCCACGTCCGAAGATGCTGCGCCGGGTGTTCCAGACCGTGGCGACCATGGGCGTGTCGAAGGTGATTCTGGTCAACAGCTATCGCGTCGAGAAGAGTTTCTGGCAGACGCCGTTTCTTGAGCCGGAAGCGATTCGCGAGAATCTGATCCTCGGCCTCGAACAGGCCCGGGATACGGTGCTGCCGGAGATCATCATCGAGAAGCGCTTCAAGCCGTTCGTCGAAGACCGCCTGCCGGCCATCACCGACGGCACCCTCGGTCTGGTCGGCCATCCGGGCAACTTCCCGCCCTGCCCCCGCGCCCTCAGCGAACCGGTGACCCTGGCCATCGGCCCCGAGGGTGGCTGGATTCCCTACGAAATCGACCTGCTGGCCAAGGCCGGGTTGCAACCGGTGCAGCTGGGCGAGCGTATTCTGCGGGTCGAAACCGCCGTCACCGCGCTGCTCGCCCGACTGTTCTGAGCACTGCTGTTCCGAGCAATTAGCCAGACAAATCGCGTTACAGATTGCCATCATTCGGCCGATACACTCTCCATAAGTCCAATTAGTGGTCCGAGGGGAGTTGTCGCATGTACCGTTGGTTAGCCGAGAATCTTGGAAACGTCAGCGTCAAACGCAAGCTGGGAATCGGTTTCGGCCTGGTGCTGCTGCTGACGCTGTTGATCACCTTTACCGGCTGGACCGGCATGAGCGGCATCATCAGCCGGGGCGACAAGCTCGGGTTCATCTCCAGCCTCAACGAGCTGACCAAAGACCTGCGCCTGGCGCGCCTGGACTATGAAGCCCGCCGAGGCGAACAAGGCCCCGGCGCGGTCAACGACCTGCTCGGCAAACTCGACAGCGGCCTGCAAAGCGCCCGCGGCATGATCGAGCAACCGTCCGACGTGGCCATGATCGATCAGCAACTGGCGGCAGTCGCCGAGTACAAACGCGCCTTTGGCGACATGACCCAGGCCACCGTGCAGCGTGAAGACGCCCGCAGCAAACTCGGCGCCAGCGCCGACAACGCCGTGGCCAAGGTCAGCGAAGTGGAGAAATCCCTGCTGCAAGGCGACAGCGTCGCGCAATTCAACAGCGTGATCGAACTGAGCAAACTGCTGCAGCAGGCGCGCTATCAGGTGCGCGGCTACACCTACAGCGGCAAGGCCGACGCCGAACAACCGGCGCTGGACGCCATCGCCGCCGCCCTGAGCAATCTGGAAAGCCTGCCGAGCAAACTGCCCGAGCAACACATCGCCAACCTGCAACAGGCCACCGAATCGCTCAAGGCTTACCGCGCCGCCGTCAGCCAGTTCCGTGACTCTCAGGTGAACAACGCCAAGGCGCAGGCTCGCATGTCGGCCCAGGGCGACATCCTGCTCGACGTCAGCAAGAAACTCACCGAATCCCAGACCATCGTCCGCGACACCGACGCCGCGCACGCCAAAAACATGCTGCTGATCGCCACCCTGCTGGCCGTCGCTTTCGGCCTGCTCGCGGCCTGGGCAATCACCCGCCAGATCATCATCCCGCTGGAACAGACTCTGAAGGTCGCCGAGCGTGTGGCCGCCGGTGACCTGACCCACAACCTCGTATCCCTGCGCCGCGACGAGCTCGGTCAACTGCAACGCTCGATGCAGAGCATGACCCAGGGCCTGCGTGAATTGATCGGCGGGATCAGCGACGGCGTGACCCAGATCGCCAGCGCCGCCGAAGAACTGTCCGCCGTGACCGAGCAGACCAGCGCCGGGGTCAACAACCAGAAAGTCGAGACCGATCAGGTCGCCACCGCCATGAACGAAATGGCCGCCACCGTGCAGGAAGTCGCGCGCAACGCCGAGGAGGCTTCGGAAGCGGCCGTCGCAGCTGACCAGCAGGCCCGTGAAGGCGACAAGGTGGTTGGCGAGGCCATTGCCCAGATCGAACGTCTGGCCGCCGAAGTTGGCCACTCCACCGAGGCCATGGGCGAGCTCAAGCGCGAAAGCGACAAGATCGGCAGCGTGCTCGACGTGATCAAGTCCGTGGCCCAGCAAACCAACCTGCTGGCTCTCAACGCCGCCATCGAGGCCGCCCGAGCCGGTGAAGCCGGACGTGGTTTCGCGGTGGTCGCCGACGAAGTCCGCAGCCTGGCCCAGCGCACCCAGAAGTCCACGGAAGAGATCGAAGAGCTGATCGTCGGCCTGCAAAACGGCACCCAGCAAGTGGCGACGATCATGGACAACAGCCGCACCCTGACTGACAGCAGCGTCGAGCTGACCCGTCGTGCCGGCGGTTCGCTGGAAAGCATCACCCGCACCGTCTCGGCAATTCAGGCGATGAACCAGCAGATCGCAGCAGCGGCCGAGCAGCAGAGCGCCGTGGCCGAAGAGATCAACCGCAGCGTGCTGAACGTGCGGGATGTGTCAGACCAGACCTCGGCGGCCAGTGAAGAGACGGCGGCCTCCAGCGTCGAGCTGGCGCGGTTGGGCACTCACCTGCAAACGCTGGTGGGCCGGTTCAAGGTTTGAGGTGATGCGCAGACCTCGGTTCGCTGTGGACCGAGGTGATGCTATCGCTGGCAAGTCGAATCGTCGCACCGCAGCTCCCACAGGGTTTGTAGTCGACCACGAAGTTTGTGTTCAACCCCATTAACTGTGGGAGCTGGCTTGCCAGCGATGGCGTCCGGGAGGACGCCGCAGTTAGAGGACTTGCCGCAGGAACGCCTGGGCTCGCGGATCCTTCGGTGCATCGAAGAAATCCGCCGGCGAGGCGTCTTCCAGCAGTTTGCCGTGATCGAAGAACAGCACCCGATCCGCCACTTCACGGGCAAAACCCATTTCGTGGGTAACGCAAACCATGGTCATGCCTTCCACGGCCAGGTTCTTCATCACGTCCAGCACTTCACCGACCATTTCCGGGTCGAGGGCCGAGGTCGGCTCGTCGAACAGCATGACCTTGGGGTCCATCGCCAGCGCCCGGGCAATCGCCACGCGCTGCTGCTGACCACCGGACAGGCGCGACGGGAATTCGCGGGCCTTCTGGGCGATGCCGACCTTCTCCAGCAGCGCCAGGGCCTTGGCCTCGCTTTCCTTCTGGCCGCGCTTGCGCACGACTTTCTGCGCCAGGCACAGGTTTTCCAGCACGGTCATGTGCGGGAACAGATTGAAATGCTGGAATACCATGCCGACTTCGCGGCGGTAGGCGTTGACGTCGGTTTTCGGGTCGGCCAGTTGCAGGCCGTCGATGCTCACCGAGCCGGAATCGAATTCTTCCAGACCATTGAGGCAACGCAGGAAGGTCGACTTGCCGGAACCGGACGGGCCGATCACCACCAGCACTTCACCCTTGGCGACGGACGTGCTGACGTTATCCACCGCGCGCACCACTTGCCCACGGGTGTCGAAGACTTTTACCAGATCGCGGACTTCAATCACTTTGCGCGAGCCTCCGCTCAAGCCGGCTGGCGATTTTCGACAGCGGCAGGTTGATCAACAGGTACAGGCCGGCGACGCAGAACAGGATCTCGAACGGCGAGAACGACGTGGTGATGACTTCACGACCGCTTTTCAGCAGCTCAGTGATAGCGATCACCGACACCAGCGAAGTGTCTTTGACCAGACTGATGAACTGCCCGGCCAGCGGTGGCAGCACGCGTTTGAACGCTTGCGGCAGCACCACATGGCGCATCGACTGGCCGGCACTCAGACCCAGCGAGCGCGCCGCTTCGTTCTGGCCACGGGCAATCGACTGCACACCGGAACGGATGATTTCCGCCACGTAGGCACCGGTGAACAGCGACAGCGCGGCGATCCCGGCGAACTCCCGGGACAGGTTCATCACCGTGCCGATGAAGAAATAGAAAATGAAGATCTGCACCAGCAGCGGCGTGCCGCGCACCAGTTCGACATAGATCGTCGACAGGTCGCGCAGGGTCGGGTTGCTCGACAGCCGGCACAGTCCGGTGGCCAGACCGATCAGCAGACCCAGCACGCCGGACACCACCGACAGCCAAAGCGTGGTCCACAGGCCCCACAGCAGCGGACCCGCCGCCCAATGCCGGGTCACGCCCACGACGTCGCCTTCGGCCACATCGTCGCCCTGAGCGAATTGCAGGCTGTTTTCGTCGACGGTCAGGTGTTGCTCGTCACCGGCATCGTTGCGCAGGGTGACCTGCGCGCTGCCGCCCTTGCGCACCAGTTCGCTGACGGTGGAAATGTCGGTCGCGCGCTGAGTTTCCTCGGCCTGGTAGGCGAAATACTGCGGCACACGGTTCCAGCGCCATTCGTAGGACATCAGCGACGTGGCGTAATACAGCGCGCCAGCCAGGCCGACCAGCACCAGCACGGTCAGGACGTGCCAGGGCCATTGGGCTTTTTTCTGTTTCATTGGATTTGCAGGTTCCGAATTCTGTGTCGCCAGGAAGGCCTCTTCGCGAGCAAGCTCGCTCCCACAAGGGACCGGGTCAGACACACCGGTCACTGTGGGAGCGAGCTTGCTCGCGAATGGGGCGACTCGGTCTATATGACCGAGTTATTCCATGTCCTTGAGCCACTCGGTGCTCTTGAACCACTTGTCATGGATGCGATCGTAGGTGCCGTCTTCGTGGATCTGGTGCAGGAAGTTGTTGATGAAGTTGATGCTGTCGTAGTCACCCTTCTTCAGACCGAAGGCCAGCGGCTCGTAGGTGAACGGCTTGTCGAGGAACACCAGTTTGCCGGCGCCGACCTTGTTCACTGCAACGACGTTGTATGGCGCGTCGTAGATGAAGGCGTCAGCCTTGCCGTTGACCACGTCGAGCACGGCTTCCTGCTCGTTGTCGTAGCCGTGGTACTTGGCCTTGGAGATCAGCTTCTTGGCGACCATCTCGCCGGTGGTGCCGAGCTTGGAGGTGATGCGGTAGTCGGCGGTGTTCAGGTCCTTATAGGTCTTGATGGTGCCTTCCAGCTCCTTGCGGATCAGCAGGGTCTGGCCGACCACAATGAACGGTTCGCTGAAGTTCAGGCGCAGGTTGCGTTCCTGGGTCAGGGTCATACCGCTGCCGATCATGTCGAACTTGTCGGTCATCAGCGCCGGGATGATCCCGTCGTAGCCGGTGGAGACCAGCTCCAGCTTGACGCCCATGGCCTTGGTCATGGCTTTGAGGATGTCGACTTCGAAACCGATGATTTCGCCGCGCTTGTTGGTCATCTCGAACGGCATGTAGGTCGGATCCATGCCGACTTTCAACGAACCGCGCTTGACCGCGTCATCGATCGCGCCGGCCTGCGCCGCATTGACTGCAACCAGTGCCGTGACGCCGACCAGCAGCATCGACAGATACTTCTTCATCTTCAAGTCCCCAAAACCATTGCGTTTGCGGCGCTAAAACCGACAGAAATGGACAAGATTGTCCGGGTGCGCCAATTCGGGGACGGATGCTAACGCACTCGTCCGTTTGCACAAGGTTTTTTGATCGGTTGGTGCCGGATGGGACGCAGAGCGTCCCGGGCTGCATTCCCACGCAGAGCATGGGAACGAGTGATCCGCGTCGGTAATCGGCAGGCAAAAAAAACCCCGCTTTCGCGGGGTTCTTCATCAGGCCGGTTGCGCCTGCAAGCTCACAGGCTTGAGCGGCAGCAGCGGCGCATGGGGATCAGCTTTCACCGAAGCCCGCCATGCGTCCAGCCACTCGGCGTGGCCTTCGGCCCATACCTGCTCGTGCAGACGGGCCAGGGCCACCGGGTCGCTCAGCAGTTGCAGACGATCATGGTTGTTCAGCCCGGCCGGGCCGACCTTGATCGCGTGACGCACACGTTCCTGGCGCAGCCATTCGATCGGCTCGGCCTCACCGTGACGCGAGGTCGCCAGCGAGCACGCCAGGGCGTTCTGCTGTGGATCGACCACGGCGCGGACGAAGCCGTCGTTCAGTGCATGCCAGCGGTTTTCGTGGGTGTACTGATCGGTGGCCAGCAGCGCCTGTGGCGGATTGTATTCCTCGGGGATGAGGAACAGGCTCTCGTCACGGGATTTGAGGCCCAGACCGACGCGGCTGGAAATCACCGACACCGGAATCGACAGCATCAGCGAACCGACGATCGGCACCAGCCACCACAGGAAGCTCGGGTTCAGCCAGATCACCAGCAGCGCCCAGAAGAAGCCCAGCAAGGTCTGCGGACCGTGGCGCTTGACCGCTTCGCTCCATGGCGTCGAGTCGTCGTCACGCTGCGGCGAGTTCCAGGTCGCGGCCCAGCCGAGGAACGCGGCCAGAACGAAACGGGTGTGGAAAATCATCCGCACCGGCGCCAGCAGCATGGAGAACAGCATCTCCAGCAGCATCGACAGGGTCACCTTGAACTTGCCGCCGAACTCTTTCGCGCCTTTGGCCCAGATCAGGATGATGCTCAACAGCTTCGGCAGGAACAGCAGCACGATAGTCGTCGAGAACAGCGCGATCGCCTTGTCCGGGTGCCATTGCGGCCACAGCGGATAGAGCTGACGCGGTTCGAGAAAGTACTGCGGCTCCATCAGCGTGTTCACCGCCAGCAGCGCGGTGGACAGCACCAGGAAGAAGAACCACAACGGCGCCGACAGATAAGACATCACGCCGGTCAGGAACACCGCGCGGTGCACCGGGTGCATGCCCTTTACCAGGAACAGGCGGAAGTTCATCAGGTTGCCGTGGCACCAGCGACGGTCACGCTTGAGTTCGTCGAGCAGGTTCGGTGGCAGTTCTTCATAGCTGCCCGGCAGATCGTAGGCAATCCACACGCCCCAGCCGGCACGGCGCATCAGCGCGGCTTCAACGAAGTCGTGAGAGAGGATCGCACCGGAGAACGCACCCTTGCCCGGCAACGGCGCCAGGGCGCAGTGGTCGATGAACGGTTTCATGCGGATGATCGCGTTGTGACCCCAGTAGTGGGATTCACCCAGCTGCCAGAAGTGCAGGCCGGCCGTGAACAGCGGACCGTACACACGGGTGGCGAACTGCTGCATGCGTGCATACAGCGTGTCCATGCCCGAAGCGCGCGGCGCGGTCTGGATGATGCCGGCGTCCGGAGTGGCCTCCATCAGGCGCACCAGACTGGTCAGGCACTCGCCGCTCATCACCGAGTCGGCGTCGAGCACGACCATGTACTTGTAGTCACCGCCCCAGCGACGGCAGAAGTCGTCGAGGTTGCCGCTCTTGCGTTTGACGCGACGGCGACGGCGGCGATAGAAGATCTTGCCGAAGCCCTTGGCTTCGCGGCAGACGTCCAGCCAGGCCTGCTGCTCGGCAACGCAGATGTCGGTGTCGTTACTGTCGCTGAGGACGAAGAAGTCGAAACGGTCCAGGTCACCGGTAGCGGCGACCGACTCGAAGGTCGCGCGCAGACCGGCGAACACCCGAGGCACATCTTCGTTGCAGATCGGCATCACCAGTGCGGTGCGCGCGTCCTTCGGAATCGGCTCGTTGCCGGCACTTTTACCGGAGATCCGGTATTTATCGTGGCCGGTGAGCAATTCAAGGAAGCCCATCAGCGCGGTCCAGAAACCGGCCGACACCCAGCAGAACAGAATCCCGAACATGATCAGGATGCTGGTCTGCAGCGCATACGGCAGCACTTGCGTGGCGGTTTGCAGCAGCGGTTGATGCAGGACTTCTTCCAGATCGACGAACGACCAGCCCTGGTACGGCATGATGCCTTTCATGTACCAGCCGGCGACGATGGTCTGCCCCAGCATCAGCAGCAACAGAATGTAGCGACGGATCGAACCGACCGTGCGCCAGCGCGCCGCCGGCAGCACATTTTCGTCTTTCGGCGGTTGCGGCGGGTTGGTCCGGCCGGTCAGGCGGCGCCAGCCACGCACCAGAATGTTGGTGCGCCACGGCTCCGGCACGACCTTGGTCCGACGGATCGGCGGCGTGGCCTTCATGCTGACCCGGCCGCTGGCGTCGAGCACCAGCATTTCCGCGTCTTGCAGCTCTTCGGCGGTGCTCAGGATCAGACGCTTGCCCACCGAAGCCTGGGCGGCTTCGGTCGGTGCGTCAAAGGTCTTGGACGACAGGCGTTCATGCAATTCGCTGAAGGACTGGCAGCCCGCGAGTTCCGCGCGCTGCTCGTCGGTCATCGGCAGATGCGCCAGGTACTCGGACAGAGTCTCTGGCTGTACTTGAGAGTTACTCATCGGCAGGCAACTGATAGCTCCAGGTCTCGGTCAGGACTTCTTCAGTCGGTGCCGATTCCGGTGTGGCTGGGGCCGCGTCCGCAGCGGCTGGCTGCTTGGCGTCTTTGTTGGCCTTGTCCTTGGCATCTGCAACCGGCTTGGCGTCGGCCTGTTTGGCCTCGGCGGCCTTGGCTTCCTTGTCGGCTTTCTCTTGTTGCTTGGCGGCAACCTTGTCGGCCTTGGCCACCGACGAGTTGGACGTCGGCACCGAAGACTTGGCCAGATCAGCGGTGACCACTGGCTGCACCAGGGCAGCGCGCATCTCGGTGGACTTGCTCGCGTCCTTGATCTTCATCCGCAGGGTCAGGCGCCAGCCCTTGGTTTCCGGGTTGTAGCGCACGCTGTTCTCGACCAGTTCGGCGTTGTCGCCGACGCTGACCTGGCTGCGAACGTCCGCATCCGGGGCCAGGGCCGCCAGGGACGGGCCTTCGAAGTCGACCAGGTAGGCAACGCTGCCATCCGGCTGACGGATCAGGTTCGATTGTTTGACGTCACCCGTGGAACGCAGGGTCTGGTTGACCCAGGCGCTGTCCGGCGCGTGCAGCGCGGCTTCATCGATGGTCCAGTGCATGCGGTAGGCGAAGTCCAGCGGCTGGCCAGGCTCCGGCAGTTTTTCCGGGCTCCAGAACGCAACGATGTTGTCGTTGGTTTCGTCGGCGGTCGGGATCTCGACCAGATCGACGGTGCCTTTGCCCCAGTCGCCCTTCGGCTCGATCCAGGCGCTTGGGCGCTTGTCGTAGCGGTCATCGAGGTCTTCGTAGTGGCTGAAGTCACGGCCACGTTGCAGCAGACCGAAACCACGCGGGTTCTCGACGCTGAAGTTGCTCACGGCCAGGTGTTTCGGGTTGTTCAGCGGACGCCAGATCCACTCGCCATTGCCGGCATGGATCGACAGACCGCTGGAGTCGTGCAGCTCACGACGGTAGTTGAGCACTTTCGACGGCTGGTTGGCGCCGAACAGGAACATGCTGGTCAGCGGCGCGATGCCGAGCTTGCCGACCTTGTCACGCAGGTACATCTGGCCCTTGACGTCGACGATGGTGTCGCTGCCCGGACGCAGGATCAGACGGTAGGCGCCGGTCGCACGTGGCGAGTCCAGCAGGGCGAAGATCACCAGGTGCTTGTCACCCGGCTTCGGCTGCTGAATCCAGAACTCGCGAAAACGCGGGAATTCTTCGCCGGAAGGCAAAGCCGTATCAATCGCCAGGCCACGGGCCGACAGGCCGTAGGTGTGACCCTTGCCGACAACGCGGAAGTAGCTCGCGCCCAGCATGGTCATGATTTCGTCTTGCTTGTCAGCCTTGTTGATCGGGTACAGCACACGGAAACCGGCGTAGCCCAGTTGTTCGGTGGCCTTCGGATCGAACTGCAGGTCGCCGAAATCGAAACGGCTTGGATCGTATTTGATCTCTTCGACGGTGTTCGCGGTGATTTCGTTGATTTTCACCGGCGTATCGAAGTGCATGCCCTGGTGATAGAAGGACAGCTTGAACGGGTTCTTCTGGTCGGCCCATTCGGCTTTTTCGGTGCGGAAACGAATCTTCTGATAGTCCGCGAATTTCATTTCACGGAATTCGTTCGGCAGGTTGCTGCGCGGGGCTTCGAACTTCTGCCCGGCCAACTCTTTGGCCTTGGCCGACACATCGTCAAGATTGAATGCCCAAAGCTGACCGGCGCTGAGCAGGCAGAGTACTGCCGAGCCCGCTACCAGAGCGCTGCGCAAGCGTTTGGCAGACAATTTTGCTGCATTACAGGGACTAACAATCACGAGCAACCCTCGCCGAAAACAGATCAATAAACCAACGGCCAGATGAAGTGCCTGTGAGGGATTCGGTACAAAAAAACCGACCTTTCAGGGCACCCTTGCCAAGTTGGCGAGCATTGTTCCGACTCCGCTGGGTCAAAATGATTCCCCAATCGGATCCGGACAAGTCTCTACCTAAGTCAAAATGGACCAACGAACGCTGATCCCCGTAGCGCGCGATTATCTAGTAGCCCGCGTGACAACGCATCAGGGGTAACAAAGTATTTATCGCGAAAATTCCCTGTTTTCAGTCGAAAAGCCCTTAAAAAGATGTTTCAAGCGCTTTCATGTCTGTAACAGGAAGGTTACCGGGCCATCGTTGACCAGGTGCACCTGCATATCCGCGCCGAATCTACCTGATGCCACTGTGCCATGCATCTGTTTCGCTTTGCTTAATAGATAGTCGAATAATTCTTCGCCCAGCGCCGGAGGGGCGGCGGTCGAGAAACTCGGACGCAACCCGCTTTTGGTGTCGGCGGCGAGGGTGAACTGAGAGACCAGCAGCAACCCGCCACCCACATCCGCCAAGGACAGATTCATCTTGCCCTCGGCGTCACTGAACACCCGATAGTTAAGCAGCTTATGCAGAAGTTTGTCGGCGCTGGCCGGCGTGTCGTCGGGTTCGACCGCCACCAGCACCAGCAAACCCTGATCGACACTGCCGACCACCTCGCCCGCCACTTCGACCCGCGCGCCTTTCACGCGCTGCAACAGACCCTTCATGCTTCTTCGGGCGGCAGGTCAAGCAGACGACGGGCCATATTGCTGGCGGCGCGCACCAGCGCATCGGTGATACCCGGCTCCGAGGCGGCGTGGCCGGCATCGCGGATCACCTGCAGCTCGCTGTTCGGCCAGGCCTGATGCAGTTCCCAGGCGTTGTCGAGCGGGCAGATCACGTCGTAGCGACCATGAATGATCACGCCCGGCAGATGGGCGATCTTGCCCATGTCGCGGATCAGCTGGTTTGGCTCAAGGAACGCATTGTTGGTGAAGTAGTGGCATTCGATCCGCGCAATCGACAAGGCGCGCTGCGGTTCGGAGAAACGATCGACCACCAGCGGATTCGGACGCAGGGTCGCGGTGCGCCCTTCCCAGGTCGACCAGGCCTTGGCCGCGTGCATCTGGGCGATCTGGTCGTTGCCGGTCAGGCGCTTGTGGAAAGCGCTGAGCAGGTCGTCGCGCTCGTCCAGCGGGATTGGCGCGAGGTAGTCCTGCCAGTAATCGGGGAACAGACGGCTGGCGCCGGCCTGGTAGAACCATTCGATTTCCTGCGGGCGGCAGAGAAAGATCCCGCGCAGGATCAGCCCATGCACGCGCTCCGGGTGGGTCTGCGCGTAGGCCAGCGCCAGGGTTGAACCCCAGGAGCCGCCGAACAGCACCCATTTGTCGATGCCCAGGTGTTTGCGGATGCGCTCGAGGTCTTCGACCAGATCCCAGGTGGTGTTGTTTTCCAGGCTGGCGTGGGGCGTGGAGCGACCGCAGCCGCGCTGGTCGAAGGTGACAATGCGATACAGGTTCGGATCGAAGTAGCGGCGACTCTGGGCGTCGCACCCGGCGCCGGGACCTCCGTGAATGAACACCACCGGCAAGCCTTCCGGTGAACCGCTTTCGTCGACGTACAGCGTATGGGTGTCATCGACGGCCAGATCGTGCCGTGCGTGAGGTTTGATCTGCGGAAACAAAGTCTGCATTGCGCGCTCCGTAAGGGGTCGAGGTCATCCCTGGGGGGACTTCTATTATTCTGCCGTCCGGCATCATAAACCCGATTTACGTCAATGAGCATGCCCGCGCGCCGTCACAATTTGTCAGCCATGAACCCCAGCAGGTTTTCGTAGAGACGATCGACCTCGGCGACCTCATGCCGCGCCCGCAGGCAACCGTGAACCAGCCCTTCGCCGTAGTACAGCGCCGCGTCGACGCCCGCTGCGTTCAGCCGCTCGGCGTAGCACACGCCATCGTCACGCAGCGGATCGAACTGCGCCACGGCAATCCAGGCCGGGGGCAAACCGCTGAAGTCCCCGGCCAGCAACGGCATCGCATAAGCGTTCGGCTTCACGGTGCCGCGCAGGTACAGGGCGTGATAACAATCGACATCGCTGCTGGCGAGCAACGGCGCATCGGCGCATTCGCTGCGTGACGCCAACTGCTCGTCGCCCCCCAGCCCCGGATAGATCAAGACCTGCGCGCCCGGCAGCGGCTCGCCGGCATCGCGCAGCGCCAGGCACAGCGCCGCCGCCAGATTGCCCCCGGCACTGTCGCCCGCCACCAGCATCCGTCCGGGATCAAACCAGAACGGCCCGCTGCGCAACGCGCGCCAGACGCTCAGGCAATCCTCGAAACCGGCCGGGAACGGATGCTCCGGCGCCAACCGGTAATCCACCGCCACTACCATCGCCCCGACGGCCATGGCCAGCTCGCAGCAGATGAAGTCATGGGAATCCAGCCCGCCGACCACCCAACCGCCGCCGTGCAGATACAGCACGCATGGCCAGCCACTGGCCGATGGCCGGACAGGCGGGCGATACGAGCGCACCGCCACCTCGCTCAACTGGAAATCCACCACCTCCAGACCCGCCGGCCGTTCGGGCGTGAAGGCGCGGCACATGGCGTCATAGGATTTGCGCAATCCGCTGAGGCTGCTGTCATCGCTGGCAAAGCTTTCGGTTCTGGCGACGAACGCCGCCATCGACGGCGAGAGTGGATAAGTGCCCATCAGTTTTTCAGGCTGGCCTGGACCGTGGCCACGCCGTCCTTGCCGTCAAAACTGCTGACACCCGCCAGCCAACGCTGCAGATCTTCCGGATGTTCACGCAGCCAGGTTTTCGCCACGTCCTGCGGTGTCTTGCGCTCCATGATCGGCACCATCAACTGGCTTTCCTGGGCGGCGGTGAACGTCAGGTTTTCCAGCAGTTGATGGACGTTCGGGCAGCGCTCGGCGTAGTCCGGCGCGGTGACGGTGGAAACGGTGGCGGCACCTTCGTTCGGGCCGTAGACGTCTTCGCTGCCGGTCAGGTAGGTGATCTTCATGTTGATATTCATCGGGTGCGGGGTCCAGCCGACGAACACCACGAATTCCTTGCGGTTCACCGCCCGCTGCACGGCGGCGAGCATGCCGGCCTCACCGGATTCGATGATCTTGAAATCCTTCAGACCGAAATGGTTGGTTTCGATCATCGTCTTGATCGTGGTGTTGGCGCCGCTACCGGGCTCGATGCCGTAAATCTTGCCACCGAGCTGATCCTTGAATTTCGCGATGTCGCCAAAGGTTTTCAGCCCTGCCGCCGCCACGTAGTCCGGAACCGCCAGAGTCGCCTGGGCGTCGGCCAGGCTGGGCTTGTCCATGACCTTGACCTGATTGGCGGCGAGGAACGGCGCGATGTTCTTGTCCATCGCCGGCTTCCAGTAGCCGAGGAAGATATCGAGGCGCTTGTCGCGGATACCGGCGAAGATGATTTGCTGCACGGCGCTGGTCTGTTTGCTTTCGTAGCCGAGGCCGTTGAGCAGCACGTCGGCCATGCCGCTGGTGGCGATCACGTCGGTCCAGTTGACCACGCCCATGCGCACGGTTTTGCAGGATGCATCGTCGGAAGCCATGGCGCCGGCGCTGAGCAGCGCACTGCCGGTAAGGATTAACGCACAACGAGTGAACAGTTTTTTCATGTGGGATCGTCTCGTGCGGCAGCGGGTTATTGTTCGGATCGGTGTCTTCTTGCACCGTGGCCGAAACATTACGCAGCAGACGAGCGGGAAAAGCGAACTGAGGCGACGGGGATTTGCACGGTGGCGACTGTTTGGTTCCACCCCCCAGCTAGATCGTTCCCACGCTCCGCGTGGGAATGCAGCCCGTGACGCTCTGCGTCACTGGACGCGGAGCGTCCCTAGAGGCATTCCCACGCGGAGCGTGGGAACGATCAGAGTCAGCAGAGGGTTACGCGTTGTAGTGGGATTTGCCCCAGACGAGCAGCCCTTGCAGCAGTTCCTTCAACACCACCCGCGTCGGCTCCGCCAGATCGGCGCGGTAGCGGAACGGTTCGAACTCTTCCATGTAGGTGCACTGGCCCAGCTCCAGTTGCACGGCGTGGATGTTCCCGGCCGGGTTGCCGTAGTGACGGGTGATATGGCCGCCCTTGAAGCGTCCGTTCAGCACATGGCTGTAATCGGCGTGGCGGGCGCAGATCGCTTCCAGTTGTGTGGCCAGTTGCGGGTCGCAACTGGCGCCGTTGAAGGTGCCGAGGTTGAAGTCCGGCAGCTTGCCGTCGAACAGGTGCGGGATGATCGAGCGGATCGAATGCGCATCGAACAGCAGCGCGTAACCGAACTCGGCCTTCAGCCGCGCCAGCTCTTCCCGCAAGGTGCGGTGGTACGGCGTCCAGATCTGCTCCAGGTACGTCGCACGCTCTTCTTTCGACGGCTCCTGCCCGTCCTTGAACAACGGAATGCCATCGAACAGCGTCGCCGGGTACAGACCGGTGGTGGCGCCGGCATACAACGGCTTGTCGTCGGACGGCCGATTCAGGTCGATGACAAACCGCGAGTATTCGGCCGCCAGGGTGCTGGCGCCCAGTTCGGCGGCGAAGTCGTAGAGCTGCGGAATGTGCCAGTCGGTGTCCGGCAGGCTTTTCGCGTCCGGGATCAACCCGGCCTCGACCGCCGGGGTCAGGCGCACACCGGCGTGGGGCATGCTGATCAGCAGCGGCACGCGACCTTGTTTGAAGTTCAGAACCTTATCCACAACCGCTCTCCTACAGACTTGATTCGACGCCGTGACGCACGACGCGTTTATCCAGTTCACCACCCAGCCAGTACGCCAGATCCGCCGGCCGGTCGATCTGCCAGGCAACAAAATCCGCGACCTTGCCGGCTTCCAGCGAGCCGTGGGACTCGGCCATGCCCAAGGCTTGCGCCGCATGAATCGTGGCGCCGGCCAAAGCTTCTTCCGGGGTCATGCGGAAACAGGTGCAGGCCATGTTCAGCATCAGGCGCAACGACAGCGCCGGCGAGGTGCCGGGGTTGAGGTCGCTGGCGATGGCGATTTTCACTTTGTGTTTGCGCAGGGCTTCCATCGGCGGCAACTGGGTTTCGCGCAGGAAGTAGAACGCGCCCGGCAGCAGCACCGCGACGGTGTCGGATTCGGCCATGGCGATGGCGTCGGCTTCGTCCATGAACTCCAGGTGATCGGCGGACAACGCGTGATAGCGCGCAGCGAGGCTGGAGCCGTGCAGCGACGACAATTGCTCGGCGTGCAGTTTCACCGGCAGGCCGAGTTTTTGCGCGGCGATGAACACTCGCTCGACCTGTTCCGGGGAGAACGCCAGGTATTCGCAGAACGCATCGACTGCATCCACCAGCCCTTCGGCAGCCAGGGCTGGCAGCATTTCGGCGCAGATGTGATCGATGTAGTCGTCGGCGCGATCCTTGTATTCCGGCGGCAGCGCGTGGGCGGCAAGACAGGTGCTGCGCACGCTGATCGGCAGTTCGGCGGCGAGACGGCGGATGACCCGCAGAATCTTGCGTTCGCTGGCCAGATCAAGGCCGTAGCCGGACTTCATTTCGACCGTGGTCACGCCGTCGCGCATCAGGCTTTTCAAGCGCTTGGCGGCGCTGGCGAACAGTTCGTCTTCCGAGGCTTCGCGGGTGGCACGCACGGTGCTGGCGATGCCGCCGCCTGCTGCGGCGATCTCGGCGTAGCTGACGCCTTGCAGGCGCTGCTCGAATTCGCCGCTGCGGTTGCCGCCGAACACGGTGTGGGTGTGGCAGTCGATCAGGCCGGGAGTGACCCACGCGCCTTGCAGGTCATTGACCGCCGGGTATTCGCCTGACGGCAATTGGCTGCGCGGGCCGATCCACTCGATGAGTGCACCGGACGTCACGATGGCCGCATCCTCGATGATCGAGTAGACGCCTTGCGCCATGGTTGCGACGTGGCAGTGTTGCCAGAGGGTTTTCATCCCAAGTCCTCGTCTTGTTCAAAATCGTATCGCTGGCAAGCCAGCTCCCACAGGTATTGCGTTGTCCCTGTGGGAGCTGGCTTGCCAGCGAAAGGGCCCTTACAGGCTAGGCAAAAGCTTGGCTGGAACCAGTTCGGTCAGGCACCGCGAAGCCAGCAGTTCGGTCGCGGCATTGATGTCCGGCGCGAAGAAGCGGTCCTTCTCGTAGAACGGCACTTCGCGACGCAGAATCCCTCGGGCCTGTTCCAGTTTGGCCGAGGTCTTCAGGCCGTTGCGCAGGTCCAGACCCTGCACCGCCGCCAGCCATTCCACCGCGAGAATCCCGCGGGTGTTCTCGGCCATTTCCCACAGGCGCTTGCCGGCAGCCGGGGCCATCGAAACATGGTCTTCCTGGTTGGCGGAGGTCGGCAGGCTGTCCACCGAATGCGGATGGGACAGCGCCTTGTTTTCGCTGGCCAGGGCCGCAGCGGTCACCTGGGCGATCATGAAGCCGGAGTTCACGCCACCGTTAGCCACCAGGAACGGCGGCAGTTGCGACATGTGCTTGTCCATCATCAGCGAGATACGACGCTCGCTCAGGGAACCGATTTCAGCAATGGCCAGGGCCATGTTGTCAGCGGCCATGGCCACCGGTTCGGCGTGGAAGTTGCCGCCGGAAATCACGTCGCCTTCGGCCGCGAACACCAGCGGGTTGTCGGATACGGCGTTGGCTTCGACAGCCAGCACTTCGGCAGCCTGACGGAACTGGGTCAGGCACGCCCCCATGACTTGCGGCTGGCAACGCAGCGAGTACGGGTCCTGAACCTTTTCGCAGTTCTGGTGCGAGTCGGAGACTTCGCTGCGCTCGCCCAGCAGATCGCGGTAAGCGGCAGCGGCGTCGATCTGGCCTTTCTGGCCACGGGCGGCATGGATACGTGCGTCGAACGGCGAACGCGAGCCGAGCACCGCTTCGACCGTCAGACCACCCAGCGCCAGTGCGCCGGCGAACAGGTCTTCACCTTCGAACAGACCGCGCAAAGCGAATGCGGTGGACACCTGAGTACCGTTGAGCAGCGCCAGACCTTCTTTGGCGGCCAGCGTCAGCGGCGTCAGACCGGCGACTTTCAGCGCTTCGGTCGCTTCCATCCACTCGCCCTTATAGCGCGCCTTGCCCTCGCCCAGCAGCACCAGAGACATGTGCGCCAATGGCGCGAGGTCACCGGAGGCACCGACCGAGCCTTTCAACGGAATGTGCGGGTAAACCTCGGCGTTGATCAGGGCGATCAGCGCATCGATCACCACACGACGGATACCGGAGAAACCACGGCTGAGGCTGTTGACCTTGAGCACCATGATCAGACGCACCAGCTCGTCGCTGATCGGCTGGCCGACGCCGGCGGCGTGGGACAGCACCAGCGAGCGCTGGAGGTTTTCCAGGTCTTCGCTGGCGATGCGGGTCGAGGCCAGCAGGCCGAAACCGGTGTTGATGCCGTAGGCGGTGCGGTTTTCCGCGAGGATCTGCTCGACGCAGGCCACGCTGGCTTCGATCTGCGCGCTGGCGCTGTTGTCGAGGGTCAGCTTGACCGGGTTCTGATAGACGTCACGCAGTTGGGCCAGGCTCAGTTGGCCGGGGATCAGATTCAGCGCAGTCATTTTGTGCTCCTTTTGAGAGTTTATTGTTAACTCGCCAGACGCTCCGGAGATGTCCGTTGTCCGTCGCGTCTGCCCTTTTGGGGAGCCGCGCCTTGGCACGCTGGCGTGGGTAGTTTTCAGTGCAGATTCGGTAATGCGTTGTGCAACAAATCCGTGTCTTTCAGAACGCTTGCGGCAGCGGCGATGTCCGGCGCCAGCCAGCGGTCCTGATCGTAGGCCGGGACTTTTTCGCGCAGCAGTCGCCAGGCGGTATCGGTGCCCGCGCCGAAGCGCTGTTCCTTGAGGAATTCAAATGCCTGGGCCGCCAGCAGGTACTCGATGGCGAGGATCTGCGTGCAGTTTTCCAGCGCGCGGTGCAGCTTCAGCGCGGCGTTGGTGCCCATGCTCAGATGGTCTTCCTGCAGGCCCGAGGTGACATAGTTGTCGAGCACCGCCGGCTGCGCCAACTGGCGGTTTTCCGCGCACAGCGACGCGGCGACGTATTGCACGATCATCATCCCGGAGTTCACCCCCGGATTGGCCACCAGAAACGCCGGCAGACCGCTGACGTGCGGGTTGATCAGACGATCCAGACGCCGCTCGGCAATCGAGCCGATTTCGGCCATCGCGATCGCCAGCAGATCCGCCGCCAGCGCCACCGATTGCCCGTGCGGGTTGGCCTGGGACATCACCCGGAAGTCATCCGGCGTGCCCAGCAGCAACGGGTTGTCGGTGCAGCCGTTGAGTTCGGTTTCGATCTGTTTGATCGCGTGTTCCAGTTGATCGCGGGCGGCGCCGTGCACCTGCGGGATCGAGCGGATGCTCAGCGCGTCTTGGGTGCGAATGCCTTTGCTCGTCGCAATCACTTCGCTGCCATCGAGCAAGGCGCGCAGATTGACGCCGACCTGCTGCATGCCCGGATGCGGCTTGAGCGCGATGATTTCGGCATCGAACGCGGCGATCTGGCCGCGCTGGGCTTCGAAGCTCATGGCGCCAATCACGTCGGCCCATTGCAGCAGACGCGTAGCGTCGGCAATTGCCAGGCAACCGAGGCCGGTCATGCACGGCGTACCGTTGACCAGACACAGACCGTCCTTCGCCCCGAGCTGCACCGGTTGCAGACCCTCTTCGGCCAGCGCCTGCTGTGCGGACACAACCTGCCCGCGATAGCTGACATTGCCCACGCCCAGCAGCGCGATGCCGATGTGCGCCATGTGGGTCAGGTAACCCACCGAGCCCTGCGACGGCACTTGCGGGGTGATGCCGCGATTGAGCAGTGCCAGCAGCGCTTCGACCACCCGACGATGAATGCCGGATTTGCCGTGGCTGTAGTTGCGGATCGCCGAGCACATGATTGCCCGGGTCTGCTCGTCGGCCAGCACCGGGCCGACGCCACAGGCATGGCTGAGCAAAGTGTTGCGCGACAGCTGGCTGAGCTGTTCGTCTTTCAGCGAGACGTTGCACAGCGCACCGAGCCCGGTGTTCACGCCATAGGCGCGCTCGCCGCTGGCAACAATGCGCTGGACGATGCCCTGTGCGTTTTCAATGCGCGCCCAGGTCTGCGCCGACAGCTCGAGCTGCGCGCCGTGACGGGCGACTGCGACCACATCCTGCCAACGCATCGGAGCGTCGGCGATAACGATTTTTTCAGCCTGGGACATCACTTACCTCAACCATAATTTTGATGCAGCTTCACCGGCCTCATCGCTGGCAAGCCAGCTCCCACAGAATCTCCGGTGCTCACACAATCCCTGTGGGAGCGGGCTTGCCCGCGATGAGGCCAGTCTGTGCACTGCAAAACTCAGATCAGACCACCGCCGCCCGCCGCTGCACAAAGCGGTCGACATATTCGTCCGCCGGCGAATGCAGGATCTCTTTCGGCGTACCGACCTGGATCAGGCGGCCGTCCTTGAGGATCGCGATGCGGTTGCCGATGCGCACGGCCTCGTCGAGGTCGTGGGTGATGAAGACGATGGTCTTGTGCAGGGTCTTTTGCAGCTCCAGCAACTGGTCCTGCATCTCGGCGCGGATCAGCGGATCCAGCGCACTGAACGCTTCGTCCATCAGGATGATGTCGGTGTCCGCCGCCAGGGCGCGGGCCAGGCCCACACGTTGGCGCATGCCGCCGGAGAGCTGGTGCGGGTATTTGTTTTCGTAGCCCTTGAGGCCCACCGTGTTGATCCAGTGCAGCGCACGTTCGGCGCACAGCTGCTTGGTCTCGCCACGCACCTTCAGGCCGTAGGCGACGTTGTCGAGGACGGTCTTGTGCGGCAGCAGGCCGAAGCTCTGGAACACCATGCTGATCTTGTGCCGGCGAAATTCGCGCAGGGCTTCCATGTCGTATTGCAGGATGTCCACGCCGTCCACCAGGATCGCGCCGCTGGTCGGGTCGATCAGGCGGTTGAAGTGGCGCACCAGCGTCGATTTGCCGGAGCCGGACAGGCCCATGATCACGAAGATCTCGCCGGTGCCGATGCTCAGGGACAAGTCGTTGACCCCGACCACGCAACCGGTTTCGTTCAGCACCTGATCCTTGGTCTTGCCCTGGCCGACCATCGCCAGTGCATCCTTGGCGCGGTTGCCGAAAATCTTGAAGACGTTTTTGACTTCGATCTTGCTCACGGTTGCGTTGCTCATTTGCTCACCTCATGCCGTGGCCGACCATACGCCTGGGTAATGCGGTCGATGACCACTGCGAGAATCACGATCGCCAGACCGGCTTCCAGGCCACGTCCGACGTTGAGGGTCTGAATGCCCACCAGCACATCTTCACCCAGGCCACGGGCGCCGATCATCGAGGCGATCACCACCATCGACAGGGCCATCATGGTGGTCTGGTTGATCCCGGCCATGATGCTCGGCAGGGCCAGCGGCAGTTGCACGCCGAACAGTTGCTGCCAGCGGTTGGCACCGAAGGCGTTGATCGCTTCCATCACTTCGCCGTCGACCTGGCGGATGCCCAGATCGGTCAGGCGGATCAGCGGCGGCGCGGCGTAGATCACGGTGGCGAAAATCGCCGGCACCTTGCCCAGGCCGAACAGCATCAGCACCGGAATCAGGTACACGAAGCTGGGCATGGTCTGCATGATGTCGAGCAACGGCATCAGCACCGAACGCAGGCGATTACTGCGCGCCGAGAGAATCCCCAGCGGTACGCCGATCAGCACCGAAATGACCGTCGCCACCATCATCAGCGCGAGGGTCTGCATCAACTTGTCCCACAGACCGACAGCGCCGACCAGGAACAACAGACCGACGATCACCGCGGTGGTCACGACTTTGCGCGTTGCGTGCCAGGCCACGACGCCGACGATGGCCAGCATCAACCACCACGGCGCGGCGCGCAGCAGGCCTTCAAGATTGACGATGGCCCACAGCAGGGTGTCGGAGATATGGCGGAACACATCGCCGTAGTTGGTGACCAGCGCATCGACCCAACCGTTGACCCAGTCGGCGATGGAAAAGGTAAAGCTTTCGGGAAACATAAGCGGCTCTCAATCAGGAAACTCAATCAAGCGATTGCGGCGAACACCCCGGCCAGCCTCTCGGTTGGCCGGGAGGAATTCGACCTACAGCGCCGCGTCGATTTTCTTGGCAGCGTCTTCACTCACCCACGCATGCCAGACCTCAGGATGTTCCTTGAGGAAGATTTTCGCCAGTTTTGGCGACTCGATACGTTCCTTCGCCATGCGGCCCAGGTTCTGGTTCAGCAGGTCGATCGGCAGGTTGACCTTTTCCAGCACGGCCACCAGCTCCGGCGCTTGTTCGTGGAAGGTCTTGGACAGACCGACCTTGATGGTCACGGTCTTGTCGACGCCCGCTTTCTCTTCCAGTTTCACCGCGTCGATCTGGCCCATCAGCGGGGTTGGCGACCAGTAGTAGAACAGGATCGGCTCGCCACGCTTGTAGCTCGACAGCACGGCCGCATCCAGCGCCGGACCGGTGCCCGGACGGAAGTTGGTGTAGCTGTTTTCCAGGCCGTAGCTTTTCAGCATTTCGCTGTTGTCCAGCTCGCAGGTCCAGCCGGCCGGGCAGTTGTAGAAGCGGCCCTTGGAAGGCTCTTCGGCGTCCTTGAAGACAGCGGCGTATTTGCCCAGGTCGGTGATGTTTTTCAGGTCCGGCGCCTTGGCTTCGAGTTTGCGTTTGGCGTCGCCTTCGATCACGTAGCGCGGCACGTACCAGCCTTCGATCGCACCCACCACCGGGGCGCCGACACCGACGACCTTGCCGGCCTTCTCGGCCTTGTTCCAGACCTCGCTGCGGCCGACCCATTCTTCGGCGAAGATCTGGATGTCGTTGCTGCTCAGGGCGTTTTCCATGGTGATGGAGTTGCCCGGCAGGCTGTCGGTCTTGCAGTCGTAACCTTTCTCCAGCACCACTTGCAGAACGTCGGTCAGCAGCATGCCGCTTTCCCAGTTCAGGCCGGCGAATTTCACCGGTTTGCCGGACTCGCACCAGCCGGCGGCCTGGGTCGCGCCGGCGCTGGCCAGCAGGCCCATGGAAAGCAATGTGGTCAGCAGGGTCTTGTTCGATTTCATTGTTGTGACGCTCCTAATCATGAATTGGCTTACGGCAGTCAAGAGGCATCCAGCCCTGTCCACGTCCAGATCAGGCCTGCGCCGCAGCGCGACCGGCCCCGCTTGTTTTAGGTTGTACAACGCTGTCCTGCTCGACGGGCAGAATCAGTCGATCGGGTACGGTGCCGTGCCATTTTTTCGCGCAGACGTAGTACAGCGCTGCGGGCAGCACGAGACCGATGATCCAGGAAATATCCACATCCCCCAGGGCCGCTACCAATGGACCGGTATAGAACTTGGTGGAAATGAACGGCAGTTGCACCAGCACCCCGAACACATAAACGCTGATACCGAGGATGTTCCAGCGGCCGTAGCGACCGTTCGGATCCGCCAGCGCCGGTACGTCATAGCGCTCGCGGGTGATGCAGTAGTAGTCCACCAGGTTGATCGCGCTCCACGGCGTGAAGAACGCCAGCAGGAACAGGATGAAGGACTTGAATGCACCGAGGAACGAGTGCTGGCCGAGCAGCGCGATCAGGGTCGCCGCGCCGACGATCACCAGCACGAACACCAGACGCTGCATCCGGGTAACCGTCAGGTGGCCACGGAAGCCGCTGATGATTGTCGCGATGCACATGAAGCTGCCGTAGGAGTTCAGGGTGGAGATGGTGACCTTGCCGAACGCAATGCTGAAATACAGCAGCGCGGCGGTGGCACCGGTCCCGCCCAGACCCACGATGTAAGCGACTTCATGACCGGCGAATTGCCCGTTGGCCGAAGCGGCCGCGAACACACCGAGGATCATCGCCACCTGCGCACCAATCACCGAACCGGCACCGGCGGCAAAGAAGGTTTTCACCGAAGACACCTTGCTCGGCAGGTAGCGCGAGTAGTCCGCCACGTACGGGCCGAAAGCGATCTGCCAGGAGGCCGCGAGCGACACCGCCAGCAGGAAACTGCTCCAGCTGAAGTGGCGGATTTCCAGAAGTGCGCCGACGTCCACCTGGCTCATCAGACGGCTGAACAGATAAACGAAAGCAATCACGCCAATGACACTGGCGATGCGGCCGATCCAGTGAATCACCCGATAGCCGAGCACCGTGACCACGACGATGACGCTGGCAAAAAGCAGGATGCCGACGGTGTCGCTGACCCCGAACAACTGGCCCAGCGCCTGACCGGACAACACGGTCCCGGTGGCGGTGAAGCCGAGGTACATCAGGCACACCAGCACGATCGGAATCGCCGCGCCGTAGACGCCGAACTGCACCCGGCTGGAAATCATCTGCGGCAGGCCAAGCTTCGGCCCTTGTGCCGCATGCAGCGCCATCACCCCGCCGCCCAGCAATTGACCGATCAGCAGACCGATCAACGACCAGAACACATCGCCGCCCAGCACCACGGCCAGGGCCCCGGTGACAATCGCGGTGATTTGCAGGTTGGCACCCATCCACAGGGTGAACTGACTGAACAGACGACCGTGTCTTTCCGCTTCCGGGATGTAGTCGATCGAACGCCTTTCGATCAACGGTTTACTGCCTGCACGATCGGTGTTGCCCGCCATGATTCAACCTCTGTGGATTGTTCTGATTGTTCACTAAGCTTCTGTAGGGCAGCTTTTCTGTGGGAGCGAGCTTGCTCGCGAAAGCGATTTGTCAGTCAGCACAGATACTGGATGTGCCGGCCTCTTCGCGAGCAAGCTCGCTCCCACATAAAGCCAAGCCTTTTATTTGCCGGTAATCATCGGCAGGTTCAGCCCTTGTTCCTTGGCGCAGTCGATGGCGATCTGGTAACCGGCATCGGCGTGACGCATCACACCGGTACCCGGGTCGTTGTGCAGGACGCGAGCGATACGCTCGGCCGCTTCGTCAGTACCGTCGCAGACAATCACCATGCCCGAGTGCTGGGAGAAGCCCATGCCGACGCCGCCGCCGTGGTGCAGGGACACCCAGGTCGCACCGCTCGCGGTGTTCAGCAGCGCGTTGAGCAGCGGCCAGTCGGAGACTGCATCGGAGCCGTCCTGCATCGATTCGGTTTCACGGTTCGGGCTGGAAACCGAGCCGGAGTCGAGGTGGTCGCGACCGATCACGATCGGTGCCGACAGCTCGCCGCTGCGGACCATTTCGTTGAACGCCAGACCGAGCTTGGCGCGCAGGCCCAGGCCGACCCAGCAGATACGCGCCGGCAGACCCTGGAAGCTGATGCGCTCGCGGGCCATGTCCAGCCAGTTGTGCAGGTGGGCGTCGTCCGGGATCAGCTCTTTGACTTTGGCGTCGGTCTTGTAGATGTCCTGTGGATCACCCGACAGCGCAGCCCAGCGGAACGGGCCGATGCCACGGCAGAACAGCGGACGGATGTAGGCCGGTACGAAGCCCGGGAAATCGAATGCGTTTTCGACGCCTTCTTCCTGAGCCATCTGACGGATGTTGTTGCCGTAGTCGAAAGTCGGCACGCCCATTTTCTGGAAGTCGAGCATGGCTTTGACGTGAACGGCCATCGATTGCTTGGCGGCCTTGACCACAGCGGCTGGCTCGGTCTTGGCGCGGGCGCGGTATTCGTCCCAGGTCCAGCCGGCCGGCAGGTAACCGTTGAGCGGGTCGTGGGCGCTGGTCTGGTCGGTGACCATATCCGGACGCACGCCGCGCTTGACCAGTTCCGGAAGGATTTCAGCGGCGTTGCCGCACAGGGCGATGGAAACGGCCTTGCCTTCGGAGGTGTATTTGGCGATGCGGGCCAGTGCGTCGTCGAGGTCTTTGGCCTGCTCGTCGACGTAGCGGGTCTTGAGGCGGAAATCGATGCTGATCTGCTGGCATTCAATGTTCAGCGAGCAGGCACCGGCGAGGGTTGCGGCCAGTGGCTGGGCGCCGCCCATGCCACCAAGGCCGGCGGTCAGTACCCATTTGCCGGTGAGGTTGTCGTTGTAGTGCTGGCGACCGGCTTCAACGAAGGTTTCGTAGGTGCCCTGGACGATGCCCTGGCTGCCGATGTAGATCCAGCTGCCGGCGGTCATCTGGCCGTACATGGCCAGACCTTTGGCGTCGAGTTCGTTGAAGTGTTCCCAGGTCGCCCAGTGCGGCACCAGGTTGGAGTTGGCGATCAGCACGCGCGGGGCGTTGCTGTGGGTCTTGAACACGCCGACCGGCTTGCCCGATTGCACCAGCAGGGTTTCGTCTTCGTTGAGGTTGGTCAGGCTCTCGACGATCTTGTCGTAGCACTCCCAGTTACGCGCAGCGCGACCGATGCCACCGTAGACCACCAGCTCTTTCGGGTTCTCGGCGACTTCCGGATCGAGGTTGTTCATCAGCATGCGCAGCGGCGCTTCGGTCAGCCAGCTCTTGGCGGTCAGCTTGTTGCCGCGGGCGGCGCGGATTTCGACGTCACGGAATTTAGTGCGGTTGTTGTCAGTCACGAAAAAGACTCCTCAGCGATCAATTCAAACCAACCCTGGCAGTGGGCAAGCAGCCTGTGCGCATCAGTGCGCGACAAGCGAATCAGTGGACGCTGCGGAGAGTCTCGTTCGACTCATACGCATACGTCTTTACTTGTACATACAAGCATATGCAATCGAGCGGCCAACTTGTTGGAGGGTCGTTCAACAAAAATCCCGGACAGGGCTGGAGAGCGCCTGAATCAAGGGCTCTGGCGTCCATGAAATTTTTCCCGGGGTGGATTGAGGGCGGCGAGAGGTTGTTACGAAAGCGTGGTTTTGCGCCACGCTGGGGCGTTCGGTAACAAGTTGGTGCGCATTTCGGGAACGTCGGGACGAAAAAAAACCGCTGCTTTCAAAGCAGCGGTTTTTGATCGTTAGATCGTTCCCACGCGGACGGTTCGACGTGGGAACGATCACGCAGAGCGTGTGAACGAATCAGCGCGGGGACAGTTCGATCACGCAGCAGCCGGCATTGACGGCGATCTCGGCCAGCCCGGTGTTACCGTCCAGTTGCAGGCAGTCATGGCGGCCGAGTTGCGAGGCGCGACCACCGACCGTGACCTCCAGTAGTTCACTGGCGCTGAAGACCAGCACGGTGCTCGCCGAACTGAAAAACCGCTGTTCGCCGTCCAGCCATTGCAGGCGTGCGCTGTAGCGCTGGGGCGAATAGATCAGGTTGAAGTCGCGGATTGCGCCGCCGAGCAAGGTGCAGGACACCTGGCTCTCGCCGCTGAAGGCAAACGGGTCGAGGGGTAACAACGGCCGTGTAACGTCGCCGTCGACACACAGGGTCATGCCGTCGCCCTGCAATACCGTGATCACTCGCTGGTAACCGGCGAAGGTCGAGAAGCCGCCGGATTCGGCAATGTCGGCAATCGACAGACGCCAGCCAAAACCGTCGAGGCCGGCGCCGGCGTCACGGGTGATTTCCTCGGTGCTGCCGCCGCCGTTTTTCCACGGCATGCGCGGGTAGCCTTCGGCGCGTAAAACCTTCACTTCACTCATTTATGCTCTCTATTTATGAAACCGACCTTCCAGACGATGACGGGAACCGGGGTGAATCAGACGCGCCGCCGTCACTGGCTGACGACCCGACCACGTGCGGCGGCGGATCAACAGGCAAGGCTCGCCTTTTTCGATCTGCAGCAATTTGCATTCGGACGCTTCGGCGAGGATCGCTTCGACCACGTGCTCGCCTTCGGTCAGCGGCGCGACCTGGTTCAGATAGGCGTAAGGCGTTTGCAGGGTGAAATCCTGCTTGAGGTATTCCGGGGCGACCAGCGCGTTGACGAAACGGTCTTCGATCTGCACCGGAATGTCGTTTTCGTAATGCACGATCAGCGAGTGAAAGACTTTCTGCCCTTCACGCATGTCCAGCGCCAGCGCGCGCTCGGAGCCGGCGGCCTCTTCTTCCAGGGTAATCACCTGGCAGGTGTGGCGATGGCCACGGGAGGCGATTTCGTCGGCGATGTTGTGCACTTCGAACAGCGCGGACTGGCTCTTCGGTTCGGCGACAAAAGTACCGACGCCTTGCATACGTACCAGCAGACCGTCGGCAGTCATTTCCCGCAGTGCGCGGTTGATCGTCATGCGGCTGAAGCCTAGCTGGCTGACCAGTTCGCTTTCCGACGGAACGCGGTAGTGCGGCGGCCAGTTACCGCTGTCGATCTGCTGGGTGATCATCTGCTTGACGCGGGCGTACAAGGGCGCCGGACTGTCGCCCATGTTCGCGGCCAACGGGGAGACTGGAGGCGGAGTCGGCACGGTGGATCCCTGTTCATTGGATGAAAGTTGCTAGCTTGCCGGAGTTTACCGGGCAGGCAAACGTCTGTATATGTATATACAAATAACACACGATGGGGTGCTGAACCATGTCCGCCTTCTTTGCCGAACGCGCGCTGCTGCCTAACGGATGGGCCAACAATGTACGTCTCGAGGTCAGCGCCGATGGCGTGCTGACCCGAATCCAGGCCGATTCCACCGCAGATGGCGCCGAACGGTTGAGCGGCCCGCTGCTGCCGGGGATGCCGAATCTGCACTCCCACGCGTTCCAGCGGGCGATGGCGGGACTTGCTGAAGTGGCGGGCAATCCCAACGACAGTTTCTGGACCTGGCGCGATCTGATGTATCGGCTCGTCGGAAAAATCAGCCCCGACCAGCTCGGTGTGATTGCCCGTCAGCTGTACATCGAAATGCTCAAGGCCGGTTACACCTCGGTCGCCGAATTCCATTACGTCCACCACGGTCACAACGGCCAGCCGTACGCCGACCCGGCCGAGCTGGCGTTGCGCATCAGCCAGGCAGCCAGCTCGGCAGGTATCGGTCTGACCTTGCTGCCTGTGCTCTACAGCCACAGCGGCTTCGGCGGCCAGACGCCGAACGAAGGCCAGCGCCGCTTCATCAACAGCACCGAAAACTATCTGGCACTGCAATCGCGCCTGCAGCCGCTGTTGGCTCAACAGAAGGCGCAGTCGCTGGGCCTGTGCTTCCACTCGTTGCGCGCGGTCACGCCGCAGCAAATCAGCGAAGTGCTGGCGGCCAGCGACAAGCAATGCCCGGTGCACATCCACATCGCCGAACAGCAGAAGGAAGTCGACGACTGCCTGAGCTGGAGCGGTCGCCGCCCGCTGCAATGGCTGTACGAAAACACCGAAGTCGATCAGCGCTGGTGCCTGGTGCACGCGACCCACGCCAATCCGGAAGAAGTCACGCTGATGGCCAAGAGTCGCGCCATCGCCGGTCTCTGCCTGACCACCGAGGCCAACCTTGGCGACGGGATTTTCCCGGCAGTGGATTTCCTCGCTCAGGGCGGGCGCATGGGCATCGGTTCCGACAGCCATGTGTCTTTGAGTGTGGTGGAAGAACTGCGCTGGCTGGAATACGGCCAACGCCTGCGCGATCAGCGGCGCAACCGCTTGTATGGCGCGGATCAGCCGATGGTCGGCCGTACGCTGTACGACGCAGCGCTGGATGGCGGCGCTCAGGCTCTGGGCCAGCCAATCGGCGCGCTGGAAGTCGGCAAGCGTGCCGACTGGATTGTGCTCGATGGCAGTGATCCGTATCTGGCCACGGCCAGCGGTGACGGGATTCTCAATCGCTGGCTGTTCGCCGGTGGCGACCGTCAGGTGCGCGATGTGCTGGTCAACGGTCAATGGGTCGTTCGTGACGGGCGACATGCCGGGGAGGAGGACAGCAATCGCGCCTTCACCCAGGTTCTGCGAGAGCTTTTGGGCTGACACAAAAAAAACCTGTGGGGTTGTCCTCCACAGGTTTTTTTGCACCTCAGCTACTGATCGTTCCCACGTCGAGGCGTCGAACCGTCTGCGTGGTAATGCCTCAATGGACGCTCTGCGTCCGCTTTTGGGACGCGGAGCGTCCCGGGCTGCATTCCCACGCAGAGCGTGGGAACGATCAGAGAGCAGTGCTCAGTTGGACGTCTTGGCCATCTGCTGATCCGACGTACGCCAGATCAGTCGCGTGGTGTCGTAACCCTGCTGACGCGCCTTGCTCAGCAGTTCCTCGCGCACCACACCGTTGACAGTCGGCGTGCGGGACAACAGCCACAGGTAGCGACGACTCGGGTCGCCGACGAGGGCGGTCTTGTAGTCATCGCTGACGTACAGCACCCAGTATTGCCCCTTCGCCACACCCGGAATCAGCCGCGAGAACCAGGTATCGAATTCGACCCACAGCTTGTCGGTCTTGCCCGGCACCTGTGGATAAGCCGTGCCTTTGACTTCTTCCCACTGCCAGTCCGCCGTCAGGCAGCGGTTGTACACCGCGATATTGCCGTCGGGCTTGAGGGAATAACGGGCTTCGGATTGCGCGCAATTGCGCTGGAAGTACATCGGCAGACGCGCCAGCTCGTACCAGGTGCCCTGGTAACGCTTGAGATTGACACTGTTGACCGTCTTCGGCGCCAGCGGATCTTCACCGGACGTGGCGCAGCCGGCCAATACCAGGCCGGCCAAAAGAACAAGCAATAACCGCTTCATTGTTTTTCTCCCGTGGGCGCGTAGCCCCGGTTTACTTCAGGCCTTGGCCGGAAAACATCAGCACTTTGTCACCGGCGTACTGCACGCTGATAAAGCTGTTCTTGTCGCCCCAGGTGCAACTGGACATGCCGAGCGCGCCCGAGCAATCGGTGGGCTTGCCAAGCAGCGTCTCCACTTCGGCTTTGGCCATGCCGGCCGAAAGCTTCGAATAGTTTTCCTGATTGACCTTGCTGCATGCGGCCAACAGCACGCAAAACGACAGCAGGGCGATAGATCGCAGCGACATGGTGGAACTCCTGGAACGGAAGGGGGATGGCATGGCGCCAACCAGAAGCTTAGAAGAGAAAACCCCTGTCTGGTTCCCTGGGAGGCTGGCTATTTGTTAGCCCGCTCGTCCGGCATTCGTCGGCAAATCAGACAGTTCGTAGGGGTATTGAGCATTTCGTCGCTTTTCGCAAAAACCGCCTAATCTTTGGCGCGGCGCGGTCGAAATAAGAGCAGCGCAAAGCCCGATAGTGTGGCAAATTGCCGCCCTTTCTTGACCAGCCCCTTCGCGGTAGCTCACTTAATGACCAGAAACATGAAATTCAGCCACAAGATCTTGTTGGCTGCCGCCCTCGTGGTGGCCGTTGCGTTCGCCTGTTTCATTTTGTTCAACGACTATCGCCAGCGCGAAGCCCTGCAAAGCAGCACCGAAGCATCAATGCAGGAACTGGGCAGCCTGACCACCAGCAACATCCAGACCTGGCTGGAAAGCCGCATCCAGTTGCTGCAATCGATGGCGCAACAGGTTGTCGCCGACGGCAACGCGCCGGCCAGCCTGAAACGCATCATCGACCTGCCCGCCTACACCGGCAATTTCCAGCTCAGCTACTTCGGCGGCGCCGACGGTGTGATGTTCTCGGTTCCGGCCGGCAACCGTGCACCTGATTACGATCCGCGCGCCCGCGGCTGGTACAAGGCAGCCAACGCTGCGCAACAGACCATCGTCACCGAACCGTACATCGCCGCCTCGTCGGGCAAACTGGTGATCACCGTCGCCACGCCGGTGCAGCGCCAGGGCCAGATGATCGGTGTGGCCGGCGCCGACATTGATCTCTCCAGCGTCAGCGCGATCATCAACTCGCTGAACTTCGGCGGCCACGGTCACGCGTTCATCGTCAGTGCCGACGGCAAGATCCTGATCCACCCGGACAGCAAGCTGGTGCTCAAAACCCTGGCCGAGGCCTACCCCAACGGTGCGCCGAAAGTCAGTCCGGGCCTGAAAGAAGTCGAGTTCGACGGCAAGACCCAACTGATCTCCTTCACCCACGTCAACGGCGTGCCGTCGGCCGACTGGTACGTGGCGCTGGTGCTGGACAAGGACACCGCGTTCTCGATGCTCAGCGAATTCCGCACCTCGGCGCTGATCGCCATGGTCATCGCCGTGGTAATCATCATCGCCCTGCTCGGCATGCTGATCCGCGTGCTGATGCAGCCGCTGCTGACCATGGGCCGCGCCATGCACGACATCGCCGAAGGCGAAGGTGACCTGACCAAACGCCTGACCATTCACGGCCACGATGAATTCGGCGCACTGGGCACCTCGTTCAACCGTTTCGTCGAGCGCATTCACACCTCGATCCGCGAAGTGTCGTCGGCCACCGGGCAAGTCAACGAAGTCGCCCTGCGCGTAGTCGCCGCGTCGAACTCGTCGATGTTCAACTCCGACCAGCAGGCCTCGCGCACCAACAGCGTGGCCGCCGCGATCAACCAGCTCGGCGCCGCCGCCCAGGAAATCGCCCAGAACGCCGCCCTCGCCTCGCAACACTCAAGCGATGCGCGCAGCCTGGCCGAAGACGGCCAGCAGGTGGTGGATAAAACCATCCACGCGATGCAACAGCTGTCGGCGAAGATCAGCGACTCCTGCGGCAACATCGAAACCCTGAACAGCAACACCGTGAACATCGGGCAGATTCTGGAAGTGATCACCAGCATCTCCCAGCAGACCAACCTGCTGGCGCTCAACGCCGCCATCGAAGCGGCCCGTGCCGGTGAGGCCGGTCGTGGTTTCGCCGTGGTGGCCGACGAAGTCCGCAACCTGGCGCACCGCACCCAGGATTCGGCGCAGCAAGTGCAGAAGATGATTGAAGAGCTGCAAGTCGGCGCGCGTCAGGCGGTCGGCATCATGACCGAGAGCCAGCGCGAGAGCGAAAGCAGCGTCGGCATCGCCAACCAGGCCGGCGAACGCTTGGGCAGCGTGACCCAGCGCATCGGCGAGATCGACGGCATGAACCAGTCGGTAGCGACGGCGACGGAAGAGCAGACGGCGGTGGTCGAGTCGATCAACGTTGATATCAACGAGATCAACACGCTGAACCAGGAAGGTGTGGAAAACTTGCAGGCGACGTTGCGGGCTTGTGCGGATCTGGAGCAGCAGGCTGCGCGACTCAAGCAGTTGGTGGGTAGTTTCCGGATCTGAGGCGCGGCTACTGACCTCATCGCTGGCAAGTCGAGTCGTCGCACCGTAGCTCCCACAGGTAATGTGTGTTTACACAATTTGTGTTTCACATCAAACACTGTGGGAGCGGGCTTGCCCGCGATAGCGGTATACATGACGCAGAAGGCCGGAAATGTAATCCGCGATTCGCAAGGAGATGTGGCTAATGAACAAGAAACACGATTGCACGGATTCAGATCAAACTACTTTACTGGCAATCCTTGCATTGGGTACCGACGAGATTGATCAAGAAAAGTACAGAGACGTTGAAGACTTGTTTCTTGAATTGGATAAAATGAACGCGGACAAGCTAGAAACTTGACCCAGGCTGTTTGAGAAACTCCAGCTCCTCAACCGTAGACTCCCGCCCCAACACCGCATTGCGATGCGGAAACCGTCCAAACCGCGCAATCACCCGCTGATGTCGCTCCGCATAATCCAGGTTGTCGGCAAACACCCCGCGCTCCGCCTCCGGCTGTTCAGCCACCAGTTCGATGAATCGTGAAACCGCTTCATTCTGCACCGCGAGGTTTTCGCTGTGTTCGAAGACGAGGTAGATGAAGAGTCGCTGAATCGGTTTCAACTGCCGATCGAAGTCTGCAGCAATCCCCTGAGCAACCAGTTTCTGTGCCCGTAGATCGCCGGAAAAAGCCTTGGGCGTATCGCGAAAGATCATTCGCGGGAGTTGGTCGAGCAACAGCACCACCGCCAGCCAACCCTCGGGACGTTGCGTCCATTCGGTCAATTCGCCAGCGAGGGCCTGATCGACAAAGACCCCGAAACGCTCACGCGCTTCGAGGTCCTGGCTGTCTTTCTTGCCGAACCACAACCCGCCCTGTTGGGCCGTTACTTCAGTAGCTGATTCGGAGTGTCCGAACCACCAATCGAGCAACGGCTGCCAGGGCACGTTCATGGTTTATTCCTTGTGGTAAGCCGTGGCGCGGGCGACTTCTTCTTTCGAGCCGAGGAACACCGCTACGCGCTGGTGCAGGCCTTCAGGCTTGATGTCGAGAATGCGCTGGTGACCGTCGGTGGAAGCGCCGCCCGCCTGTTCCACCAGGAACGACATCGGGTTGGCTTCGTACATCAGGCGCAGTTTGCCCGGCTTGGACGGCTCGCGGCTGTCGCGCGGGTACATGAACAGACCGCCACGGGTCAGGATGCGGTGAACGTCGGCAACCATCGCCGCGACCCAACGCATGTTGTAGTTCTTTTTCAGCGGGCCTTCTTCACCGGCCAGCAGTTCCGAAACGTAGCGCTGTACCGGAGCTTCCCAGTGACGCTGGTTGGACATGTTGATGGCGAATTCCTGGGTGGTTTCAGGAATGGTGATGTCTTCGTGGGTCAGGACGAAGCTGCCCATTTCGCGGTCCAGGGTGAAGCCTTTCACGCCGTGGCCCAGGGTCAGCACCAGCATGGTCTGCGGGCCGTAAATGGCGTAACCGGCGGCAACCTGCTGGGTACCTGGCTGCAGGAAGGCCTTCTCATTCAGAGGCTCGTTCTGGCTCAGGTATTCGTTCGGGCAACGCAGCACGGAGAAGATGGTGCCGACCGGGGCGTTGATGTCGATGTTCGACGAACCGTCCAGCGGGTCGAATACCAGCAGGTAGGCGCCTTTCGGGTATTTGCCCGGGATCTGGTAGGCGTTGTCCATTTCTTCGGACGCCATGCCGGCCAGGTGACCGCCCCACTCGTTGGCTTCGAGCAGGATTTCGTTCGACAGCACGTCGAGCTTCTTCTGCACTTCGCCTTGCACGTTTTCCGTGCCCATGCTGCCCAGAACACCGCCCAGGGCGCCTTTGGACACGGCGTGGCTGATCTCTTTACAGGCACGCGCCACCACTTCGATCAGGAAACGCAGATCGGCAGGAGTGTTGTTGCTGCGGGTCTGCTCAATCAAATAGCGACTCAGGGTAACGCGGGACATGGACGGCTCCGGTGGAATGGGGGGCTAAAAACCCGCGCAGTTTACAGGGAGTCTGAAACCGTAGCGAGCAATGACGCCCGGTAACGTGCGTCGGGTGCAATTCCTGCTATCAGACGTGATCGAACCCAGAGAGTTCAGGTACCGGATTCAGCGTAGTTGGAAACCCGACGGGTGTAGAGGCCACACCCGTCATATTCACGACTTGGCCGGCGGTTTGCGCAGCAGGCTGAAGGCCATCGCTGCCAGAAACAGCACACTGAGCAGCAACACCGCCCACAGGCCGAACTTCTTCCAGTTGGTGTCCGCCGTGGCCGAGGTGGTGGCTGTCGAAGTCTGGGTCGCCAGCGCTTCGCCCTGCACTGTGGCCTTGCCCAGCGTGGCCAGTTTCTCCGGTTTGAAATCGGGAATCAGCGTGGTCAGCGGCAGGTTGGCCGTTTTCACGGTCGGATTGCCCAGCGCCAGGCTGTACGGTCCTTCGCCACGGGCAAGGAAGATCACCTGAGTGGCGCGCACTGCGTATTTCACACTTGGCGCCTGCTCGCCGAGGCCACCGCCGCGTTCGTCGACCGTCAGTTTCAACTGCTGCACGGTCTGGCCGTAGAGCTGCAATTCGTTCTGCACCACGTCCTGGCCGTTCTGGGTCAGGCGATAGAGCAAGCCGCTGATCAGCGGTTGCCACGGCAGACTGCTTTCGCGACGTCCCGACAGGGTCACCGGCGCGAGGCTGTTGGCCTGTTTCAGTTCGACCTGCACCCGCTCGATATTCAGCCCCATCGGCAGCTGCCAGGTGTATTCGCCGGGCTTGCCGCTGCTGCCGGCCAGCGCCGGCGACCAGACCAATGGCAGCGGCAGGTTGCGCGGGTCGCTGCTTTTCAGTTGCGCCGACGTCAGGACCGGCGCCGAAGCCGGCGAATCCCACAGCAGACGCAGATACCGCGCGGACTGCCCCGGCAGCGCCACTTCATGCTGCTCGACCCGTTCGTCGGCAAATGTCAGGCGCGCGACCTGGCCTTCGCCCCAGGCCTGCCAGTGCTGCAAGTCGTCGCTGGCCTCGATGCTGAAACGCTGGAAGCCGTCGCGCTCGCTGGTCCAGTCGAGGATCAGTTGCTGCAGCGGCGCCTTGATCGCGCTGGCATCGAGCAGCCAGCCGCGCAGCACTTCCTCACCAGCTTCGAGCTGACTGGACGGCTGCACCTCCACCAGCGTGCCGGTGGTGGTGGACTGCACGCGCACGCTCGGCGCGCGTTCGGTGGCATCCGCCGAGTTGTACAGCGGGAACCACTTCACCTCATGCAACTGGCCGTCGTCGCGGGTTTGCGCCGATTCCCGGGCCAGCGCATAGGCCTGTGGCTCTCCGGCGGCGTTGAACACCCGCAGATCACTGAGATCGGTCTGACGTGCCTGCAACTGCACGCTCAGCGGCAGTTCGAGGCGATACCAAGGGCCGGAGCCACTGACCGACAACGGCACCTGCGCGGCGAAGTCCGCCGGTTTTTCCTGGGCGCCGGCCGTCATGGCCACGCCCAGCAACAGCCACCCGAGATTAAGCTTGCGACTCAAGACGACACTCCTTCGGTTTCCGGGGCCGGTTTGTCCGCCGCCGGTGCAGCGTCGACGCGTTTGGGCGGCAGCGGCGCAAAGTAGCCCACCACCAGCAGCAACACGCCGACGCCGATGAACGAGACGATCCGGGCCAGTCCGCCACGGTTGCTCAATTCGACAAAAATCAGTTTGGCCACCACCAGCGCAATCAGCGCCGCGCCGATCAACCACACTTCGCGGCGATGGCGCAGGTGCCCGCCGATCATCAGTCCGAGCGCCATCAGCGTCCAGACGATGGACAGACCGGCCTGCACCAGCATCGATTCGAGCAGCAGATCCAGCTCGAACGGAATGCCGGCCCAATGGTGCGCGGCGCGGGTGACCAGCGCAGTGCAGAACGCGAACAGCGAAACACCAGCGATCAGTTGCGTTGCGTAAGCCGCGTAATCCTGGCGGATCGACAGCTCGGCAACGGCGCTGCGCGACCAGACGTAGACACCGAACAACGCAAACAGCAGACCCAACTCCAGCGGGTTGAGCAGCGGTACATAAGGCAGCGGCTCGGCATTGCCATCGCTGACGCCATTGGCCAGCCAGAACCAGACCAGCATCAACACCGCCAGCGGCGCCGCCGCGTACAGGCGATATTCCCGAGGGAACGCCGCCACCGGCCACGGCCACTGACGCGGTGCGGCCATCAGCAACAGATACACACTCGGCAGAATCGCCCAGCCCAGCCAGCGCCAGGCGTTGTATTGCTCGGACAACAGCAGCAGGCCGTAACGCAACTCCAGCGCCAGCACGCCGATCAGCAGCCAGCAACCGAGCACATGCGCCGTGCTCAAGGACCGCGCTGGCAACATCGGCGCCAGACGCCGCAGGCTGATGAAATGCACAACGAACACCGCGACCCAGGCCAGCCAGCCGAAATCCGCCGCCGGGTGATAGCGAGAATGCCACGCACCGAGCAACACCAGCCCGGCCGCCGGAATCAGCACGGTGCAGAGCAACCCGAGCGACGGCCATTTCAGACGCAGGGCCAACAGCGTCCACAACGCGACGCTCAGTGCGGCCACCAGCAGCAACAGCGTTGCCTGCAGATTCAGCGGCGTAAACCGCAGCACTTCGCTGATCCACGCCAGCGCCCACCAACCGGCGCCCCACACCAGCAACACTTCGGACAGGCGCTGCAGACTCAGCACGTCGAACGCCGAAGCGTGATTGCCCAGTTGCAGGCGCCACGCCCCGATCATCGCTGCCAGGCCCAACACCAGTGGCGTCCAGAATCCGCCATGGGCCAGCGGTCGCAGCCCTTCGCTGGACAGCGGCCCGAGCAATTCGGGGCCTGCCAGCAAAAACGCCGCGCCGCCGATCAGTTGCAACAGCAGACCGAAGACAAAACTCACGCGCTGCTTGAGGTACAGGCTGAGCCAGATGATCAGCAAGCCACTGGCCGCCCACACCGCGCTCGCGGTTTGCCATGGCAGCACGAACAACACCGCCAGATTGATCAGCACCAGACCCGCCAGCAGCACCAACGACAAACCGCGCAGCAGACGAACATCGCTGCGCACCATCTCGTCGCGCGCCGCCAGCAGCATGCCGGCGATCAGCGCCAGACCGATCAGCGATGCGCTGAGCAGACCGCTCCACCCGGCGCTGAACACCGCCGCCGAATCCTCGCCCGCTCCTTGCAGGCGCAACAGGAACAACGCCCCGCCGAGCAGTTGCACGGCAAACGCGGTGAACAGGAAGGTGCGCGATTGCAGGCGCAAGCCGACGAACAAGGTCACCAGACCGGCCAGCGCCCAACTGATCGCCGTGCCCTGAGTAAAGAAGAACAGCGGCGCCAGCAGATACAGGAAGGTCAGCCCGAGACACGCCAGCACCGGCAAGCCCTGACGCTCCCACGGTGAAGTTTGCTCCGGCAACGCCTTGCGCAATTGATAGAAGCTGAACAACAACGCCGCGCCGAGCATCAATGCGCCCAGCGGCGCACCGTCGAGCAGACTGCTTTCGCCAACGCGCAACTGGCTGAGAAACGCCAGTGCCGAGCCCAGTTGCAGCAGCAATGCGAAGGCCCGGGCCAACGGCCGTTGCTGACGCAAGCCGAGCCAGAAAATCCCCGCGCCCTCCACCGCCCAGGCGGCGGAGGTCCAGCGCGCATCCAGCCCCAATGGAATCGCCAGGCTGGCGAAAATCACGCCGAGCGCCAGGCAAGTCTCACCCAGCAACAATGCGCGTCCGCCCATCAGCACTTTGGCGAGGGCCATGTAGATCATGCCCAGCGCCAACGCACTGAACGCGGCGGCGAATTCCAGATGCTGGACCAGCGCGAATTGCAGACCGAAGCCCACCAGCGGCGGACCGAACAGCATCGTCCCGTCGACGTAGTCACCCTTGCGCGCCGACCAGTGCAGCAGCGCCTCGCGGTCACCGTCGGCCGGTGCATCCGGCAGGTCCAGCAACTTGCGTCGGGCGAACAGCAGGCCGATGGCCAGGTACATCAGGAAGAACAGAATCAGGAACGGCTCGGTGCTCCACAACAGTTCCGGCGTGTACGAACGCAGGCCCCAGGCGAAACCGATGCCGAAGGTGCCAACGAAGCCGATCAGGTTGAGCAGGCGCCAGGCCTTGAACCAGGCGATGGCCAGAATGCCGGCGTTGAGCAATGCGAAATAACTGAACAGCGCGACATGGTTGCCGGCGCCCGTAGAAGTCAGGATCGGCGCGGCGAAACCGCCCAGTGCGGCGACGCAGGCCAGGGCCAGGGAATCCTGAGTGATGGCCAGAATGGCCGAGAACACCGTCACAGCCACCAACAATCCCAGCGCGGCAGACGGATCGAGCAGCGGGTGCAGACGCATCGCCGCGAACACCGTCAGGTACAACACCGCGATCCCGGTGCCTTGCAGCATCAAGGCGTAGCTGCTGTTGCGATGGCGCAACCACCAGCCCAGCGCCAGCAATCCCAGCGCCGCCGCCGCGACCCCGGCGTAACGCAATTCGATCGGCACCACCATGCCTTCGGTGGCGTAGCGCAGCAGGAAGGCCAGACCAAAGAACAACAGCACCACGCCGACCCGCAGCACGGTATTGCCACCGAACAGCCAGTTACGCGCAGCGCTGATGCCGCGCTCGATAAGGTTCGGGCCACGAGGTTCGGCAGGCGGTTGTGGTTCGCGGGTGACAGGTTCCGGGCGCCAGACATCGGCCGGCAGCGGCTGGCTCGGTTCGCTAGCGGCGACAGCAACAGGTTCGAGTTCCGGTGGCAGTTCCCAGACCAGCTCGGGTTCTGCGGCAGAGGGTTGTTCAAATACCGTGACGGGTTCAACGATCGTTTCGCTGGCCGGCGCGACGCTCGGCGGCGCTGGCGAATGCGCCGGAGCGCCCTCCAGCAGAAACAGTCGCTGTTCGACGCCCTGCAACGCGATCTTCGCGTGATCCAGCTGACGCTGTTGCTCGGCAGCCTGCGAACCGAGCCGGGCAATGCGCATCGCCTGCCCGATGGCGAGCCCCAGCAACGCGCCCAACAGCGCATCGCTGAACGACTCGTCGAGCAGCCAGCCGAGCAGCAGCCCGATCAACATGAACATCCATTGCATGGTCGATATCCCTAAGCGGCCCCTGGTTGGGGCAAGTCCGGCGATGGTTTCAGTCTAGGCACAAACCTGTGGGAGCGAGCTTGCTCGCGAAGAGGCCGGCACATTCAACATTGATGCTGACTGGCTAAACGTCTTCGTCGGATCGCAGCCCGGAGCAAGCTCGCTCCCACAATGATTCAGCGCTGCCTGAAACGACCGGAAACCGGCGCTCAGTATATCGATCCGGCCCAACAATCGTGGGGCCGGGCGCACATTTGTCGCTAAAAGTTACTCCAGTGCCTTCCAGATATCCGTGGCGTACTCGCGGATCGTCCGGTCGGACGAGAACCAGCCCATGCGCGAGGTATTCAGCACCGCCGAACGCCACCAGTTGTTGGAGTCGTGCCAGAGCGCGTCGACACGCATCTGCGCCTCCCAGTAGGAGTCGAAATCGGCGCAGACCAGGAACCGGTCGTAATCCACCAGCGAGTCGATCAGCCCGGTGTAGCGCGACGTGTCGTCCGGCGAGAACACCCCGCTGCGGATCGCCTGCAACACATCGTTGAGGCGATGGGACGCAGCGATATCCGGCAAGGCGCTGAACTCGTGGTTCTGCTTGCGCGCCTCGACCTGCTGGGCACTGAGGCCGAAAATGAACATGTGCTCGGCGCCAATACGCTCGCACATTTCCACGTTGGCGCCGTCGAGGGTACCGATGGTCAGCGCGCCGTTCAGGCCGAACTTCATGTTACTGGTGCCCGAGGCCTCGAAACCGGCGGTGGAGATCTGCTCCGACAGGTCAGCCGCCGGAATGATGCTTTCCGCCAGGCTGACGTTGTAGTTGGGCAGGAACACCACTTTGAGCAGGCCGCGCACGGTCGGGTCGTTGTTCACCACCCGGGCGATGTCGTTGGTCAGCTTGATGATCAGCTTGGCCTGGTGATAACTCGCCGCTGCCTTGCCGGCGAAGATTTTCACCCGCGGCACCCAGTCGATTTCCGGCTCGGCGCGGATCGCCTGATACAGCGCGACGGTGTGCATCAGGTTGAGCAACTGGCGTTTGTATTCGTGGATCCGTTTGACCTGCACGTCGAACATCGCCGCCGGATTGACCGCGATCCCCAGCCGTTCATGGATCAGGTAAGCGAGGGCCTTTTTGCTGTGCAGCCGCTGTTCGGCAAAGGCTTTGCGGAAGGCGGGTTTCTCGGCGAACGGCTCAAGATCGAGCAGACGCTGTTCCGGGTTATCCAACACGTCCGGGCCGAGGGAATCGACCAGCATCGACGTCAGTTCCGGGTTGGCTTGATACAGCCAGCGGCGGAAGGTGATGCCGTTGGTCTTGTTGTTGATCCGCTCCGGATACAGCTTGTGCAGTTCGGAGAACACGGTTTTGCGCATCAGTTGCGTGTGCAGGCCAGACACGCCGTTGACGCTGTGGGAACCGAGAAACGCGAGATTGCCCATGCGCACCCGGCGGCCGTTGTCTTCCTCGATCAGCGACACCGCGCGCAGCACGTCGAAATCGTGGATGCCCTTGGCCCGCAGCGAATCGATGTGCTGGGCGTTGATCAGGTAAATGATCTGCATGTGTCGCGGCAACATGCGCTCCATCAGCCCCACCGGCCAGGTTTCCAGCGCTTCGGGCAGCAGCGTGTGGTTGGTGTACGACAGCGTATCGACGGTGACTTGCCACGCCGCGTCCCAGGCCACGTCGTAGACGTCGACCAACTGGCGCATCAGTTCGGCAACGGCGATCGAGGGGTGCGTGTCGTTGAGCTGGATTGCCGCGTGATCGCCGAGAGTCAGTACCGAGGTGTGCATGTTGCGGTGACGGCGCAGCAAATCCTGAAGCGACGCGGCGACGAAGAAGTATTCCTGACGCAGGCGCAGTTCCTGCCCGGCTTCGGTGCTGTCCGCCGGGTAGAGCACGCGGGAAATACTTTCGGCCCGGGCCACTTCGGCGACCGCTCCGAGGTGGTCACCGGCGTTGAAGCGCTCCAGGTGCAGATCTTCCATGGCCCGGGCCCGCCACAGGCGCAAAGTGTTGACGCTTGCCCCGCGCCAGCCGACCACCGGGGTGTCGTAGGCAATCGCCCGGACGGTTTCCGCCGGATGCCAGACCTGTTTGCTCTTGCCACTGACATCGGTGACGGTCTCGACGCTGCCACCAAAGCCGATGGAATACACGACTTCCGGCCGCTCGAACTCCCAGGGATTGCCGAAATCCAGCCAGTGCTCGGTCTGTTCCTGTTGCCAGCCGTCGACGATGGCCTGGCGGAACAACCCGTGCTCATAACGAATCCCGTAGCCGTGGCCGGCGATGCCGAGGGTCGACATGCTTTCCATGAAGCACGCCGCCAGGCGTCCGAGGCCACCGTTGCCCAGCGCCGCATCCGGCTCCAGGATGCGGATGCGCTCCAGATCGACGCCCAGTTCGGTCAGCGCTTCACGGGCGACGTCCAGCAGACCGAGGTTGCTCAGGCTGTCGTACAGCAAGCGGCCGATGAGAAATTCCAGCGAGAGGTAATACACCCGCTTCTGGCCTTTGCGGTAGATCTGCCGGGTGTGGTCCATCCAGTGCTCGACCATGTGATCGCGCGCCGCCAGCGCGATGGCTTCGAACCAGTCATGGTCGAAGGCGTGATCCGGGTCTTTGCCCACCGCGTAGGTGAGTTTGGTCAGGACGGCGTCGCGGAATGCGGCCACCTCTGCTTCGCGAACTAGTGGTTCTTGAGTCATCGATAGGACCTCGAGCGAGCGGGGAATTGTCAGAGCCTAGACGGTCTGACCGACGGTAGGGGCTCTGGTTCGGCAGTTTTTCCTGAGAGTGAGACTTCGTCCGGCATTACCTTGGCGAATGCCTTAATGAATGCAGGGGCCGTGCCGAATTGTCGGACGATGCTCGTGCATGAAGAAAAAATCTGGCGAAAGGTTGTTCAAAAATCCACCAGTCCCGGTATGATCGCGCGCCCTGATGCACACGCCTGGTAAACACCGATGATGAAGCCCAACCTGATCGCCGCAGCCGAGATCGACCGTCTCGATACCTGGGCCAAATATTCGGCCCCGATGTGCGGCTCGTGCGTTTCCAGCTGCTGCACGCTGCCGGTCGAGGTCAAGATCAAGGATCTGGTGCGCATCGGTGTGGTCGACGAGTTCGAACTGGGCGACCCGCCGAAGAACATCGCCAAGCGTCTGCAAAAAGAAGGTCTGGTCGAGCGCTTCAACCAGAAGTCGGGGATCTTCACCCTGCAGCGCATGAGCAACAACGATTGCTATTACCTGGATCGTAAGAGCCGCCTGTGCACCATTTATGACAAGCGCCCGGACACCTGCCGCAACCACCCGAAGATCGGCCCGCGCCCGGGCTATTGCGCGTACAAGCCGAAGGAAGTGGAGCGGGTGCAGAATTCGCGGTCGATCGAACGCTTCTGATCCCGACGCCTGATCGTTCCCACGCTCCGCGTGGGAATGCAGCCCGGGACGCTCCGCGTCCCAAGAGCCGAACGCAGAGCGTCCGTTGAGGCATTCCCGCGCAGAGCGTGGGAACGAGACTTTCAAAAGCCAGACAAACAAAAACGCCCCCGGTCTCTCGACCGGGGGCGTTTTTTTCAGCCTTGGCTAAATCTTATGCCTTGGCTTTCTTGGCAGCGCGGGTACGCTCGCTTTCGTCCAGGATCTTCTTGCGAAGACGGATGGACTTAGGAGTGACTTCGCACAGCTCGTCTTCCTGGATGTATTCCAGAGCCTGTTCCAGGGTGAAGCGAACAGGTGGGACCAGAGCGATGGTTTCGTCTTTACCCGAAGCACGCATGTTGTCGAGCTTCTTGCCTTTGGTAGGGTTCACACCCAGGTCGTTGTCGCGGGAGTTCTGACCAACGATCTGACCGTTGTAGATCTCCTGGCCGTGTTCTACGAACAGCTTGCCACGAGCCTGCAGGGTTTCCAGGGAGTAGGTCAGCGCCTTGCCGGTTTCAACCGAAACCAGAACGCCGTTCTGACGGCCGGACATGTGGCCCGACTTCACTGGAGCGTAACGGTCGAAGATCGAGGTCAGGATGCCAGCACCGTTGGTCAGGGTCAGGAACTGGTTACGGAAACCGATCAGACCGCGAGCAGGGATGTTGTATTCCAGACGAACACGGCCCTTGCCATCCGGCACCATGTTGCTCAGGTCGCCTTTACGCAGACCCATTTCTTCCATGACCTTGCCCTGGGATTCTTCAGGGATGTCGATGGTTACGTTTTCGAACGGTTCCTGCTTCACGCCGTCAACTTCACGGATGATCACTTCAGGACGGCCCAGCGCCAGCTCGAAGCCTTCGCGACGCATGGTTTCGATCAGTACCGAGAGGTGCAGCTCACCACGGCCGGAAACCTTGAACTTGTCAGCCGAGTCGCCTTCTTCAACGCGCAGTGCAACGTTGTACAGCAGCTCTTTGTCCAGACGATCCTTGATGTTACGGGAGGTCACGAACTTGCCTTCTTTACCGCAGAATGGCGAGTCGTTTACCTGGAAGGTCATGGAAACGGTTGGCTCGTCAACGGTCAGAGGCTTCATCGCCTCGACGTTGTTGATGTCACACAGGGTGTCGGAGATGAACAGCTCGTCGAAACCACTGATGCAGACGATGTCGCCGGCCGCTGCTTCTTCAACGTCAACGCGGTGCAGACCGTGGTGACCCATCAGCTTCAGGATACGACCGTTGCGGCGCTTGCCGTCGGCGCTGATAGCGACAACCGGGGTGTTCGGCTTGACGCGACCACGGGCGATACGGCCAACACCGATAACACCCAGGAAGCTGTTGTAGTCCAGAGCGGAGATCTGCATCTGGAACGGACCGTCACGGTCAACAGCCGGAGGCGGAACGTGGTCGACTACCGCCTGGTACAGCGCGGTCATGTCTTCGCCCATGGCGGTGTGGTCCAGACCGGCGATGCCGTTCAGGGCCGAAGCGTAAACAACCTGGAAGTCCAGTTGTTCTTCAGTAGCGCCCAGGTTGTCGAACAGATCGAAGATCTGGTCCAGAACCCAGTCAGGACGCGCGCCCGGACGGTCAACCTTGTTGATGACCACGATTGGACGCAGGCCGGCTTCGAAAGCCTTCTTGGTCACGAAACGGGTTTGCGGCATAGGGCCGTCTTGGGCGTCGACCAGCAGCAGCACGGAGTCAACCATGGACATAACGCGCTCAACTTCGCCGCCGAAGTCGGCGTGGCCCGGGGTGTCCACGATGTTGATGTGGTAGCCGTTCCAGTTGATGGCGGTGTTTTTCGCCAGAATGGTAATGCCGCGCTCTTTTTCCTGGTCGTTGGAGTCCATCACGCGCTCGTCGTTGAGCTCGTTGCGCTCCAGGGTGCCGGATTGACGCAGGAGTTTGTCTACCAGGGTGGTCTTACCATGGTCAACGTGGGCAATGATGGCGATGTTGCGTAGATTTTCGATCACTTGTGTATCTCGATCAGAGGATTCGGTTTGCTGACAAGTCTTGGCAGCGATTGACAGTAGTGTCCGGCATGGCCGTTACAGCTTGACGGCGGTGTCGGGGGGCCGGTGACGCAGGCCACAGGCAAACAGCCCCGGGCACTTAGCTCGGTCGATAAACGCGCACATTGGCATGCCCCTCACTGAGCAAATGGTGGGCATGCAGGCGACTCATCACGCCTTTGTCGCAATACAGCAGGTACTGGCGAGTAGGGTCCAGTTCCTTGAAACGAGCGTTCACTGCGTAGAACGGCATCGTCTGTACCTCTATGCCGGCGAGCTCCAGCGGGTCATCCTCGGCGGCATCCGGGTGACGGATGTCGATGACGATCTGACCAGCCAGCGCTTCGCTGACTTCTTCGATCTGCAAATCCTGGCCCAATTCGTCGATCACCCGATCGATCGGCACCAGTCTGGCGTTTGCGAGCGCACGCTCGAGCACCGCCATGTCGAATTCCTGCTCTTCGTGCTCGACCCGGCCACGCTTGGCGGCGGTCTTCGGGTTGACCGAGATGACGCCGCAGTATTCCGGCATGTGCCGGGCGAAATCACCGGTACCGATCTGGTCGGCCGTGTCGATGATATCCTGCTTGTGGGCGACGATCAGCGGTCGCAGCACCAGCTTGTCGGTGACGCAATCGATGACCGACAGGTTCGGCAACGTCTGGCTCGACACCTGGGAAATCGCTTCGCCGGTGACCAGCGCATCGATGTGCAGGCGTTCGGCAATGTTCGACGCCGCGCGCAACATCATACGCTTCAATACGACGCCCATATGACTGTCGTCGACCTTGCCGAGAATTTCGCCCAGTACTTCTTCGAACGGAACACTGACAAATAGCACGCGTTGCGAGCTGCCGTACTTCTTCCAGATGAAATGCGCGACTTCCATCACGCCCAATTCGTGGGCACGACCGCCCAGGTTGAAGAAGCAGAAGTGCGCCATCAGGCCGCGACGAATGATCTGGTACGCGGCAACCGTCGAGTCAAAGCCGCCGGACATCAATACCAGCGTCTGCTCCAGCGCACCGAGCGGATAGCCGCCGATGCCATTGTGTTGGCTGTGGATCACGAACAACCGTTTGTCGCGAACTTCGATGCGAACTTCGATTTCCGGCTGTTTCAGGTCGATTCCGGCAGCGCCACACTCACGGCGCAGCTTGCTGCCGACGTATTTTTCGACGTCCATCGAGCTGAATGCATGCTTGCCTGCACGCTTGCAGCGCACCGAAAAGATCTTCCCGGCCAGCGCATCGCCGTAGTGCTGCTTGCACTTCTCGGTGATGTCGTCGAAGTCACCCAGCGAGTACTCGTCGATCTGCAGGAAGTGCGCGATGCCCGGCATGCAGGTCAGGCGTTCGCCCATCTCTTTCAGGGCCTTGGGGTCGGTGACGCGGGTTTCCAGCTCGAGATTGTCCCACACACCGTTCACCACCACGGCCGGGTCCAGGTCGCGGAGCACGGTGCGGATGTTCTTGGCCAGTTGGCGGATGAATTTCGTCCGGACAGGTCGGCTTTTGATGGTGATCTCGGGGAAGACTTTTACGATTAGTTTCATGAAAACAGCGCGCGCAGGGCCAGCCGAAAAAGGGGGGCGCGGATTATAGCGGAAATTGCTCAAGGTTTAACCAGTTAATGTGCAGAAGGTTTTGTGCGCACCAAAACGGGTCATTTTTCGATTTGAGCGCTACATTAAAGGGCGAGATTTTCGCCTTTAAGGCGCTTTCGACCTTTAGAAGCGTGAATTTGGGGCAAAAAACCCATGCTGGGGCACTGGCATGCAATTTGCTCCCTTGTGAGGCAGGTTGCCTTGGCAGAGTATTCGCGCCGGCATCACCACTATTAAGGGCATCCACTACCCGCCCTAATTCACCCGGAGGACACTATGTCGAAGTCGGTTCAACTCATCAAAGATCATGACGTCAAGTGGATTGATCTGCGCTTCACGGACACCAAAGGCACTCAGCACCACGTGACCATGCCGGCTCGCGATGCGCTGGAAGACGACTTCTTCGAAGTTGGCAAGATGTTCGACGGTTCCTCCATCGCTGGCTGGAAAGGCATCGAAGCCTCCGACATGATCCTGCTGCCGGACGACGAAACCGCCGTTCTGGACCCGTTCACCGAAGAGCCGACCCTGATCCTGGTCTGCGACATCATCGAACCTTCGACCATGCAAGGTTACGATCGCGACCCGCGCGCCATCGCCCACCGCGCCGAGGAATACCTGAAGACCACCGGTATCGGTGACACCGTATTCGCCGGTCCAGAGCCAGAGTTCTTCATCTTCGACGAAGTGAAGTTCAAGTCCGACATCTCCGGTTCCATGTTCAAGATCTACTCCGAGCAAGGCTCGTGGATGTCCGACCAGGACGTGGAAGGCGGCAACAAAGGCCACCGTCCAGGCGTGAAAGGCGGCTACTTCCCGGTTCCGCCGTTCGACCACGACCACGAAATCCGTACTTCCATGTGCAACGCGCTGGAAGAGATGGGCCAGACCGTTGAAGTTCACCACCACGAAGTGGCAACTGCCGGTCAGAACGAAATTGGTGTCAAGTTCAACACCCTGGTGAAGAAAGCTGACGAAGTTCAGACTCTGAAATACGTTGTACACAACGTTGCCGACGCCTACGGCCGCACTGCGACCTTCATGCCGAAGCCGCTGTACGGCGACAACGGTTCGGGCATGCACGTTCACATGTCCATCTCCAAAGATGGCAAGAACACCTTCGCAGGTGAAGGTTATGCCGGCCTGTCCGATACCGCCCTGTACTTCATCGGCGGCATCATCAAGCACGGTAAGGCCCTGAACGGCTTCACCAACCCGGCCACCAACTCCTACAAGCGTCTGGTGCCAGGCTTCGAAGCTCCAGTGATGCTGGCCTACTCCGCTCGCAACCGTTCCGCCTCGATCCGTATTCCTTACGTCAACAGCCCACGCGGCCGTCGTATCGAAGCCCGTTTCCCGGATCCGGCTGCCAACCCGTACCTGGCTTTCGCAGCACTGCTGATGGCCGGCCTGGACGGTATCCAGAACAAGATCCACCCAGGCGATGCTGCCGACAAAAACCTGTACGACCTGCCGCCTGAAGAGGCGAAAGAGATCCCGCAAGTTTGCGGCAGCCTGAAAGAAGCCCTGGAAGAGCTGGACAAGGGCCGTGCGTTCCTGACCAAGGGCGGCGTGTTCTCCGACGACTTCATCGATGCTTACATCGCGCTGAAATCCGAAGAAGAAATCAAGGTCCGCACCTTCGTACACCCACTGGAATATGAGCTGTACTACAGCTGCTGATCCGGTAGCGCCGCGCTACGCGGCGTGACAAAAAGAGGCCTCCTTCGGGAGGCCTTTTTTGTGCCCGGATGTTTGATCGTTCCCACGCTCTGCGTGGGAATGCAGCCCGTGACGCTCCGCGTCACCGGACGCGGAGCGTCCCTTGAGGCGTTCCCACGCAGCGTGGGAACGATCAACCGAATAATCTCTGGATGTGTGCTGGGTTGGGCCAACCGCCGCGCCTGGCCTATGCTGCAACCCATCGCTTTCGTTACCGGTCGATTTCATGGGTCGCACCTTTCTCTACATTCTGCTGCTGATCGCCCTGCCCGCCGCCGCGCAGATCTACAAGTACACCGACGCCAGCGGCAACACGGTGTACAGCGATCACGCGCCGGACGGCGTGCAGGCGCAAGCGGTGGATTTGCCGCCGCTCAATAGCGTCCAGCCGCAGGCACCGAGTGCGCCATCGTCAGACACGGTTAGCCAAGCGCCGGCGCGCAATGCCTATGAAGTATTGGAGCTGACCGGCCTGCCCACCGAGGAAGCCCTGCGCGCCAACAACGGCACGTTCACGGTCAGTGTGCTGATCAAGCCGCGCCTGCAACCGCCGCATCAATTGCGTCTGCTGCTGGACGACGCGCCCTATGGCCAGCCGAGCAATGTGCCAATCCTGCAACTGGTGAATGTCGACCGGGGCGAACATCGGCTGGCGGTGCAGGTGATCGATGGCGAGGCGATCCTTCAGCAAAGTCCGGCGGTGGTGTTCACCGTGCAGCGGGTGCACAAACCATGATGCGGGGATTGATTGCCTTGTGCCTTTCACTGATCGCGCTCGGCGCATCGGCCGAGGTGTTCACTTACATCGACGCACAGGGCAATCGCGTCTACACCGATCAACCGCATGGCAACGCCAAGCGTGTACCGCTGGCCACCAGCAATCGCATGGCCTCGAATCCGACCGGCGCTGCACCGGTCACGCCTTCGAAAAAATCAGCAGAGCCGCCGCTGTTCCACTACGACATGCTGCGGGTGCTGATCCCCGAGCCGGATGCGACCATCCGCAGCAGCGCCGGCGAGCTGATCGTCAGCGTCACCAGCGAGCCGGGCCTGCAAAGAGGTCATCTGTATCGTCTGCTGCTGGATGGCCAGGCCGTCGGTGAGCCCGGCCTGAGTCCGGTGTTCCCGCTGAGCAACATTGATCGTGGCAGCCACAACCTGTCGGTGGAAATCCTCGATGCACACGGCCGAACCGTAGAGAAAACCGCCAACCAGCCGTTCCACATGCAGCGCATCTCCCTGGCGCAGAAGCGTCAGGTCAAACCGTGCGTCAGCGCCGACTATGGCGTGCGCCCGGAATGTCCGCTGAAAGACAAACCCGCTGAACCGAAAAATCCTTTCCTGCGTTTCTTCTGACGCCGTTCAGCTTTGCGCACTATATTGGTGCAATACGCTGCACCGTACTCACATTCCAACCCATTTTGGTTCGAAAGTACCCGCCAGAGCGGTTTGACTGCCACGCAAACGAGCGTCAAACGCCCGTTTCAGGGGTTGAACGCTTCTTTTCGGAGCCTTGGTTTGGTTTTTGCATTTTCCTCGCATCAGCGCTGTATCCCTGCGCGCGCCATGCTCCAAAAGAGGTCCTCATGACCATCAGTGACGCACTGCATCGCTTGCTACTCGACAACCTGACCACCGCCACTATCCTGCTCGACAGCGAATTGCGCCTCGAGTACATGAACCCGGCGGCGGAGATGCTGCTGGCCATCAGCGGTCAGCGCAGCCATGGGCAGTTCATCAGCGAGCTGTTCACCGAGTCCACCGAGGCGCTCAACTCGTTGCGCCAGGCGGTGGAACAGGCGCACCCGTTCACCAAGCGCGAAGCGATGCTCACTGCCCTCACCGGCCAGACCCTGACCGTGGATTACGCGGTGACGCCCATCCTCAGCAACGGTGCGACCCTGCTCCTGCTGGAAGTCCATCCCCGTGACCGCCTGTTGCGGATCACCAAGGAAGAGGCGCAGCTGTCGAAGCAGGAAACCAGCAAGATGCTGGTGCGCGGCCTCGCCCACGAGATCAAGAACCCGCTGGGCGGCATCCGAGGCGCCGCGCAACTGCTGGCCCGGGAACTGCCGGAAGACAGCCTGCGCGACTACACCAACGTGATCATCGAAGAGGCCGACCGCCTGCGCAATCTGGTCGACCGCATGCTCGGCTCGAACAAACTGCCGTCGCTGGCCCTGTGCAATGTCCACGAAGTGCTGGAGCGCGTCTGCCAACTGGTCGAGGCCGAAAGTCAGGGCTGCATCACGCTGGTGCGCGATTACGACCCGAGCATTCCCGACGTCCTGATCGACCGCGAACAAATGATTCAGGCGGTGCTGAACATCGTGCGCAACGCGATGCAGGCCATCAGCAGCCAGAACGAGCTGCGCCTGGGCCGCATCAGCCTGCGTACCCGCGCCATGCGTCAGTTCACCATCGGCCACGTCCGCCATCGTCTGGTGACCAAGATCGAGATCATCGACAACGGCCCGGGCATTCCGGCGGAACTCCAGGAAACCATCTTCTTTCCCATGGTCAGCGGCCGTCCGGACGGTACCGGGCTGGGCCTGGCCATTACCCAGAACATCATCAGCCAGCACCAGGGCCTGATCGAGTGTGACAGCCATCCAGGCCACACCACGTTCTCGATCTTTCTGCCACTGGAACAAGGAGCCACATCGACATGAGCCGTAGTGAAACCGTGTGGATCGTCGATGACGACCGTTCTATCCGTTGGGTTCTGGAAAAAGCCCTGCAACAGGAAGGCATGACCACCCAGAGCTTCGACAGTGCCGATGGCGTGATGAGCCGCCTCGCGCGCCAGCAGCCGGACGTGATCATCTCCGATATCCGCATGCCCGGTGCCAGCGGCCTGGACCTGCTGGCGCGGATCCGCGAGCAGCACCCGCGGCTGCCGGTGATCATCATGACCGCTCACTCCGATCTGGACAGCGCTGTCGCCTCCTACCAGGGCGGCGCGTTCGAGTACCTGCCCAAGCCGTTCGACGTCGACGAAGCCGTGTCGCTGGTCAAGCGCGCCAATCAGCACGCCCAGGAACAGCAAGGCCTGGAAGTCGCACCGACCCTGACCCGCACCCCGGAAATCATCGGCGAAGCGCCGGCGATGCAGGAAGTGTTTCGCGCCATCGGGCGCTTGAGCCACTCCAACATCACCGTGCTGATCAACGGCGAATCCGGGACCGGTAAAGAACTGGTGGCTCACGCCCTGCACCGCCACAGCCCGCGCGCGGCCTCGCCGTTCATCGCGCTGAACATGGCGGCGATTCCGAAAGACCTGATGGAATCCGAGCTGTTCGGCCACGAGAAAGGTGCCTTCACCGGTGCGGCCAACCTGCGTCGCGGCCGTTTCGAGCAGGCCGATGGCGGCACGCTGTTCCTCGATGAAATCGGTGACATGCCAGCAGACACCCAGACCCGACTGCTGCGGGTGCTGGCCGATGGCGAGTTCTATCGCGTTGGCGGGCACGTGCCGGTCAAGGTCGATGTGCGAATCATCGCCGCGACGCACCAGAATCTGGAAACCCTGGTTCACGCCGGGAAATTCCGTGAGGACTTGTTCCACCGCCTCAACGTGATCCGCATCCACATCCCGCGCCTGTCGGACCGTCGCGAAGACATCCCGACCCTGGCCAAGCACTTCCTCAGCCGCGCCGCGCAAGAACTGGCGGTCGAGCCGAAGCTGCTGAAAAGCGAGACCGAGGAATACCTGAAAAACCTGCCGTGGCCGGGCAACGTGCGTCAGCTGGAAAACACCTGCCGCTGGATCACGGTAATGGCCTCCGGGCGCGAGGTACACATCAGCGACCTGCCACCGGAACTGTTGAGCCTGCCGCAGGACTCGGCGCCGGTGACCAACTGGGAACAGGCGCTGCGCCAGTGGGCCGACCAGGCCCTGGCGCGCGGTCAGTCGAGCCTGCTCGACAGCGCGGTGCCGGCGTTCGAGCGGATCATGATCGAGACCGCACTCAAGCACACCGCCGGGCGTCGTCGCGATGCTGCGGTGCTGCTGGGCTGGGGCCGGAACACCTTGACCCGCAAGATCAAGGAACTCGGCATGAAGGTCGATGGCGGGGATGACGATGAGGGCGATGAAGGCTGAGATTCAGCGCCCGCCTGCACCGCCGCAAGGCACCGTGACCCTTAATCGGGCACGGCCACTGACTCAGTCTTGCACTGTAAACCGCTGAAAATCCCATCCTGTGAAAAGACGAAGGCCCCGTATTACGGGGCCTTCGTCATTGTGCCGGGCTTTTTTGTTTCAAAACGAGAAAACCTGGCACGCCCCCTGCAACAGCTCAATCAGGTGATTCGATTCACCCACCCTTTCGGGGGCCTTGGTACAGGCAGGCCGGGGATTCCCCTCTTTACACCGGACTCATCGAGTCCACCCTTTTGGGGCCCTTGATACAGGCAGGTCAGGGGTTCCTTCTTTACACCGGCTCAGAACGCGATGCGATGAGCCCGCCCGTTTCGGGAACCTTGGTACAGGCAGGCCGGGGATTCCCTCTTTTATTGCTCCCGGAGATGGATCTCCAGCCGCCAGCGGTCATCGACCGCCTGGCCGGCCCAGTCGCCCTGCAGCGGCCGCGCCGCCACCAGCGTCAGCAACAATCCCCCGTCACTCAACCGCGTCCGCCAGTTCAGGTCCTTGCCGTTGAACTTGAGCTGGCCTTTTTGCGCCTTGCCTTCGGCCTCAAACAGCAGCGCAATGCTGCCATCGACGATCTCGCCGTGCAGCTTCGGCTCGTTGTTGAACCAGACCGCCAGACCGCCATCGATCACCTCGACCTGCTGCAAGACGGTCGGGTCAGGTGTGGTCAAACGGCCGATCATCATCCCGACCATCACACCAACGATCGCCAGTGAAGCCATCACCCGTGGGAATAGTTTCGAACGCGGATCCGCTTGCGGCGTAGAATGCGCGTCATCTTTACCTTCGGAGCCGTGCATGTTTCACGTCATCCTTTTTCAACCGGAAATTCCGCCGAACACCGGCAACGTTATCAGGCTGTGCGCCAACAGCGGCTGCCACCTGCATTTGATCGAACCGCTGGGCTTCGAGATGGACGACAAGCGCCTGCGCCGCGCCGGTCTCGACTACCACGAGTATGCCACTTTGCAGCGCCATGCCGACCTTGCCAGCTGCCTGGAAAGCCTCGGTCATCCACGGCTGTTCGCCTTCACCACCAAGGGTTCGCGGCCGTTTCACGATGCCGCGTTCGTCCCCGGCGATGCGTTCATCTTCGGCCCGGAAAGCCGTGGCCTGCCGCCGGAAGTGCTCGACGCCCTGCCCGGCGAACAGCGCCTGCGCCTGCCGATGCGCGAAGGCTGCCGCAGCCTGAACCTGTCCAACACCGTGGCAGTGGCCGTGTACGAAGCGTGGCGGCAGAACGACTTCAAGTAACGCCCAAAAACAACTGTGGGAGCGAGCTTGCTCGCGATAGCGGTGTGTCAGACGACATCAATGTCACCTGACCCTCCGTAATCGCGAGCAAGCTCGCTCCCACATTGGGTGAAACCAGACCGCTTACTGAACGGTCGGGGTCTCGCCGGCTTCCTGCATGCGCTGCAGCTCTTGCGCGTACAGGGCGTCGAAGTTCACCGGGGCCAGCATCAGGGCCGGGAACGAACCACGGGTCACCAGGCTGTCCAGGGTTTCGCGCGCGTACGGGAACAGGATGTTCGGGCAGAACGCACCCAGGGTGTGGCTCATCGAAGCCGCGTCCAGGTTCTTGATCAGGAAGATACCGGCCTGCTGCACTTCAGCGATGAAGGCCACTTCTTCACCGTTTTTCACGGTGACGGACAGGGTCAGCACGACTTCGTAGAAATCACCTTCCAGGGCTTTCTGGCGGGTGTTCAGATCCAGACCGACCGCCGGATCCCACTGCTGGCGGAAGATCGCCGGGCTTTTCGGGGCTTCGAAGGACAGGTCGCGTACGTAGATGCGCTGCAAGGAGAATTGCGGTGCGGTTTCTTCTTCGCTGGCTGCAGTGTTCTGTTGGTCAGTCATCTCAGATCCTTTCTGATCTTGGGTCTTTTAGGGTTCTTTACGTGTGCAGCAGTTCAGGCCTTGAGCAGCGCGTCGAGCTTGCCGGCGCGCTCCAGGGCATACAAATCATCACATCCGCCGACGTGGGTGTCGCCGATCCAGATCTGCGGCACGGACGTGCGTCCGGCCTTCTGGGCCATGGCGGCGCGCACCTGCGGCTTGCCATCGACCTTGATCTCTTCGAAGGCCACGCCTTTGTTCGCGAGCAGGTACTTGGCGCGCGAGCAGTAAGGGCAGTAATCGCTGGAGTAGACGATGACGTCGCTCATGTCACTTCACCAACGGCAGGTTGTCGCCTTTCCAGCTGGAAATCCCGCCGGACAGCTTGGCGGCGGTAAAGCCGGCCTTCATCAGCTCGCGGGCGTGGGTGCCGGCGGTCTGGCCCAGGGCGTCGACCAGAATGATGGTCTTGGCCTTGTGTTTTTCCAGCTCGCCGATACGGGCGGCCAGTTTGTCCTGGGGAATGTTCACCGCGCCAACGATGTGACCGGCGGCGTAGTCCTTGCTCGGACGGATGTCCACCACCACGCCGGCTTCCTTGTTGACCAGTGCGGTCAGCTCGCCCGTGCTCAGGCTTTTACCGCCGCCCTGCACCGTATGCGCCAGCAGCAAAGCCAGCAGTACGACGAAGATACCGACAAGAATGTAGTGGTTAGTGGCAAATTCAATCAGGTGAGCAACCATCGAAGGAGGTTCCAGGGCGTTAAAATGTCGGCCAGTATACACAGCCACTATGGTCGGCCAAACCCCGTCCGGCGGTGACGCCGCCGGAACTTCGCTTTAAACTCCAACTCCCTTTTCCATCGCCCTCTTCTTATTAGCCACGAGTGGATTCCATGACTACCACGCCTAAACCTTTGGTCCTGATGATTCTCGACGGCTTCGGTCACAGCGACAACCCCGAATCCAACGCCGTCTATGCGGCCAAAAAGCCTGTGCTGGATCGCCTGTGGGCCACCGTGCCGAACGGCTTGATCTCGGGCAGCGGCATGGACGTCGGTCTGCCGGACGGCCAGATGGGCAACTCCGAAGTCGGCCACATGAACCTTGGCGCCGGGCGCGTGGTGTATCAGGACTTCACCCGTGTGACCAAAGCGATCCGCGACGGCGAGTTCTTCGAGAACCCGACTATCTGTGCCGCTGTGGATAAAGCCGTGGCCGCCGGCAAGGCCGTGCATTTCATGGGCCTGCTGTCGGATGGCGGCGTGCACAGCCACCAGGATCACCTGATCGCCATGGCCGAACTGGCCTTCAAGCGTGGCGCCGAAAAAATCTACCTGCATGCCTTCCTCGACGGCCGTGACACCCCGCCGAAAAGCGCTGCCTCGTCGATCGAACTGCTCGACGCGACTTTCCAGGCGCTCGGCAAGGGCCGCATCGCCAGCCTGATCGGCCGCTACTACGCCATGGACCGCGACAACCGTTGGGACCGCGTGTCCCAGGCCTACAACCTGATCGTTGATGGCAATGGCGAATTCAACGCCGCCACCGCCCAGGAAGGTCTGGAAGCCGCCTACGCCCGTGGCGAGAGCGACGAATTCGTCAAAGCCACCAGCATCGGCGAGCCGGTAACAGTCGAAGACGGCGACGCCGTGGTGTTCATGAACTTCCGTGCCGACCGTGCCCGCGAGCTGAGCCGCGTGTTTGTCGAAGACGGCTTCAAGGAATTCGAGCGCGCACGCCAGCCAAAAGTGCAGTACGTGGGCCTGACCCAGTATGCCGCCAGCATCCCCGCCCCCGCAGCCTTTGCCCCGGGCAGCCTGGAAAACGTGCTCGGCGACTACCTGGCGAAAAACGGCAAGACTCAGCTACGCATCGCCGAAACCGAAAAATACGCTCACGTGACCTTCTTCTTCTCCGGCGGTCGTGAAGAACCGTTCCCGGGCGAAGAACGCATCCTGATCCCGTCGCCGAAAGTCGCCACCTATGACTTGCAGCCGGAAATGAGCGCACCGGAAGTCACCGACCGCATCGTCGAGGCCATCGAGAATCAGCGCTACGACGTGATCGTGGTCAACTACGCCAACGGCGACATGGTCGGCCATAGCGGCGTGTTCGAAGCCGCGGTGAAAGCCGTTGAATGCCTGGATACCTGCGTCGGCCGCATCGTCGAGGCACTGGAAAAAGTCGGCGGCGAAGCGCTGATCACCGCCGACCACGGCAACGTCGAGCAAATGGCCGACGAATCCACCGGCCAGGCGCACACCGCGCACACCACCGAGCCGGTGCCGTTCATCTACGTCGGCAAGCGTGACCTGAAAGTCCGCGAAGGCGGCGTGCTGGCGGACGTGGCGCCGACCATGCTGAAACTGCTGGGCCTGGAAAAACCGGCGGAAATGACTGGCACTTCGATTCTGGTGTAATCGCCCGTCAAAACACTGAAAAACCCTGTGGGAGCTGGCTTGCCAGCGATAGCAATCTGACAGCCAACATCTATGTTGAATCTGCAGACGCCATCGCTGGCAAGCCAGCTCCCACAATGGTTTGTGGGGTTTTCAAAGAGGATTTCACTCTGTCCGGCACCCCAGTTATCACACAGTCCCAATTGGGCGTTTTTTTTGCCGCGTCGGGCGGGCATACTAGGCCGTCCCTTACCCTGGTGCCGCCCGCCTCTATGCTTCGCGTCCTGATCGCCCTCGCTCTGACATGCCTGCTCCAACCGGCCTTCGCGGATGAGCGCGCGCAAACCCAACAGCAACTGGACGCCACGCGCCAGGACATTGCCGAGCTGAAAAAACTGCTGGGCAAGCTCCAGGAAGAAAAATCCGGTGTGCAAAAGGAACTCAAGGGCACCGAAACCGAGATGGGCAAGCTCGAGAAGCAGGTCGAAGCCTTGCAGAAAGAGCTGAAGAAGAGCGAATCCGAGCTGCAGCGACTCGATGCGGAGAAAAAAAAACTCCAGAGCGCGCGCACTGAACAGCAGCGACTGATCGCCATCCAGGCCCGCGCCGCTTACCAGAACGGCCGCCAGGAATACCTCAAGCTGCTGCTCAACCAGCAGAATCCCGAGAAATTCGCCCGCACCCTCACCTATTACGACTACCTGAGCCAGGCTCGCCTGGAACAGTTGAAAAGCTTCAACGAAACCCTGCGCCAACTGGCCAATGTCGAAAAGGACATTGGCTTGCAGCAGGCACAATTGCTGGTACAGCAAAGCGATCTCGACACTCAGCGCGAAGCGCTCGACAAGGTCCGCAAGGAACGCCAGCAGGCCCTTGCCAAACTCAATGACGACGTGAAAGCCCGGGACCAGAAACTGGCCGCCCGCGAGCAGGATCAGGCAGACCTGTCTAAAGTCCTTAAAACCATTGAAGAAACCCTGGCCCGCCAGGCTCGTGAGGCAGAAGAAGCGCGGCAGAAAGCGCTCATCGCCCAGCAGGAAGCCGAAAAAAAGCGCTTGCGTGAGGCCGAGGCGGAAAACACCGACGCCCCACGCAAACCGGTCAGATCGACACCCGGCGCCCTGGTGTCCAGCGGCGGCGAGACCTTCGGTGGCCCTTTTGCGTCAAGTCGGGGAAAACTTCCATGGCCGGTTGATGGTCGACTGCTGGCACGCTTTGGCGAAACCCGTGGTGACGATGCCCGTACCAAGTGGGACGGCGTGATGATCAGCGCCTCCGCCGGCAGCCAGGTGCATGCCGTACACGGCGGGCGTGTGGTATTTGCCGACTGGCTGCGTGGCGCCGGGCTGCTGGTGATCCTCGACCACGGCAACGGTTTTCTGAGTCTTTACGGTCACAACCAGACGCTGCTGAAGTCGGCGGGTGACGTGGTTAAAGCCGGTGAGTCCATCTCCACTGTGGGTAACAGTGGCGGCCAGGACACACCAGCGCTGTATTTCGCAATTCGTCAGCAGGGTCACCCGAGTGATCCGGCGCAATGGTGTCGTGCGCAAGGATAAGCGCACCGCCTAATTAAGGAGTTCGTTCGACATGCTGCATTTGTCCCGTCTTACCTCGCTGGCCCTGACGATCGCTCTGGTGATCGGCGCGCCTCTGGCGTTCGCCGCTCAACCGGCTCCGGCTGTCGCTCCGGCAGGCACTGCTGCCACCAGCAAGGCACCGTTGCCGCTGGAAGAGCTGCGCACCTTTGCCGAGGTCATGGACCGGATCAAGGCCGCCTATGTCGAGCCGGTGGACGACAAGACCCTGCTGGAAAACGCGATCAAGGGCATGCTCAGCAACCTCGATCCGCACTCCGCCTACCTCGGTCCTGAAGACTTCGCCGAGTTGCAGGAAAGCACCAGCGGTGAGTTCGGCGGCCTGGGCATCGAAGTCGGCGCCGAAGACGGCTTCATCAAGGTCGTGTCGCCAATCGACGATACGCCTGCGTCGAAGGCCGGCATCCAGGCCGGTGACTTCATCGTCAAGATCAACGGCGCACCAACCCGCGGCCAGACCATGACCGAAGCCGTGGACAAGATGCGCGGCAAGATCGGCCAGAAGATCACCCTGACCCTGGTCCGCGACGGCGGCACACCATTCGACGTGACCCTCGCTCGCGCCGTGATCCAGGTGAAGAGCGTCAAGGCGCAGCTGCTGGAATCGGGTTATGGCCTGATCCGCATCACCCAGTTCCAGGTCAAGACCGGCGAAGAGGTTTCCAAGGCCCTGGCCAAGCTGCGCAAGGACAACGGCAAGAAGCTCAACGGCATCATCCTCGACCTGCGCAACAACCCGGGCGGTGTGTTGCAGGCAGCGGTGGAAGTGGTCGACCACTTCATCACCAAAGGCCTGATCGTCTACACCAAGGGCCGGATCGCCAACTCCGAGTTGCGTTTCTCCGCCACCGGCAAGGACGAAAGCGAAGCGGTGCCGATGGTCGTGCTGATCAACGGTGGCAGCGCCTCGGCTTCGGAAATCGTCGCCGGCGCCCTGCAGGATCAGAAACGCGCCGTGGTCATGGGCACCACCAGTTTCGGCAAGGGCTCGGTGCAGACCGTGCTGCCACTGAACAACGACCGCGCGCTGAAGATCACCACGGCGCTGTACTTCACGCCGAACGGCCGCTCGATCCAGGCCCAGGGCATCGTCCCGGACATCGAAGTGCGCAAGGCCAAGATCACCAACGAAGCGGATGGCGACTACTTCAAGGAAGCCGACCTGCAGGGTCACCTGGGCAACGGCAACGGTGGCGCGGACAAACCGACCGGCTCCGGCGCCAAACCGAAAGCCATGCCGCAGGATGACGATTACCAGTTGGCCCAGGCCCTGAGCCTGCTCAAAGGCCTGAGCATCACGTCCGGCCGTTGAGGATGTCTTTGCGTTTCGTCTTTGTCCTGCTGTGCTGTCTGGCGGGTGCTGCTCACGCAGAACCTGCCAGACCGACACCTCAAAAAGCCTACCTGACACTGATCATCGATGACCTGGGGCAGAACCTGCCCCGGGATCGTCGCGTGCTGGCCCTGCCCGGGCCGGTCACCACGGCAATCATGCCCGACACCCCGCACGCCACCGAATTTGCCCGCGAAGCCCACCGCGCCGGCAAGGTCGTGATCCTGCACATGCCGATGGATCCGGCCACCGGCCCGTTCGCCTGGCACCCTGAACTGCCCATCGAGGAACTTGAGAAACGGCTGAACGCCGCGTTCAAAATGGTCCCCTACACCGCCGGCATCAACAACCACATGGGCAGTCGCATGACTGCACAACCGGTAGCGATGGCGTGGTTGATGGGTGAGTTGCAGCGCCGCCACAAATTCTTCGTCGACAGCCGCACCAGCGCCCAGACCGTCGCTGCGCAACAGGCGCAAAAGATCGACCTGGCAAGTGTTTCCCGGGATGTGTTTCTCGATGACGAGCGCACTGAAGCGGCAATTTTTACCCAGTTGCAGACGGCGATCAGCCTGGCTCGCAAGCAGGGTTCGGCGGTGATGATCGGCCACCCTTATCCACAGACTTTGGCGGTGCTGGAGCGGGAGCTGCCGAAGTTGAAAGCTCAAGGCATCGATTGGATCGACATCAAACAGATGATCAGTGTGCGCAGCAATCGCGCTACGGTCGCTCATGGCAAGGAAGGGATTTACCGGTAACAAACCAACACGCGCCTATAAATAGTTACCGCCTCGCATCGCCCCCCTTTCCGGATAGTCAGACCCGCAACAGGTCGCAACTCCTTCGAGTTGCCATTCAACTATCAGGATTGACTATGACTACCAACGACAATGCTTCATTGGCCGCCAGGCCAATGGAGCCGATCAAGCTCGATAACCTGCTGATCAACTTCACCAGCGAATTCAACCGCATCTGGAACAGCAACGGCTCACAGGCCAAGCCCGCCACTTTCTGGCGACCTGCGCCGGCCCCTGATCTTTTGCCGGGATACTTCCCGCTGGGAGACATCCTCATCCCCGACAACACCTCCATCAACGGCGAAATTGTCGCCGCAGTGGTCTGCGAGGGAGCGTTCCAGGACGACGGTCACACCAGGGGAAAAGCACTCAGCCGCCCCACCGACTTCGAACTCGTCTGGAAAGAATCCGGGAGGGGAGCCGCCATGCGAACTTCGATCTGGCGCCCGATTGCGCCACAGGGCTACGTCGCGCTGGGTATGACCTGCTCCAGCGATCACGGCAAACCCTCACTCAACGCAATCCGTTGCGTCAGGGCCGATCTGGTCGTTTCTGCCGACCTCGGTGATCGGATCTGGGATGACAAAGGCAGTGGTGCAACGCTGAACTTCAGCGCTTGGAGCATTGATCCTCCGACCGCCAAGGCGGGCGAAATCTGCTTTGTGCCCGGCACCTTCATCGGCGTCCCGAGCCACAACAAACCGGCAACCGGCCCTTCCGCGTATGCGTTGCGGATACAGATTCCGGTTCAAGTCAGCGCACCCGCAGAAGCTCCGGTACTTTCTACACACATGAATCCCGAAAGCGGAGCGGCCAAGGTCACGCAGGTTGCCCGCCTTCCGTGGTTCACAGTCAGGGATTACGCTCAACCCAATGATGGATTTCACAATTCGCGTTACTACGATCTGAAAAGAACCGACCAATATGTGCTGGTCGGGTATGGCCGAAATACCACGGAACAGACTCAGTCGATCAAATGGAAAGCGCCAAGGGCGCAAAGTGCAGCGGGCATGCGGTTATTCAATCGCCATACCGCCGTCGAATTCACCAAAGCCTGGCCGGCGGCAATCCTCAGTGATCTCCGGGCAACAAAGTTCTCGGCGTGCCTGCCCAGGAGTTTCACTCACACCGAAACGTCCTCGAACGAGTGGAGCGAATCGGGCTCTCGGGTCGTCATCGCCATGGCGGCGAAACTCAAATCGGTTGCGGTGTATCAGATGGAAAGTCACTACGAGCTGGTACGGGAGGATGGCACTGAGGTCTCCGTCCCGCTTGGTTACACCGATGACACCAGTTTTGTCATGAGTGAATACCCGCCAGAAGTAGTCGCGACAGCAACATTGATGCCTGTAATGGCGGGAAGTCTATCGACGGAAACCATTACCGGCGGCGTCAGCGCTGTTCAGCAGTCGTCATCGGAATCGTCGACAGTTACAGATAGCGCCCCATGATTTCCTCGACCACCCCGTCCTTGCGCATCTGATCAAGGGCGGCCTGAAGCTTGGCAACGGCTTCGTCCGGCACTTCCTTGTTCAGCGCCAGATACAGTTCGGCGCTGTTGAAGCGCAGCACGGTTTTCAGCCCGGTCACGCCATCCTGCCGCGCCAGATACCGCCCGGCAGGATCGCCGGTAGCCCACAGGTCGATCTGGCCGCTGACAAGCTTTTTGGCGTTGTCCTGATCACGCAACACCACCGTCGGCTTCAGACCTTGCTTGGTCAGGGTCTCGGCAATGGCATCGCCCTTGTAGGCGCCGATCTTGTATTTGCGCGCATCGTTCAGGGTTTCGAGGGTGATCTTGCTGTCAGCCTTGGCCAGCATGACCCAGTCGTCCGGGCCGATCGGGCCGACCCACTTGAAGAGCTTTTCGCGATCCGGCAAACGCGCCATGACGAATGCACCGTAACCGGGGTTCTCCAGCGCCAGTTTGTAGACCCGCTCCCAAGGGAAGCGCAGGGTCAGGCTGTAAGTGATGCCGGCACGCTTGAACATCTCGCGCACGATGTCAGTGGCGATGCCGTTGATGTTTTCGTCCTGTGCGAAATTCTTGCCGTTCTTCGCCATGTTGTACGGCGGGAAGTTTTCGGTGAGGAGCACCAGATCGGTGTCGGGACTTTCTTCGGCGTGACCGGTGTTGATCAACAACACGGAGGCACTGGCGAGGGCGAGAAGCAGGCGTTTGATCATGTCGGGCTACCGAAATCCATGGCGTGCCCAAGAGTGCCTTGGGTACGCCATGCTGTCTACTGGCGTTATGACTTCATGGTGATCAGGCCTCACCGTTCGTGCGACGCCATACCTTAAGTAGTACATAACTACCACCCTGCCCCCCCTTGAGCCCTGATTTATTGCCGTTACCGAACACAGCGTGTTCGCTGTAACCAATAAACCACAGAGCGTTAACAATGCACCCAATAAAATTACTGCTGTTCAGCACCCTGGGATTCGCTTTCTCCAACTGCCTGGCATCCCCTCAGGACTATGGGGAAGGCGTAAAAAGTCTGTTACCCGCGATGTCTCTGGACAACCGTGATGGTTCACGTGATCACTGGCAGGGTATCGGCCGCCTGACGACAAATACCGTATGTACCGCCACCCTGCTTGATACGCTGGAGACAACAGGTATCCAGCGCCCTCCTGCCTATGTTCTGACTGCTGGCCACTGCATCAATTTGTCCAACGGCAAAATCATGCAAAACCAACCGGTAAAAGGAACCATCACATTTAATTACTTCAGCGATTCAGAAAAACTGAAAACCTATAATTTGAAAAAGGTGAAATGGCGCAGCATGCAAGGTGTCGACATGGCCATCGTCGAACTTGATGTCAGCCTGAAAACGCTCATGGAGGACGGTATAAAACCTCTAAAACTGGCTACACGCACGCCAGCCGTAAACTCCGAAGTTCTGGTTGTGGGGGCACCAGAGTATAAAACTCTGGAAATGACAGCCTGTACGCTGCAATCGGCTCCAGACATTATTGAAGAAGATTGGGTGTGGCGTAACAATTTCATGACCCGCTGTCAGAGTAATAAAGGAGGCGTCTCAGGGGCACCGCTGCTGGATCGCTACACCAATGAAATTATCGGCGTCGTGGGAACCGGAAATGCGGCCCCGTCTCTAGACCCCTGCTACCTGCATGCACCTTGCATCCTGACAGAAAAGGGTTACTCCGCAATCGAAGGCAATCTTTACGGAAACCTCGTACCTCACCTGAGAAGCTGCTTTCGATCCGGCTTTCTATTTGAAAACCATTGCGAACTTTACCCGACATTCAACGTAGAAACGGATGAAAGGCCCTCGGCGAAATACAAGAAAATCAAGATATCGAGAAGCGGTGCAGCCATAGCACCTACTTGGGATTACCAGTTCTCGATCGACACCGCGTTCTATCGTCACAAGACTGTGCGCGTGGCAAAACAATGCGAAAGTCCATCGCGTTATTCTGCCGCGACCAGCTCGAAAGAACCCATTATCAATAACAAGGTGGGGTCAAGAACCGGGCGCTATTTTCTTTGCATCATCGGCACAAACTCCCCGGAAAAGAAATTATCCCCGGGATTATTGAGAAATGCCCTGTCGCTGCCTGTTGAACTGATAGAGGACGAGGTCGTTCCGCTTCCCGATCTAAGCCTGAGAAAAGGATCCGGCTATAGCCGGATGACTTCGGGCGGAGCAACTGCCTGGTACTCCTACAAGGTGGGACCATCCAGCACAACGGATTGCCAGAGCCCTGAAGGCTTCAACCAGAAATCGGACCAGCTGGATGTATTTGTCTACGATCAGGACTTGCCTGCCAAGTTATGCAGCGTTGCGTTTGACGAGATACACGACAGGTCAGAGGTCAGAATTGACCATTTCGACAAATTTTAAATCACACAATGTTTACCCCCCTTAAAGAATCAACTTCAAGGGGGGGCGTTTTCATCGCATCACTATGCCGCGATGGGCCATGTAGGCCTTGGCTTCCTGCACGGTGTATTCGCCGAAGTGGAAAATACTCGCCGCCAACACGGCACTGGCGTGGCCTTCAAGAATGCCATCGGCCAGATGCTGCAGGTTGCCGACGCCGCCGGAAGCGATCACCGGAATGCCCAGCGCATCGCTGATGGCGCGGGTCACGCCGAGGTCGAAGCCGTTTTTCATGCCGTCCTGATCCATGCTGGTCAGGAGGATTTCACCGGCACCCAGGCCTTCCATTTTCTTCGCCCACTCGACCGCGTCGAGGCCGGTCGGCTTGCGACCGCCGTGGGTGAAGATCTCCCACCGCGGGGTTTCGCCCGGACCCGAAACCTTCTTCGCGTCGATGGCGACGACGATGCATTGCGAGCCGAAATGCTGCGCCGCTTCGCCGACGAATTCCGGGTTGAACACGGCAGCGGTGTTGATCGACACCTTGTCCGCACCGGCGTTGAGCAGGTTGCGGATGTCCTGCACGGTCCGCACGCCACCGCCGACGGTCAGCGGGATGAACACCTGGCTGGCCATGCGCTCGACGGTGTGCAGCGTGGTGTCACGGCCATCGACGCTGGCGGTGATGTCGAGAAAGGTAATCTCGTCGGCACCCTGCTCGTCGTAGCGACGGGCGATTTCCACCGGGTCGCCGGCGTCACGGATGTTCTCGAACTTCACACCTTTGACGACCCGGCCGTTGTCCACGTCCAGGCAAGGGATGATGCGTTTGGCCAGCGCCATGGTCAGTCCTCAGCCTTGGTACGAATCGCAGAAAGCTTGCGCTTCGGCGACGTCGAGAGTGCCTTCGTAGATCGCCCGGCCGGTGATTGCGCCGATGATGCCCGGTGCCTTGGCGTCGAGCAGCGACTTGATGTCACCCAGGTTGTGAATGCCGCCGGAAGCGATCACCGGGATCTTGGTGGCAGCAGCGAGCGCAGCGGTGAACGGAACGTTGCAGCCCTGCATCATGCCGTCTTTGGCGATGTCGGTATAAACGATCGAGGACACGCCGTCGGCTTCGAACTGTTTGGCCAGGTCGATGACCTGCACGGTGCTGATTTCAGCCCAGCCATCGGTGGCGACAAAACCGTCTTTGGCATCCAGACCGACAATGATCTTTCCCGGGAATGCGCGGCAGGCTTCAGCGACGAACGCCGGATCCTTCACCGCTTTGGTGCCGATGATCACGTAGCTGACGCCCGCCTTGACGTAGTGCTCGATGGTCTCCAGCGAACGAATGCCGCCGCCGATCTGGATCGGCAGGGTCGGGTAGCGCTTGGCGATTGCGGTCACCACTTCGCCGTTGACCGGCTGGCCTTCGAAAGCGCCGTTCAGGTCGACCAGATGCAGACGACGGCAACCGCCCTCCACCCACTTGGCAGCCATGCTCACCGGGTCATCGGAGAACACTGTGGAATCTTCCATGCGGCCCTGGCGCAGACGTACGCAGGCACCGTCTTTGAGATCGATAGCGGGAATAATCAGCATCTGGCAAACCTTCAAATTTGAATGTTCAGCTTGGCTCGGAAATCAGTTTTTCTCGAGCGCCCACAGGTCGCTTTCGATGCTTTCAAACCGCTCCTTGAGGTGGGTCTGCACATCGAAAATCGCCCTGTTGTAATAGTGCGGAGCAATTTCGCGGGTAAACAGCTCAAGAATTTCCGCCGCCTCGAACGAACCCAGGTCCAGTTCGAAACGATCCTCCATGAACCGCTGAATCTTGCGGTTGGCCTCGCTCTCCTGCTCGGGAGTGAGGGTCAGGATCGGCGGCTTGGATTTCTTGACGGCCATTTACCAGCGACCGTCCCACGCGGCGAAGTTCTGCAGCAATTGCAGGCCATGGGTATGGCTCTTCTCCGGGTGGAACTGCACGGCGAAACGCGAACCTTCGGCCAGCGCCGCGGCGAAATCGACGCCGTAATGACCGCTGCCGACCACCTGCCGCGGGTTACCGGCGGCAATGTAGTAGCTGTGCACGAAGTAGAAACGCGCCAGGTCCGGAATGTTGTGCCACAGCGGGTGATCCACCGCCTGCTTCACTTCGTTCCAGCCCATGTGCGGGACTTTCAGGTGCTCGCCGTCTTCATGCAGGTCTTTGCCGAAGAACTTCACCGCGCCCGGGAACAGGCCGATGCAGTCGACACCGTCGTTCTCTTCGCTGGTGTCGAGCAAGGCTTGCATGCCGACGCAGATGCCGAGAAACGGACGATCCTGGCTGACTTCACGCACCAGCGAATCGAAACCGAGGCGACGGATCTCCGCCATGCAATCGCGAATCGCGCCGACGCCGGGGAAAACCACACGGTCAGCTTCGCGGATCACTGCCGCATCGCTGGTGATCAGCACCTTGCCGGCACCGACGTGCTCCAGGGCCTTGGCCACCGAGTGCAGGTTGCCCATGCCGTAATCGATAACTGCAACCGTCTGCATTACAGGACGCCTTTGGTCGAAGGCATCTGACCGGCCATGCGGTCGTCCAGCTCGACGGCCATGCGCAGCGCGCGGCCGAAAGCCTTGAACACGGTTTCGATCTGGTGGTGGGTGTTGGTGCCACGCAGGTTGTCGATGTGCAGGCTGACCAGCGCGTGGTTGACGAAGCCCTGGAAGAACTCCTGGAACAGGTCGACGTCGAAGCCGCCAACGGTGGCGCGGGTGTACGGCACGTGCATCTGCAGGCCCGGACGGCCGGAGAAGTCGATCACTACGCGCGACAGCGCTTCATCGAGCGGCACGTAGGCGTGGCCGTAGCGACGGATGCCTTTCTTGTCGCCAATGGCTTGCGCGAAGGCCTGGCCGAGGGTGATACCGACGTCTTCCACCGTATGGTGGTCGTCGATATGCAGATCGCCCTTGCATTCGATATCCAGGTCGATCAACCCGTGACGGGCGATCTGATCCAGCATGTGCTCAAGAAAAGGAACACCGATATCGAATCGGGCCTTTCCGGTGCCATCAAGGTTGATCGAGGCTTTGATCTGGGTTTCCAGAGTGTCGCGCTCGACAGACGCCTTACGTTCGGCCATCACCAGCTCCGCAAAATCATTGGGCGAAAAAGGCAGCCATTATAGGGGCGCGGGGCCGAAACAGAAACACGAGAGGTGATATGGCAGACGGATAGAAGCCCCGACTGTCGCGGGTAGACATGTCCATACAAGCCATTACAGGCACCCGGAAACAAATGTGGGAGCGGGCTTGCTCGCGAAAGCGGTGGGTCAGCCGACAGCGATGTCGTCCGATCTACCCTCCTCTTCGCGAGCAAGCTCGCTCCCACAGGTGTTGGTGCCGGCCTGAGATATCAGGCCGGCAACTTCAGCGTCTTAGTGAAACAGAACCGCCGTCTTCTGCAGGGTCACCCACACACCCCACGCCAACGGAATCCCCACCACCAGCCACGCAGCGATCGCCAATGGCTTACTGCCCGGCGCGGCTTTCCACTCCAGCACGGTGCTGGCGTCAGCACCCTTGTCGTGGCCCAGCGCCTGTTCGGCAGCCAGTTCGGCGTCGGTCATGAAGTACTTGTCGGCCACCGGGCGCACCAGCAGGTTGCACAGGAAACCCAGCACCAGCAGACCAGCGAGGATGTACAGGGTGATGTCGTAAGCGGCAGCGCGTTCAACGCCGATGCTCAGCTGATATTCACGCAGGTAGTTCACCAGTACCGGACCCAGCACGCCAGCGGCGGCCCAGGCCGTCAGCAGACGACCGTGGATCGCACCGACCATCTGCGTACCGAACAGGTCGGCCAGATACGCCGGAACGGTCGCGAAACCACCGCCGTACATCGACAAGATGATGCAGAACGCCGCCACGAACAGGGCAACGTTGCCCAGGTGACCAAGGTTCGGGATCAGTGCGTACAGCGCAAAACCCAGCGCGAAGAACACGAAGTAAGTGTTCTTGCGGCCCAGGTAGTCCGAGAACGACGCCCAGAAGAAGCGACCGCCGATGTTGAACAGGCTCAGCAGACCGGTGAAACCGGCTGCAATCGCAGCGATGGAAGCCAGCTGACCGGCGTCCAGTTGACCGAACGGCAGATCATTACCCAGCAGCTTGCCGCCGAACACTTCCTGCAACAGTGGCGAAGCCATGCCGAGGATGCCGATACCGGCGGACACGTTCAGGCACAACACCAGCCACACCAGACGGAATTGCGGGGTTTTCCACGCCACATTCACGTGAACGTGACGGTGGGTGATCATCGCGTTCGACGCTTTCTTCGCCGGTGCGGTCCAGCCTTCAGGCTTCCAGCCGGTTGGCGGTACGCGGTAAGCCAGTGCGCCACCGATCATGAACACGAAGTAGATTGCAGCCATCGCCACGAAGGCCTGCCACACGCCCACACCAGCCGGCGAAGCGAAGTGGCTCATCAGAGCCGTCGCCAGTGGCGCACCGACCATCGCGCCACCACCGAAGCCCATGATCGCCATGCCGGTCGCCATACCGCGCTTGTCCGGGAACCACTTGATCAGGGTCGACACCGGCGAGATATAGCCCAGACCCAGACCGATACCGCCGATCACGCCGGAGCCGATCCACATCAGCCAGATCTGGTGGGTATAGATACCCAGCGCGGAAATCAGCAGACCGCCGCACCAGCACAGTGCCGATACAACACCGGCCTTGCGAGGACCTGCGTGTTCGAGCCAGCCGCCCCAGATCGCTGCCGAGCAGCCGAGGAAGATGAAGAACAGGGTGTAGATCCAGCCGAGCATGGAGATCGGCCAGTCGCATTGCGACGAGAAAACTTGTGCGATGAAGCTCATGTCCGGTGCGCAAGCCACCGGAGCGGTCACGCCCAGCGCCTTGGACAGCGGCAACCAGAACACCGAGAAGCCATAGGCCATGCCGATGCACAGGTGAATGGCCAAAGCGGCCGGCGGGACCAGCCAACGGTTGAAACCGGGCTTGGCGATGATGCGTTCCTTGGACAGGAACCCGGGCTGATCGGCTTTGAAGCCGTCCGCCGTAATGGTCGTGCTCATTGTGTATCCCCCAATTATTAGTATGGTTCGCCAGCCACTGCTCACCCCCGGCCTTTATGCACGCAGGCATGACCGTTTTTTGCGGGTGAAGCTCCTTGAAAGCGCGACGTTAAGTCGCAGATGGGCGGACGAACGGGCGAAGGTTACCATTTGCACGTGACAGAAAAACCAAACTGATATCACCTTTTTCGTGTCATCTGATCTCCTGTCGCCGGGGAACCCCGATGCCGATCGTTGTCGAAGCGCTGTACATCGCGGTTCAGCAGGCTGCACGGGACACCGCAACAGCGCGGGGTGATGCAGCGCTATACTCCCCGGCTAAATCAAGAATTCGACTACTTACAAGGACTCGCCCATGAAAGCGTTCGGCAAAATCCTGGGTCTGGTACTTCTCGGGCTGTTGCTGATCATTGTGGCGGCGGGCTTCGCCCTGACCCACCTGTTTGATCCCAACGACTACAAAGACGAGATCCGCCAGATTGCCCGCGACAAGGCCCACATCGAGCTGACGCTCAATGGCGATATCGGCTGGAGCCTGTTCCCGTGGCTCGGCCTGGAACTGCACGAGGCCAGCGTCGCGACCCTGGCCAAGCCTGCCGAACCGTTTGCCGACCTGCAGATGCTCGGCCTGTCCGTGCGGGTACTGCCGTTGCTGCGCCGCGAAGTGCAGATGAGCGACGTGCGCGTCGAAGGCCTGAACCTTCGCCTGAATCGTGACAAGAATGGTCATGGCAACTGGGAAGACATCGGCAAGGTGCCGCCGAAGGCCGGCAGCACACCTGCGCCGACCACAACGGCCGAATCCGCCCCCGAGGCCACTGCGCAACCGGAAAAACCGGCCCAGCCGATCCGTCTCGACATCGACAGCCTTACCGTCAACAACGCCCGCGTGGAGTACAACGACGAGCTGACCGGCAAGCAATTCAGCGCCGAAAGCATCCAGTTGAGCACCGGCGCGGTTCACGATTCGACCAACATTCCGGTCAAGGCCACCGCGTTCCTCGGCACCAACCAGCCTGTGCTGCGGGTGCGCACCGAGCTCAACGGCGAGCTGCGCTTCGAGCGCGCCCTGCAACGCTACAAGTTCGAAGACCTGAAGCTGTCCGGCGAAGTTGCCGGCGATCCGCTGCAAGGCAAGACCGTGACCTTCGCCGCCCAAGGGCAATTGTTGCTGGACAAGGCCGCCAACGTCGCCGAATGGACCGGCATCAAATTGTCGGTCAATCAGCTGCGCGCACTGGGTGAGCTGAAAGCCAACGATCTGGACAAAACGCCACAGATCACCGGCGGGATTTCCATCGCCCAGTTCGACCTGGCGAAATTCGTCGACAGCATCGGCCAGACCTTGCCGGCCATGGCCGAAGGCAGCCTGAGCAAGGTTGAACTGGTCAGCCGTGTCGCCGCGACGCCGACCAGCGTTTCGCTGGACAACATCAACCTCAAGCTCGACGACAGCAATTTCAGCGGTCGCATCGCCGTCGAAGATTTCGCCAAGCAATCGCTGCGGGCGATCCTCAAGGCCGACACCTTCAACGTCGACCGTTACCTGCCGCCGAAATCGGAAAAAGCCAACAACGCCACCCAGGTCCGTCAGGCCGAAGTCGCCAGCACCGAGGCTGATGCGATGGCCGGTGCCGGCAGTACGCCGCTGCCGGAGAAACCGAGCAAAAGCGCCTGGAGCACCGAGCGCCTGTTCCCTGTTGAGCGCCTGAGCAAGCTCGACGTGAACGCCGACTTGACCTTCGGCCAGTTGATCCTCGACAAGCTGCCGATCCAGAACGCCGCTCTCAAGGCCTCCGGCCAGGGCGGCCTGCTGACCCTGGAGAACCTGCGCGGCGAGTTGTACAACGGCGACTTCGAAGCCAAGGGCACGCTGGACGTGCGCCAGACCGCGCCAGTGCTGAACCTGCAAACCCGGATCAACCGGGTGCCGGTGGAGAAAATCCTCGAAAGCCAGGGCAAGAACCCGCCGGTCAAAGGTCTGGTCAATCTCACCAGCACCGTCACCGGCAGCGGCAACAGCCAGCAGGCGCTGATCGAAACCCTCAACGGCAACGCCAGTTTCGTGATCAACAACGGCGTGCTGCTCAACGCCAACCTTGAACAGCAACTGTGCAAGGGCATCGCCACCCTCAACCGCAAATCCCTGAGCGGCGAACCGCGCGGCAAGGACACGCCGTTCCAGGAGCTCAAGGGCAACCTGACCTTCCGCAACGGCGTGGCCAGCAACCCGGACCTGAAAGTGCGTATTCCCGGCATGAGCGTCAACGGTGACGGCGATATCGACCTGAAAGTGCTCGGAATGGACTATCGCGTCGGCATCATCGTCGAAGGCGATACCAGCGCCATGCCGGATCCGGCCTGCCAGGTCGGCGACAAATTCGTCGGCATCGAGTGGCCGCTGCGTTGCCGTGGTCCGCTTGAGCTGGGCGCCAAGGCCTGCCGCGTGGACAACGAACGCATGGGCCAGGTCGCGACCAAACTGGCCGGCGACAAGATCAGCGAAAAAATCGACGAGAAACTGGGCGACAAAGTCAGCCCGGAACTGAAAAACGCATTGAAGGGGCTGTTCAAGCGATGAGAGCGGAGCAGTTTTCCACGGCGGTGCTGGAATGGTTCGACCGCCACGGACGCCATGATTTGCCCTGGCAACAGAACATCAACCCGTACCGGGTGTGGGTGTCCGAGATCATGTTGCAGCAGACTCAGGTCAGCACCGTGCTCAATTACTTCGACCGCTTCATGGCCGCACTGCCGACGGTCGAAGCCCTGGCCGAAGCGCCGGAGGACGAAGTGCTGCACCTGTGGACCGGGCTGGGTTACTACACCCGCGCGCGCAATCTGCAGAAGACCGCGAAGATTGTCGTCAGCCAGTACGGCGGCGAGTTTCCACGCGATGTCGAGAAGCTCACGGACTTGCCGGGCATCGGCCTGTCGACTGCCGGCGCGATTGCCAGCATCAGCATGGGCCTGCGCGCGCCGATCCTCGACGGTAACGTCAAACGGGTGCTGGCGCGCTTTACCGCGCAGGAGGGCTACCCCGGCGAGCCGAAAGTCGCCAGACAGCTGTGGGCCAATGCCGAGCGCTTCACGCCGCAGGATCGGGTCAACGCCTATACCCAGGCGATGATGGATCTGGGCGCCACGCTCTGCACCCGCAGCAAGCCGAGCTGTCTGCTGTGTCCGCTGGAAAAGGGCTGCGAAGCGCACATGCTCGGCCTGGAGACGCGTTACCCGATCCCCAAGCCGCGCAAGGCCATCCCGCAGAAACGCACGCTGATGCCGCTGCTGGCCAACGAGGACGGCGCGATTCTGCTTTACCGCCGCCCCTCCAGCGGATTGTGGGGCGGTTTGTGGAGCCTGCCGGAACTCGACGACCTCGACGACCTGCAACACCTCGCCGCGCAGCACTCGCTGGAACTGGGCGAGCAGCAGGCGCTGCCGAGCCTTGTCCACACCTTCAGCCACTTCCAGCTGTCCATCGAACCCTGGCTGGTTCAGGTTCAGGAGGCCGGCGGTCACGTGGCCGAGGCCGACTGGCTCTGGTATAACCTCGCCACCCCGCCGCGCCTGGGCCTCGCCGCCCCGGTCAAGACCTTGCTCGAACGCGCGGCCGCCGTCTTGAATGCAGGAGAGTCGACATGACCCGCACCGTAATGTGCCGCAAGTACAAAGAACAACTCGAAGGTCTGGAGCGCCCACCGTACCCGGGCGCCAAGGGCCAGGATATTTTCGAACACGTCTCGGCCAAGGCCTGGGCTGACTGGCAGAAACACCAGACCCTGCTGATCAACGAAAAACGCCTGAACATGATGAACGCCGAAGACCGCAAATTTCTTCAGGGCGAAATGGACAAGTACTTCTCCGGCGAGGAATACGCTCAGGCCGAAGGCTACGTTCCGCCTGCAGAGTAAACCCCGCGAAATCGGGGGTCGGATCGTAAGCGACGGAATTAATTTAAGAAATTTTAAAAAAGTCGTTGACGTAAATCCGAAAAACCCTTTTAATGCGCCCCGTTGCCCAGATAGCTCAGTCGGTAGAGCAGGGGATTGAAAATCCCCGTGTCGGCGGTTCGATTCCGTCTCTGGGCACCAAATACCGAAAACCCTGAATCGCAAGATTCAGGGTTTTTTTATGCCTGCGATTTGATAACGCCCCGATTCCGCCCATCTTGCAGGTCGGAATTCGCGATACGTTGCTCAACCCTTACGGAAGAGGGTCATCCCCGCGATGAACCAGAAAAGAACCCGCGTCCCCCTGCCCCATCCCAAGCAACCCATCAAACGCACCGATTGGCTGATGATCGCACTTGGCATCGTACTGATCCTCTGCATCGGCCTGCTTGCCTATGAAACGGTGAACGGTCTGATTCAGGGACGCATCAGCAACATGGCGCGGGGGAAACACTTCGCCGTGTATTCACAGGCCGAACAATCCTTCGACTTCTGGTTCACTGTTGCCTCGCACTGCATCTTTGCACTCTTCCTGGCGAGCGCAGCCTGGCTACTGATCTGGATGGGGCGCACCGCGACGGTCACGCCACCCGGGCGTGACCGTCGGCGACGCTAGCTGTTGTCATTCCAGTGGAACACCAGATTGCGCGCAGCACCTCCGCCAATTTCCGCAGCATCCCGGCGAGTTTCACCATTGCGGGTCGCGACGACCGTGTACTTGCCGGGCGGTAACTGCACGTACACCAATGGCCCGGTTTGATTCAGCGTCAGCACGGTTTGGCCCGGAGCTTTCTGAATCATCACGTCGACATCGGCGGTGTACTGGTTTTGCATGCCGACGGCGAAGGTCATGTGCAGGTTGTAGCCCGCGGATTGCTGAATGGCTTTCGACTCATCTTCACCAATCCCGCCGGCCAGATAGCGAACGCCGTTTTGCTCTTGCTGCTGAACCTGCACAGCGGCAGTGTCGATCGGTTCCAGACTCGCGGCCTGCGCCATGATCGGAAACAGCAGCACTGCCGCAGCGGCAACGGGCAGCACAAATGAAAGAACGCGTTTCATGAGGACGACTCCCGGGCTCTCGCGGAACCCAATCGTTACCTCTTTTTAGATTTTGTCTTGCGGGGTGGGTTTTAGAACGATTGGGAGTTGCGGTTGATACGAAAAGGACTACAGAAAACCCCACCAACGATTCGCGCCGCACTGCGTCTCGAATTAGTGAAACCTGATCAACCTGCGAATCTGGAATTCACTGCGCTTCAATTCATTGCATCCCCACCCGCTTGAAGTTCATCCTCGACCCGTCCCCGAAAGTCTGGATCGCCATGAACCTACAAAGCGCGACACTGCCACTCAGTCAGCTGTCAGCAGAAAGCGAGCCCTTCCACGAACCCGCCACCGACGGCTATCTGCTCGGCGGTTTCACCTGGCGCCACGCTTCGCCCGACCCACAGCGCCCCGTGGTGATCATCAACGCCGCCACGTCCGTGCGCTGCCGCCACTACTCGCGCTTCGCGGCGTATCTGTTCGCCAATGGGTTAGACGTGATCATTTACGACTACCGTGGCATTGGCGAGTCGCGACCGAAGTCGATGAGGCATTTGCAGGCTTCGTGGACAGATTGGGGCGCGCTGGATTTCGAGGCGATGCTCAAGCGCGCGCAGCGGGAGTTTCCTGGTCAACCGATCGATGTGGTCGGACACAGCTTCGGTGGCTGCGCAGCAGGCCTGGGGGCGTCCGGAAAGACAATCCGACGACTGGTGACCGTAGGCGCGCAATTCGCTTACTGGCGCGATTACGCGCCCGAGCACCGCTGGCGGATGTTCGGCAAATGGCATCTGCTGATGCCGCTGGTCACGCTGTTGTGTGGCTACTTTCCGGGCAAACGACTTGGCTGGCTGGAAGACACGCCCGCCGGTGTGGTGCGCGACTGGAGCACGCCGGCCGCGCGTTATGAGCAGCGCCCGAGCGGTAGAAAGATGGCGGACTTGCCCTTCACCAACGTCCGGGCCAAAGCCCTGGCAATCAGCATCAGCGACGATCCCTACGGCACTATTCCTGCCATCGAACGCCTGCTCGCTTACTTCCACAACGCGCAAAAGACCCACCTGCGAATCGAGCCGCAGGACATCGGCGAACAGCAAGTCGGACATTTCGCCTTTTTTCGCAGCGCATACCAAGCCACACTATGGCCCATCGCTCTGACCTGGCTGCAGACCGGCAAACTGGCCTCCGACACACCGGGGCGCAAAATCCCACGCAGCCAAGCCCTTTAACGCACCACGGAACACACACCATGGCTTCCGCCAACAAGCAGCAAAAACGCGCCGCCCGGGCCAAGACCAAGGCCAAGCAGAACCGCACCAAACGTGCGGAAGCGCCGGTCGAGCTGGACCCGAACGACGACCGCATCGATTTCGAGTCGGTGGATCTGACCGAACTGTTCAAGAAAATGATCGACGCCGAGAAGATCAGCCAGCAGGCCCTGTGTACCGCGTTCCTCGAAGACCCGCTGCTGGAGCTGGTGTACGAGCAGGAAGGCGAAGAAGGCGCAATGGATTTCATCCTCGCCGCGCTGATCGAGTACCGTCAGTGGTCCACCGAGACCGACGAGGCCGGCGCGCTGGCATGGATCGAATCGCCGGATTTCCAGAAAGATTATGTGGCTGCGTCCGACGCGATCGCCGCACAAACCCAACAGAAAAACTGAGTTCCCATGGCATCCCTTAACAAGCAGCAGAAACGCGCCAAACGCGCCAAGGCCAAAGCCAAGCAAATCCGCATGGTCGGTCGCAAACCTCTGGCCCAGGACGATGACCTCGGTCACCTCGCCGAGCCGATCCCGGAATACACCCTGGCGATGTTCAGCAAGATGCGCGACGCCGAAGCCGTCAGCCGCAACGAAATGCTCCTGACGCTGCTCCGCGAGCTGGCGTTCATCATCGTCGATCATCCTGAACTGCTGGACATGGAAAACGCCGAAAACGAAGGCATGGCCGCCACCCATCTGGCCGCCGACATGCTGATCGACTACCGCATGTGGGCCGATGGCATGGACCGCGAGACCGCCCAGGCCTGGCTGAGTGAGCCGGAGTTCATCAGCGATTTCGGGATTGCGCTGGACACCTACGGTCAGTCGCTGGATGCGCCGGATGAGAAGAGCGAATAAACCGCTCGCAGTAACGTAAAACGGCCGCTTGTCATCACTGACAGCGGCCGTTTTGCGTTACGCGTTGCGGATCAGTTCAGAACTGCCGCACCACGGTTTTCCGCCTTGCGACGGCGAGCTACCAGCAGACCGGTAGCTACTACGACCAGACTCAGCAGGCCGGTCGCGAGGATTTCCACGCGGTGGGCATCCTGGAACAACATGATGGTCAGGGCCGCCACGATGAACGCGATCACCGCGTAAGTCAGGCCCGGGAACAGCCACATGCTGAAGACGATTTTCTCGCCGCGAGCCATGCGCTGTTTACGCATGCGCAGTTGTGAAATCGCGATCACCAGGTACACCAGCAGCGCGATGGCGCCCGAGCTGGCCAGCAGGAACTCGAACACCGCAGCCGGGGCCACGTAGTTGGCGAAGGTGCACAGGAACGCTGCGCCAGTGGACAGCATCACCGCCCAGTAAGGGGTGCCGCTCTTGTTGGTGCGGGTTGCCATGGCCGGAGCATCGCCACGCTTGCCGAGGGAGAACAGCATGCGCGAAGAGGTGTACAGCGCCGAGTTCAGGCAGCTGGTCACAGCGACCAGTACCACGATATCAACGATCATCTTGGCGTTCGGGATGCCCATACGCTCAAGCACAGTCTGGTAGGAGCCGAGGCTGGCCAGAACCGGATCGTTCCATGGCACCAGGGCCACAACGATGAAGATCGATACGAGGTAGAACAGGCCGATCCGCCAGATCACCGAGTTGGTGGCCTTGGAGATCTGCTTGCCAGGATTCTTCGATTCCGCGGCCGCGATGGTCACGATCTCGGTACCCATGAAGGAGAACATGGTGGTCAGGATCGCGCCCAATACTGCGCCCATGCCGTTTGGCAGGAAGCCCTGGGTGTCGAAGATGTGCGAAACGCCGCTGACCTGGCTGTTCGGCAGGAAGCCGAAAATGGCCGCGACGCCGAGAATGATGAAACCGATGATCGCCACGACCTTAAGCAGGGCGAACCAGAATTCGAACTCACCGTAGTTTTTCACGCTGAACAGGTTGGTCACCGTCAGCAGCATGGTGATGATCAGCGCGAAGGCCCAGATTTCCACACTCGGGAACCACGCGTGCAGGATGGTAGCGGCGGCGTTGGCTTCCAGCGGAATCACCAATACCCAGAACCACCAGTACAGCCAGCCGATGGTGAAACCGGCCCAATGCCCGATGGCACGGTCGGCGTAAGTCGAGAAGGAGCCGGTGTCAGGCGAGGCAACCGCCATTTCGCCGAGCATGCGCATCACGAGCACAACCAGCGCGCCGGCAGCGGCGTAAGCCAGCAGAACAGCGGGACCGGCAGCGGCGATGGCGTGGCCGGAGCCTACGAACAGACCTGCACCGATCACCCCGGCGATCGACAGCATGGTCACATGACGCGGTTTGAGCCCCTGTTCGAGGCCATTGGAGCTTTGGGTACTGCTCATTGAAACTACCTTTGCGAGGAAAGCGATTGCGTCCGGCCCGTCTGGCGTTCCTTCTCGTAAAAAGAATCCAACGGGGCGTTCCAGATTCTGCACGCAATAATTGCGCCAAAATGTTTCAAGCTCTTCTGGCCTGCGGCTTTCAGCGCGACCGGACAGTCATCGCAAGTCCTTGAGAATACTGGCCTTTCGCCAAAGCGTTACCCTGCGACTCACTTTTCAAACGAACGAGCGCACCAGAAACACACTGAAAAAGTACGGGATGCACAATAAAAGGGCGAATGAGGAACGTTCGGCCGGATAGCGCTTCCAACACCCCGCCAAAGGTGGCAACATCGCGCCTTTTTTTACGCGACACCCACGGGAATCCACGTTCAAACACCCGTTCGGTTGTTGATGGGGCGACAGTCTGCTGCGCCGATGCGACAACCTGCCACACGCCATCCGTTTACCGCTCGTAGCGCTGTTGGCTGCCATTGAAACGCTATGCTAGCTTGGCCGCCTCGCCAGGAAGGCCAACCAACAGCAGGAGCGCAACATATATGAGGAACGCACATGGCTGAGGCCACGCCCGCGCTTGAAATCCGCAACTTGCACAAACGCTACGGACAGCTTGAGGTGCTCAAAGGCATCTCGCTGACCGCCCGCGACGGCGATGTGATCTCGATCCTGGGTTCCTCCGGTTCCGGCAAGTCCACGTTCCTGCGTTGCATCAACCTGTTGGAAAACCCGCACCAGGGCCAGATCCTGGTCGCCGGGGAAGAACTCAAGCTCAAGGCCGCCAAGAATGGCGAACTGGTTGCCGCCGACGGCAAGCAGATCAACCGCCTGCGCTCCGAGATTGGTTTTGTGTTTCAAAACTTTAATCTGTGGCCGCACATGAGCGTGCTCGACAACATCATCGAAGCCCCGCGCCGCGTGCTCGGCCAGAGCAAGGCCGAAGCCATCGAAGTCGCCGAAGCGCTGCTGGCCAAGGTCGGCATCGCCGACAAGCGCCACGCCTACCCGGCGCAACTGTCCGGCGGCCAGCAACAGCGCGCGGCGATTGCCCGTACGCTGGCGATGCAGCCCAAGGTGATCCTGTTCGACGAGCCCACCTCCGCCCTTGACCCGGAAATGGTCCAGGAAGTACTTAATGTCATCCGCGCATTGGCCGAAGAAGGCCGCACCATGCTGCTCGTGACCCATGAAATGGGCTTCGCCCGTCAGGTCTCCAGCGAAGTGGTGTTCCTCCACCAGGGCCTGGTAGAAGAGCAAGGATCGCCACAGCAGGTGTTCGAAAACCCGCTTTCGGCGCGCTGCAAACAATTCATGTCCAGCAACCGCTAACGGAGCTACCCGCATGCAGAACTACAAAAAGGTCTTCCTGGCCGCCGCCGTCACCCTCGCGTTCAGCGCCGGTGCCATGGCCGAGACCCTGAAGATGGGCATCGAAGCGGCTTACCCGCCGTTCAACAACAAAGACGCCAGCGGTAACGTCGTCGGCTTCGACAAAGACATCGGCGACGCTCTGTGCGCCAAGATGAAAGTTGAATGCTCCGTGGTCACCTCCGACTGGGACGGCATCATCCCGGCCCTGAACGCCAAGAAGTTCGACTTCCTGATCTCCTCGATGTCGATCACCGACGAGCGCAAGCAAGCGGTGGACTTCACCGACCCGTACTACTCCAACAAACTGCAATTCATCGCGCCGAAGGATAAAGAGTTCAAGACCGACAAGGACTCCCTCAAAGGCAAAGTGATCGGTGCCCAGCGTGCGACCCTCGCTGGCACCTTCATGGAAGACAACATGCCGGGCGTCGAAGTGAAACTCTACGACACCCAGGAAAACGCCTACCTCGACCTGACCTCCGGTCGTCTGGACGGCATCCTCGCCGACAAATACGTCAACTACGAGTGGCTGAAAAGCGACGCCGGCAAGCCTTACGAATTCAAGGGCGACCCGGTGGAAGAAAGCGACAAGATCGGTATCGCTGTACGCAAAGGCGACCCGATCCGCGAGAAGCTGAACGCCGCGCTGAAGGAAATCGTTGCCGACGGCACCTACAAGAAAATCAACGACAAGTACTTCCCGTTCAGCATCTACTGATCCTGACCTGCCGGATCGGCGCCGTTACATGACGGCGCCGATCCCCGGCCTTGCCTGCCGCGATTTGAAAAGAAATCCATGATTATCGACCTCTACGGATTCGGCCCGGCGCTCTTCGCCGGCGCGCTGATGACCGTCAAACTGGCACTCTCGGCCCTGTGCCTGGGGCTGGTGCTCGGTCTGCTCGGCGCCTTGGCCAAGACTTCCCCGTACAAGCCGTTGCAATGGCTTGGCGGAACCTATTCGACCCTGGTGCGTGGCGTCCCGGAATTGCTCTGGGTGCTGTTGATCTACTTCGGTACAGTCAACGCCATGCGCGCGCTCGGAGAGTTCCTCGGCAATCCCGAACTGGAACTCAGCGCCTTCGCTGCCGGCGTCATCGCGCTGGGCCTGTGCTTCGGCGCCTACGCCACGGAAGTGTTTCGTGGCGCGATCCTCGCCATTCCCAAAGGCCACCGTGAGGCCGGCGTGGCCCTGGGCCTGTCGAAATGGCGGATCTTCACCAAGCTGATCATGCCGCAAATGTGGCGCATCGCCCTGCCCGGTCTGGGCAACCTGTTCATGATCCTGATGAAAGACACCGCGCTGGTGTCGGTCATCGGTCTGGAAGAAATCATGCGCCACGCGCAGATCGGCGTGACCGTGTCCAAGCAGCCATTCACCTTCTATATGGTGGCGGCGCTCATGTACCTGTGCCTGACCGTGCTGGCGATGATCGGCATGCACCTGCTGGAAAAACGCGCCGCACGCGGCTTCGCGAGGAGCGCTCAATGAATTGGGAAGTCATCATCAAGTGGCTGCCGAAACTGGCCCAAGGCGCGACGCTGACCCTGGAACTGGTGGCCATCGCCGTGATCGCCGGTTTGCTGCTGGCGATTCCGCTGGGCATCGCCCGTTCTTCGAAGCTCTGGTACGTGCGCGCTTTCCCCTACGCCTACATCTTCTTTTTCCGTGGCACGCCGTTGCTGGTTCAACTGTTCCTGGTCTACTACGGCCTGGCTCAGTTCGACGCGGTGCGCAACAGCTCGATGTGGCCGTACCTGCGCGATCCGTTCTGGTGCGCGACCGCGACCATGACCCTGCATACCGCGGCGTACATCGCCGAGATCCTGCGCGGCGCGATCCAGGCGATTCCGCCGGGCGAGATCGAAGCGGCGCGTGCGCTGGGCATGTCCCGGCCGAAAGCGCTGTTCTACATCATCCTGCCGCGTGCCGCGCGCATCGGCCTGCCGGCCTACAGCAACGAAGTGATCCTGATGCTCAAGGCCAGTGCCCTGGCCAGTACCGTGACGTTGCTGGAACTGACCGGCATGGCCCGTACGATCATTGCCCGCACTTATTTGCCGGTGGAAATTTTCTTTGCGGCCGGGGTGTTCTATCTGGTGATGGCCTACGTGCTGGTTCGCGGCTTCAAGCTGCTGGAACGTTGGCTGCGCGTCGATGCGTGCCAGGGACGCTGACTCTTCTTACGTGCTGACGGGCGAGGATCTGCTCGCCCGTTTCACGGCACTGGATACATTTCTCACGGCGCATCAGGCGCTGTGGAAACCCCGCCCTTTCACTCATCTGCAACTGCCTTGGGAAGCGTCCTACCCGGAACTGGCCTCGTGGCTACGCGGGCGATCGCTGGAAGATGCGGAAAACGCCCATAACCACCCTGCCGAACTGTTGGATGCGCCGGAGCCGTTTGCTTCATTGGCAGCGTTGTCGCTTGAGCTGAGCTCGGTCGGTGAGCTGCCTGCGCATTCTCTGGAAGCCGCCGGGCATCGTCTTAATGTCGATGTGCCGGGGCGCAAATGGCAGCAGATCGAGGCGTTCGCCAGCCGCTTGGCGTTTGCCTCGCAACCGAAGCACTGGCTGGATTGGTGTTCGGGCAAAGGGCATTTGGGTCGGCGTCTACTCGGTGCTGATCAGCAACTCACCTGTCTGGAATACGACCCGGCGCTGGTTGCCAGCGGTCAGGCGCTAAGTCAGCGTCATCAACTGCATGCGCTGCATGTCGAGCAGGATGTGCTCGCGGCCAACACCGCGTCATTGCTGCACGCCGAACACACCCCTGTCGCCCTGCACGCTTGCGGCGACCTGCATGTGCGGCTGATGCAACTGGCCTCCGCCGCTGGCTGCCGACAATTGGCGATTGCACCATGCTGCTACAACCGGATCAGTCGCACTGAATATCAGGCGTTGTCCTCCGCAGGTTCACGCTCCGCCCTACAGCTATCGCTGGAAGATCTTTCACTGCCAATGAGCGAGACCGTCACCGCCGGTGCCCGCGTCCGACGTCAGCGTGATACCTCCATGGCCCGGCGACTGGCCTTCGACCTCCTGCAACGGCAAGTGCGCGGCGTCGACGAATACCTGCCAACGCCTTCTCTGCCAACCGCCTGGCTGGACAACCCGTTCGCCGATTACTGCCGCGATCTGGCAGCGCTGAAAGAGTTATCCACAATCGGCTCGCCAGATTGGGTAGCACTGGAAGCTGCCGGTTGGCAGCGATTGGCCGAAGTTCGCAACCTGGAACTGCTCCGCGGACTGTTCCGACGACCGCTGGAGCTTTGGCTGAATCTGGATCGGGCACTTTTCCTCACCGAGCAGGGATACGTCGTACGCCTCGGCACCTTCTGCGAGGCGCCGCTCACCCCGCGCAATTTCCTGCTGTTGGCCGAACGCGTTTAATCTTTCAAAGCCTGTGGATAACTCTGTTGATGGAATTATCGTGGATCCAATATCCACGGCTGTTTCAGACCATTAACAGCGCTGGTCATTTTTTGTTCACATAAATAAAAAACCGGCAAAACAGGGATTTGCGACTCAAATGAGAACCCGTCCACAAAAACCTGCCTAAGCGCGCCCTCTTCAAAGCCTGTTGTGCATAAGCCCTCGACCAAAAGGACATAACCGCCGAATCGCGGACGCCGGCAACGGGCAATTGCGCCTGCCATGCGCCCTTGCTATACAGACCTACGCCGTGCAGGTAGCGCACGCCCGAACAAGAAAAATCTGACCGACAGGGAGTGACCGTGACGTTCATCTCTTACGCACAGAATTTCGAAGACATCCGCCTGTGGCGCGCCCTCAAGTACTTTGAAAACGGCTTCTACATCGATGTCGGCGCCAACGACCCGATCCACGACTCGGTGACCAAGGCGTTCTATGATCGCGGTTGGAGCGGCATCAACGTGGAGCCGATGCAAAACTTCCACGACGCACTGCGCCAGCACCGCCCGCGCGACACGACCCTGCAATGCATCGCCAGCGACAAGCCCGGCGAAGTGACCTTCTACGGCATTCCCGGCACCGGCCTGTCCACCGCCGACCCCGTCACCGCTCAAGAGCGCCGCGACCTAGGCCTCGACGTGCGCAGCCTCACCGTCGAGGCCCGCACCCTGACCTCGATCTGCGAAGAACACGCCACCGATCGCGAAATCCAATTCCTGAAAATCGACGTCGAAGGCCACGAAGAAACTGTGCTGCGCGGCATGGACTTCAGCCGCTTACGCCCGTGGATCATCCTCATCGAAACCCCGTTCGAACGCGACCACACCTGGGAACACCTGATCACCGACGCGGGCTATACCAACGTCTGCTTCGACGGCCTCAACAGCTACTTCCTGGCCGACGAACACCTGAACCTGAAACCGGCCTTCGACATGCCGCCCTGCCAGCTCGACAACTTCCAGCTGTGCCTCGGCCACCCCTTCGCCCACCCCGTCAGCCCCAGCGAAGCCGACGCCCTGGCGCAAATCAGCGCCGCCACACAACGCGCCGAACACGCCGAAGCCCAACTGCGCGCCCTCCAGAACAACCGCGCCTGGCGAGCCCTGCAGAAACTGCGCAACGTCCTGCGCCGAGCCTGATTGAAGCCCGCGCAAAAATAGTCTGAATTCAGGGGTTTACAGAAGCAACCGAGCCGCTATAATCGTCGCCCACACGCCGGTATAGCTCAGATGGTAGAGCAACTGACTTGTAATCAGTAGGTCCCGGGTTCGATTCCTGGTGCCGGCACCATACAAAACAAAGCCCCTGCAGAAATGCAGGGGCTTTGTTGTTTCTGGCGGTTGGAAAATGCTCTTGCCGCAATGGTAGAGGTTTTGGCACCTGACATCGGCCCCGAGTGATCGGCACCCCGCGCTATAGAAAACTGACAGGTGATCGAAAAATAAATCTGTCACCTTTTCCTTGTCACCTTTTCCTTTGTCGGGATGGCGCCGCTCAGCGTTTCGACCATGCATATCTCGACGAAGCGGCCGCTGAGCGCAAAATCGAAATGACTGCCTAACCGTGGCGGTAATCCGCGGTATTCATCGATCCTGATCACCATCAGAAACAAATTCTTCTTGTAAGCGCTAACGCTTAGCAAAGGAGGAAAAACTGTTTACCGTTGAATAGGTTATCGAAACGGAGGGATGTTGAAGCCTTGAATACGCAGAACCATCACGCTTATTTTGCAACCCTATTGAGTTGACATTAGCGTCAACCGTGTTCAAATGTGCTTGTACGACCGCACAAAGCCGAATACTCAATGAGTAAAGCGAAGCGAAACTACGTTCGGTCGTTGAATCGTTAATAACGATCCTTCGAGCGCAGTGCTTTTCACTGCAAGGAAAGATTCAAAATGGCAATCAAAAGCGAAACCTTCAGCCGCGTTGAGCTGACTGATGCCGACGCTGCCCGCTTCGTGCAACACATGCGCGATGACAAACCAAATCCAAAAGCCCAGGCATCCTATGCCCGTGGCCGCGATATCCTGAGCCAGGTTTTTAGCGAACAAGGTAGCGCGCGTCCTCGTTAATTCAGCGAGTTCAGATGCAGGTAGGCGTCGATTACTTCATAGAAAAGCTGCACTCCGAACACCAAACAAATCGATTTTCGATGGGCCCAGATGCGAGTCTGAGGCCCTTGAAATCGTTCATCCAGAGAAACGCGCTGGATTTCCAGCAGAACAATGTGGCTGTGACATATGCGGCCATCGTTCCTCCCGCTGACCCGAACGCACTGCATGCGAGAAAACGCATTGTCGGGTATGTGACCCTTACGTGCAGCGAGATCGATCTGGACGGCGCGTACCCGTTGGAAGATTGCGAGGCGGCCAATCGTTACCAGTCCATATCGGCACTGAAGGTCGCTCGCCTGGCAACCGACAATAGCTATCACGGCCACAAAATCGGGAAAACGCTGATGGAATTCGCCATTGCTCTGGCAGTTCATCAGATCTCGCAATTTGTAGGCTGTCGGTTTCTGGTTACAGATTCAAAAGCGGGATCCGTGGATTTCTACCAGAACAAACTGGGATTCACGTTGTTGGATACCGAAGAAAACCGTCAGAGAGAGCATCCTGTGATGTTTTTGGATCTGAATAAGCTCGATGTCGAGGCAGCATCAGATGCAGAAGACGAGCCCGAAGGGGAACGCTCGATAGCGTGAATTCATCTAGGATTGGAAATGTGTAAATGGGGACTGGAAATGGGGACAGATATATTGGGACTGTCAGATATTTTGTGTGCGGGCCGGTAACGGCCTGCCTGACGGGGGACTGTCAGATATTTTGTGTGCGGGCCGGTAACGGCCTGCCGTCAGGCAGGCCGTGCTTTTACCAGGTTGGCCTGATAAATCGATCTCCGTACAGAATCGCAAATTGATTCATCGCGCTTTTCCAGTCATGGGCCGCTGAGCCCCAGTTTGCGGTGATATTGCGCAATCCAAGCCAGATCAGTTTTGTCGCCGCATCGTCGGTCGGGAAGTGGCCGCGGGTCTTGATGATCTTGCGCAACTGAGCGTTGATGCTCTCAATGGCATTGGTCGTGTAGATCACTTTTCGAATCGCCGGCGGGAACACGAAAAATGGGATCACACGATCCCAGGCGCGCCGCCAAGCCGCTACTACCGTCGGATACTGCTTGCCCCATGGCCCGTTTTCAAACGCATCCAGCGCCTGCTCGGCCGCTTCGGCGGTCACCGCCTGATAGATCGGTTTGAGCGCCTTGGCCAGTTCGCGACGCTTGTCCCAGGCCGCGTAATCAAGGCTGTTGCGGATCAGATGAACAATGCATGTTTGCAGTGTCGTGTCTGGAAACACGGCGTTGAGCGCTTCTGGCATGCCTTTGAGGCCATCGGTCACAGCAATCAACACGTCTTCGACGCCGCGTGTCTTGAGGTCGTTGAAAACCTTCATCCAGAACTTGGCGCCCTCGGTATTTTCTATCCAGATGCCGAGAATATCGCGTGTTCCGTCAGGCAAAACACCCAGGGCCAAGTAGATCGCCTTGTTGCGAACCAGCCCCTCTTCGCGGATTTTGACCCGCAAAGCATCGAAGAAAATAACCGGATACATCGGCTCCAAAGGCCGCTGTTGCCATGCACCGATCTCTGCCATGACCTCGTCGGTTACAGAGCTGATGAAGTCAGGAGAAACATCGGTACCGTACTGCTCGGAAAGAAACGCCCGGATCTCTCTGACCGTCATTCCACGCGCATACATGGCGATGATCTTGTCATCGAACCCGGTGTAGCGGCGCTCGTGTTTGGGAATCAGGATCGGGGAAAAACTGCCGTCCCGGTCGCGTGGAATATCCAGCCGTAGCGGGCCGTCACCGGTTAGAACCGTCTTGCCGCTCTTACCATTGCGCTGGTTGGTTTCATCCTCTGGGCGCTGCGCGCCCGGCGGATAGCCCAAGTGGTGACCAAGCTCTGCACTCAGCGCTCGCTCGATCAAAGCCTTCTTGAACGCTGCTGACGCGTCCTCGATGGCTTCAGCGGTCATCGGTCCATCGGTGAATTGCTCGAGCAGCTCTTTCGGGATTTTCGGCAGCTCTCGCAACGCGGGTTTCTTTTTGGTTGGCATACATGCACCTCTTACTCATGTTATGCCCGAACACAAAATATCTGACAGTCCCGGGAGTTTCACAAATGATTAGCATCGATCCGTCCCAAGTCTGCCCTTTCCACCTCCCAACAAACGGTAGGTGAAGCCATGACCCATCCCCACGATCTGAAAACCCTCGGCCTCACCCATTTCTTCTTCCACTCCAACCACGCACTCTTCCGCACCAACCCCGGCGTGCCGGTCGTCACCGCCCTCTCCCACGCCTCGCATCTGCTCCATATCTCCAAACTGCTCACGTCAGATACTTCTGCCGCCAACGATCCGGAACTCCACGCCTGCGCCTCGCAATATTTGCAGGAGTTGAGCAAGGCGCTGGTCGATGACGCGGTCAAAGTGCTGAGTCCAGATCCGTAAACCGTCACCGACAAAAAAGCCCTCGCTAATCTGCGAGGGCTTTGTGTTACCGGATCAATCAGTGCCCAGCGCTCTGCCCGCCGTCCACGTGCAGAATCTGGCCAGTCACAAAAGTTCGCGTTATCGAGATACACCACCGCCTGAGCGATATCCTCGATCTCGCCCATATGCCCAACCGGGTGCAGCGCACCCAGTGCCGCGTGGGTTTCCTCGCCATGCATCGGCGTTTTGGTGATGCCTGGCGATACCGCGTTCACCCGGATTCCGCGTTTGGCGTATTCGATGGCCAGGGATTTGGTGGCCGCGTTGAGGCCGCCCTTGGTCAGCGAAGCGAGGTCCGAGGGCACGCCTTCGATGGCGTGGTCGACCAGACTGGTGGTGATGTTGACCACGTGGCCCTTGCCCTGTTTTTCCATCTCGGCGATGGCTAGTTGAATGCCATTCAGATCTGACACCTTTTCTGTTTCTCGCTAGCCAGAATCACTCTTGAAAGAAGCTCTTGGCCCACTCCTAAAAATATCGTTTAATAATAGCCTACTGCCGCTTGTTGTCGAAATTTCAATAAAAAATTGACTGACTTCATTTAGCTGTTAGCGATAACCTACGCTATTGAAGCACCTTTTATCTAATTTTACGGGCAAACTCACATGCTGAGCCAAACTCCACACGAAGCGCTCCTTAAACTCACAAAATATGATCGAGTTATAGTATATCTTTTTAGGCATCTAACTGCAGGAATGGCACCTGCTACAATTCCTTATGAAATCGACTTCAACCAAGAGCATGTACGCATCGCAATGCGCGCTGCCATAGCAGATGGCGTGATAGATACAGAAGTTGCGAATGTTCCAGATATAAAATACACCTACGACGCCCGCCGCGAACTTCCAGCAGAAGTAGAACAGTGCGGACCTATAACTTGGCTACAAAGAGGAAAAGGCCTTTATAAGTTTCGGCGCACGCGACGTAAAAATATCATCGACCTCAACCAATTTGTACAACCACCGCTGGAAATCGCAATAGATCAAACCACCCCTTTCATATCATCGCTACTGGGAAATGATGAGCAGGCACTTTTCACAAGAGTTAGAAACATTGACTTATTAAGCACGATACTTGGCTTCAAAGCCTGGCCTATCCAAGGACACCATCGAACCTCAGTAAGTTACGGCCAAATTGAGATCGATGAAGTACAAGCAGGTATTGATCGAGAAGGCATTCAAACTATAGTTCCGATTTCTGGAAAAGGTGGCCAAGATAAACTTTCTTGGTCTCAGGCATTAAACCTTAATACTTACGCAGCAGAAAAACATCTCACAGCCGAATTAAGAATCCGTAGTATCGGACTATGGCGAGACAATTTGAATACTGTGTGGATCATCGAGTTCTCTCCCCACACAGATATAGATCAAATAGAAATTATTAATATCCGGCGGTTTAGCTTTCAGTAGCGTGCAGGCGCTGCTCCTCTACCTCGTGCTGTTTGCGTTTTTTTATGCCACTTTTTTGATCACGTCGACCGATGGGATTCTCTATGCCAAAGTAACGCGATGCCTCGGTCACTCCCATACGCAGAAGCCTCGTAGCTCCGAGGTTAATTTTTTGCTCAGGTCGGTTAGGTTTGACTCCCATGGCGACCATAACTTGGCCTGCTACAGCTCTTGCAAGGGGAGGCGGCACCGCATTTCCTATCTGGCGAGCACCGTGCCATTTCGTCTCGTTGAATCGAAACCAATCAGGAAAACCATGTAACCGAGCCATTTCTCGTACGGTAACGCATCGGTTGTACTCATAGTGTATCGGACGAGGGCTGGTAAAAGCACCTCGGGCCGAATCAGTTCCCGCGCGAAGAGTATTCGATACGCCGTCAAGTGGCAGTTTGAAAAACCGAGAGACAGGTTCAACACTACCTGGGTTAGTTTCGGAAAATCTACGACGTGAAATTTCCGTATGATCTGTTCTGAGGCTCGCAGTTAACAGGGTAGGTGTCCATTGACGTTGATAACCAAAATACCACCCTTCTTTATTCATACACCTCATGAGCGAACCATAACCACTAGGCCGCCCCCAATTAGTTGTCTGAACCTCATCAGTTACAAGTAATTCTTCAAACAACTCTGCATCGGGGAGATCACCGAGAGCATCTAAACAAGTAGGACCTAGGGGAAGCTCCGCTTCATCTTTCCTAACTCGCCCGGCACGCGCCGTAACTGGCACCGGATATTCAGGAACATTTAAACCCTTTTTAGCTCCCAGCAAAAATAAACGTTGTCGATCCTGCGGAACGCCAAAATTACAAGCATTCAAAACCTGCCAATTTTTTCGAACCTCGTAACCCTCCGCATCAAACTCGGCAATCAGTTCTTCCAAAAATTTTCGGTGTTTCCCAACAGTAAGCCCTTTAACGTTTTCAAAAACGAAGTACTTTGCATCGAGCTCATGAACAATGCGCACAAAATCCCTGACCAATGAGTTACGGGGATCATCAAGAGCACGTTGTCCTATCATTGAAAACCCTTGACAAGGAGCACCCCCGAAAACTACATCCACCTCCCTGTCGCCCAAATCTGCCTGCTGGCGAATGCTTGCCCCATTTAGGTCTGTTATTGACTGGGCAAGAACCTTGCAGTGCGGGAAATTATATTCATGTATTGCAGAGTGCACCGGGTCGATCTCCACAGCGGCGACCACATCGAACCCAGCCTGTTCAAAACCTAGGCTGAGCCCCCCTGCACCAGCGAATAAGTCAACTCCAATTGGTCTAGACATTTCTCTAGTAATTCTCTTGCTGATTAGCACTGTATAAACCCCCAGTCTATCTCATCAATGACGCGGATCGAAGGCTAAATCTCGGCGTCGCGACCAAACGTCCTCCATCCTCTACCTACTCTGTTCCGGCATGAAGATCCCACTCGAGGGTTCGCGGTTTGTGATGGACGCTGGAATGTGAAACTCTTCAACGTTTTAGCCTCCTTCCGCTGTAGAAAATTCCCAGTGAAGATTAAAGTCTCCCTTTTGCCATGCAGATTTTCACGTAACATTTCTGTAGAGCATTGCCACTTTCTGACGAATCTGCAGATCCATTCTCTCTGTAAGAACTGACAAGAATTTGGTTACGCCTAAAAGACGACATCCTTCGAGCATATTTTTCTGTTCATCACACCAGCAGATATCTCAAGCTTCAGATGAAACAGCGTCACAAAGCTGTCGCCCACAAAAAAGCCCTCGCATCTCTGCAAGGGCTTCGTGTTACCGCTTCAATCAGTGCCCAGCACTCTGCCCACCATCCACATGCAGAATCTCGCCCGTCACAAAATTCGCGTTATCGAGATACACCACTGCCTGCGCAATATCGTCGATCTCGCCCATGTGCCCAACCGGGTGCAGCGCGCCCAGTGCCGCGTGGGTTTCTTCGCCATGCATTGGCGTCTTGATGATGCCCGGCGATACGGCGTTTACCCGGATTCCGCGTTTGGCGTATTCGATGGCCAGGGATTTGGTGGCGGCGTTGAGGCCGCCCTTGGTCAGTGAGGCGAGGACCGAGGGCACGCCGTCGATGGCGTGGTCGACCAGGCTGGTGGTGATGTTGACCACGTGGCCCTTGCCTTGTTTTTCCATCTCGGCGATGGCCAGTTGGGTGATGTAGAAGAAGCCGTTGAGGTTGACCGACAGCACCGCGGCGTAGTCTTCCGGGGTGTAGGCGGTGAACGGTTTGGCGACGAAGATGCCGGCGTTGTTGACCAGGGTATCGATGCGGCCGAAGCGTGCCACGCCTTCGCTGATCACGCGCTGTGCGGTGGCCGGGTCGCCGATATCGCCGGCGATGGTCAGGATCTGCGGGTCGTTCGACGGTTTGATCGAGCGCGAGGTGGCGACAATGTTGTAGCCCAGCTCACGGAAGGCTTTGACCATGCCTTCGCCCAGACCTTGGGAAGCACCAGTGATAACGACGGTTTTTTTCGAGTTGCTCATGATGAAATCCTCAATCAATAAGTAGGTGTTGAATCAGGCGGTCGCCAGTTGTTTCAGCATTTGTTCGTAGTACTCGACCGATTGCGAACCGGACACCAGGTGCTTGCCGTTCAGGATCAGCGCGGGCACCGAGTTGATTCCGTGCTGCCGGTAGAACGCCTGCAGTTGCCGCACTTCGCTCGCGAATTCGTCATTGGCCAGCACCTTGCGGGCCCTCGCCGCATCCAGCCCGGCTTCGGTCGCCAGACGGATCAGCGTCGGGTGATCGTTGGGGTTGTCGCCGTCGCGGAAGTAAGCGCGCAGCAGGATCTTTTTCAGCGCGACCTGCCGCCCTTCCTGCGCCGCCCACATCAGCAATCGATGAGCGTCGAAGGTGTTGTGAAAGTGCGTGCGTTTCTCCAGGTCGAACTCGAAACCGATGGCCTGGCCGCGTTCGATTTGCATCTTCTTGCCAGCAGCGACGTCTTCGGCGGTGCGGCCGTATTTGCGCATCAGGTGCGGCACCGCCGGTTCACCTTCGGCGGGCATGTCCGGGTTGAGTTCGAAGGGCTTGTAGGTCAGCTCTACCGAAATCTCGCCGGCCAGATTGCCGATCGCCTGCTCCAGCGCTGTCGCCCCGAGTGCGCACCAGGGGCACACCACGTCGGAGACAAAATCGATGGTCACGGTCGGGGTCATGACTGACCCCGTTCCACCAGTTGTCGGCGGTATTCGGTGGTGGTGATGCCGGCGTAGCCCCAGTTATCGGTGTCGACTTCTTCGATCACGATGTGGGTCAGGTCCGGGCGTTTGTTGAGGACGCGTTCCAGGGTTTCAGTGATTTCGGCGATCACCTGAGCTTTCTGCTCACGGGTAACACCGTCGCGGGTGATGCGTACGCTGACAAATGGCATGACGACGACTCCAGTGACCTGCCCTCGGGATGATGGTCAGGTGTTGGAGCTCAATTTAGGCGTGTGGCGGGAGGGGAAAAAGTAGGGGTGGGGTACTTCATTTGTGAGGTGGTGTAATGAATTGACAAGCCGAAGTTCAGTGACAGAGAATCCCCTCAAGAGCGCGAAACCGGCTGCCATCAGGTGGCGATAGCCGGCGTTAGGAACCCCGTTGATGACCTGAAAATCAGCGTTCGGGTGAGACCTCTTCTCCCCTGCTTGAGGGAGCACAATATCGAGCGACTTCAACAAAAAAGCCGACAGCGATGTCGGCTTTTTTGTGCGCGCTATTTGAACAGTTCGGAATGAGTACCCAAGTCAACGAAGGTGATCAAATCTGGGCGTGTGTTTTCGTAAATCATCAAAAAGTCACCGCCGATGTGACACTCGCGAAATCCAGTCCAATCACCGTTTAGAGCATGATCCACATACTCCGCAGGCAACTGTTCGCCCAAAAACAACATGACCATCACCTTACGAACTTCATTCATATCTCGACGCCCGGCACGCTCGTAACGATCCCAGGACTTCTTGAACTCGGACGTTTGTGAAGCCTGCTTAGGCCGCTCAGCGCGTTTTTGTCTTTTCTCCGGTTTCGCCATCGGCAGCCCTCAGCATCTCGTCTATCGAGTCGAAACGCTGGCGAATATCTCGTGCTTCCATCATCGCGCGGGCGGTCTTCTCTGAAGGGACGCGCACCTCAAAGGGCAAGCCTTGGGTCGCAACGACCTGACGGAGAAACAGACGCATGGCATCACTAATACTGAGCCCGCAAGCGTTCAAAACCTCAGTGGCACGCGCCTTCAAATCCTCATCAATGCGGCAACGCACATCGGTGGTTTTCAGTAGTGCACCCATTTCAATTACCTCATTGTGATTTTGTAGCTACATTGGCGCCACCTCTACATTGTGATCAGGGGATTCGTTTGGGGTCAATGTGAAGTTGATATACGGGTCTTCACCGTCGTAACTCACTTCTATTTCATCCGCTTTGACACCGGACTGCTATCAGCCCAATCGCCAATTTCCCTGAGATGTATCTGCTCATCGTGCAGGCATAACGTGTGAACCCTGTCAGTCGTTTCTCTTGATGAATCTGACCAGACGCACCCAAACCGTGCACTTTTTTTGACCCCAATCACCCCCACGTCACCAAAAACCCCGATCCTGTGTCAGCCTCCAGCCATCGGCGGGGACATCAATTCGCTACTAATTGCGCGACAACTATGCTCAGGTGCAGGAATATAGCCGGCAAATGGCGCCGTTCAGGCCGTCACGTACACAACAATACCCAGCCCACTTCAGAGGGCATTACCCATGGATAGCAGAACCTTACGCAACCTCATGCGCATCGTGCAGACCGGCTCGTTGTCGGCCGCAGCCGAGCATTCGTGCCTGACCGTGCAGGCCCTGGCCGCACAGTTGAACAAGGTCGAAGAGCAGTTCGGTTTCCGCTTGTTTAGACGCTCCAACAAGGGGCTGACGCTGACGCCGCAAGGCACCGAGCTGACGCCCTATATGGACAGAGTGCTGATTGCCACGCGGCAGATGGAGGAGAAAGTCGAAGCATTGAAGGTGCCGGGACAGCGCACGTTGAAAGTGGCGTTGAATACCACGCTGGACCCGGATTTCAACCGGCGATTGATAGGGCGCCTGATCGATGTATTCCCCGACTACCAGATGGAATTCAGCTATGCCGAGTCGATGGAAAACCTCAGCAAGCTGAAGAATGAGGACTTCGACCTTGCGGTGCTGATCGGCCCGCAGCGTCCGGGTTTGCCGAGCATCGTCCTGCCTGAAGTGCAGGTGCAGGTGGTCGGCGCGCACTGTGGTCAGGAGAACGATCCGCTGACGTTGCTCGGCAACAAGTTTCAGGTGCGTCCCGCAGAAGATTGTCCGTATTCCCACAGCTTTTTGCGTTTTCTCGACGCCGGGCTGGGCAATCATGAGAACAGTCAGCGGACGATCTACTCCTGCAGCGAAACGCTGACCCTGTCGCTCATCACCCAGATGGATGCCGTCGGCATGGTCTCCCGCGAGGCCGCGCAGAAGAACGGCCTGACGATCTTCCCCGGGTTCGAGGATTTCCTCGAAGTGCGCCTGGCGGTGAACAACCCGGATCTGTCCGGCCAGGCGTTGAACGACGTGGTCGATCTGCCGCTACATGAACGAGCCGAGCGCAATGTACGCAGCCGTCCCAACCGCCACACTGAGAAAGAGGTTTTTGCTGAAATACGCACATAACAGCGTCGGAATCGCTGCATAGAATTCCGGGCGATCGAGCTGTATGTGCTGATCCTTGATCAACAAGGGTGTCAGGCTGATCGCAGCGACGATCGCCACCGGCAGGTATTCCAGCGCCCGCGCGACGAAGGGCGGCCAGTGCTCGGTGTTGACCTGCAGCGGCAAGGCCCGTGGCAGGAAGGTCACGGCCATCATCAGCGCGACCACCAGAATCAGGAACGTTTGGTCAGGCATACACCCACTCCGCAGCCCACAAACGTGGCGATGAAAACGTTGAATGGCGAGCTGCCCACCAGACTCAGTGCGCCCATGCAGACGACTGCGGCCATAGCGGCGATGAGTTTGTTGCGGGTGTTGCACAGCGAGACCAGCACGTAGAGCATCATCGCGGTCAGCGCGTAATCGAGCTGATATTTGATCAAGTGCGACGCGTACTGCGCGCACAGCGCACCCAACAATCCGCCGATCACCCAAGAGGTGTGGCAGAACAGGTTGAAGCCGATCAGATATCGAATGTTCACCGGTGCACCAGTGCCCAGTTTGACGCTGTGGAAGGCGAACGATTCATCGGTCAGGCCGCCGGCGTAACACCAGCGCTCCATCCGGCTCAGGCCCAGCGCCCGTAGGGCCTTCGCCATGTAGACCGACATCAGCATGTGCCGCGCGTTGATCAGAAACGTGGTCAGCACAATGGTGGTCAGCGATGCCCCGCTGCTGATCAGCGCCAGCGCCGCGAATTGCGAAGCCCCGGCATACACGAACAGACACATCGCCACCGGCAGCCACAGCGGCAGGCCGGCATTGACGGCCATCAGCCCGAACACGAACGACACGGTGAAGTAACCGGCCACCACCGGGCTGGCTTCGGCAAAGGTGCGCGATGGCTGACGATCGACCATCAGCGGCGCACTGCCGGATGTTTCATTCATAGATCCCTCTCAAATGTCCGCTCGCCGTGAGGTTCGCAAAAACCCTGGGCTGTCCAGAAACGCTTGCCCGCGAGGTTAGCATCGTCGACGAACAGAAACATCCGCAGCACACCGACCCGTTTCATGTCGGCCGAGGCCGCTTCCACCAGCCGCTGGCCGACGCCTTGGCTGCGATAGCGCAGGCTGACCGCCAGATGGTTGATGGTGCCGCGACTGCCCAGCATGCCGCCCAGCACCGCGCCGACGATTTCGCCTTCGACATCGAAGGCCAGATACGCCGTGGTGGTTTTCTGGATCAGCACGCCGCGCAGGCATTTGGCGTCCTGCCATTCACAGAACGACACTTCGTCGAACTGGCGAAAAAAGCGCTCCATGCGCTGGGCATCCTTGGCCGTCGCGCGCCGCAGTACCACCGGCGTCGAGCATTCGACGCCGTCTACTTGGGTGATCTGATTAGCGAACAATGTCGAAAGCGGTCCCGGGCCGCGAGAAGGAAATCGCCAGAATCTGCCGGTACGCCATGGCGTGGGAGTGGGTGTTGCGTGCCGGTGTCACGTAGTGGCGCATGTCGCGGTCGAGGAAGTAGGTGGTGTCGAGGATTTCCTGGTAGGTGGTCGACGCCAGTTGATGCTCGTGGATGTCGTACAGACGACTCTCGGCACCCTCGACGTTGTTGCGGCCCCAGAAGTGCACGCCGCTGAACGGATAACCGTCGCAGTGAATCCCCTCCGGAGTGATTTCCAGTTGTTTGCCGGGCTTGATCTCGATGCGGATCTGATGAATCTGGCACTGCCAGATTTCATCGTGCAGCTCTTCCGGCAACACGCTTTTGTACACTTCGAAATCGGTGTCGATCAGGCTGCGCATTACCGGCGAGCTGATGACTTCGTCCGAGAAGTCCTGGAAGTGCCGCACCACGCCGCCCACGTAAGCATTGTTTTCCTTGGACTGCACGTACGCGCGATGTTCCAGCTGCTTCAGTTCGCGAGTCTTGGGGTTGTATTCAAAGTCGCTGTAACGACGGTAACGCATGCCGGCTTCGGCCTGACCGTAGTAACTGTCAGGCTCCATGTTTTCCCAACTTTTGGTCAGTCTGACGAAGTCGGCGAAATGACCGTAGAGATTGAAGTCAGCACCCTGCACATTGGCGTACTTGTCGCGCCGTAGCGATTCGCCCACTTCTCTGGTTAAAACGATCATTACCAAATTCTCCGCTGCATTGAGCGGCCTAATCTATTAGGTGGAGAATTTGCGTCCATGAGAAAGAATTTCAGGCATTTAAAGCCCTGTTTGAAACGCGATTTGAAACAGCTTGAAAGTGCATTTCAAATGACAAAAACACGGGTTTTTATGCTGTTTTTTCAAAAAACGTCAAAAAAAAACCCCGAACGAGTCGGGGTTTTTCTGTCGCGTTTCGCGGGTTCAGCCGATCATCAGAAGATGTTGATCGGGTAATCCACGAACACACGCAGTTCGTTGCCGCTGACGTTGTATTCGCTGGATTTCTGCGAAACACGCAGGATCGAGCTACGCAGCTTGATGCTCAGGTCTTTGGCCGGGCCACTTTGCACGACGTACTTGAACTGGTTGAAGATCTCACGCTCGGTGCCGCCTTCACTCGTGGACGTGGTGATGTTGTCGCCACGCACGTACGCGAAGTTGTAGCTCAGACCCGGTACGCCGAACGCGCTGAAGTCCAGACCGTAACCCAGCTGCCAGCTGCGCTCGTCTTCAGCGTTGAAGTCGGACCAGTAGGAGTTGGCCAGGTAGATGGTGTTGCCACCGTCACCCACACGACCCTGACCTTTCTGGTAACCACCGTAGGCGTAACCCAGGTTGCTGTCGCCGGTGGAGCGCTGGTGCGCCACGGTAAACGAGTGCGGGCCAGTGGCGAAGGTCGCTGCCAGGCTCCAGATCTTGTTGTCGTCGCCGGTCACACCGTTTTCGCGGACGTAGGAGTTGTCCAGCTTGGTGCGGTAACCGTTGAAGTCCAGGGTCAGGGATTGATCCTTGTCGATCGGGAACACGTAGTTGGCGTTCACATATTGCTTCTTCAGCACGTCTTCGACGTCGGAAGCATACAGCGCAGCCTTGAACTGTTCGGTGAACTGGTAGCTGCCGCCCAACACGTTGATCGACTTCAGACCACCGCTGTCACGACCTTCAGCGCTCTTGCGCGATTCGGCGGTGAAACGACCGGCATCCAGTTGCAGACCTTTGATCTCTTTGGAAGTGATCAAGGTACCGGTGTAGCTTTCCGGCAGCAGACGCGAGTTGTCGTAGTTCAGCACCGGCAGGGCCGGCATCTGGTCGCCGTAGGTCAGCACGGTGTTGGACAGACGGAATTTGACCGCTGCGCCGCCCTTGGACAGGTCGTCAGCCGCGTTGCCGCTGTCACCCTGTTTGAAGAAGTCGATACCGCCAGCGCCGCTGCGGCCCTTGCCGCCGTCCAGACGCAGCGCGTACAGACCGAAAGCGTCCACACCGACACCGACGGTGCCCTGGGTGAAACCGGACGAGAACGTACCGATGGCCGCCTGCCCCCACTCGGCCTTGTCCTTGTTGCCATCTTTGTAGTCACGATTGATGTAGGCATTGCGCAGCAGCACTTTGAGGCTGCTGTCTTCAACAAAACCCTTGGACTCGGCCTGGTCGTTAGCCATGGCCGACGTGGCACTCAACATCCCCAGTGCGATCAGACTGATTCGCTTGTTCAACATTTTGTTTTCCTTATTACGGGTTGAAACGCGCTGTGTCGAACGGCTGAAACGGCGCTTATTGCACTCTTTTATTCACCCCGAAACAAAAAGACCCGCTCAAGACAATGTCATGGCGGGCCTGCTCCTGATTTTGTGTCATGGCGGTTAGCCACAGGCGTTGGGCCGAATCGTAGCCGCGCCCTCAACAATGTGTCAATTTCAAGAATCGTCTTTAAATAGGCGAAAAACGTCTAAAAAAAGTAAATTTTGCGATGGCTGCATGCACGGAATTGACCGCAGCCAGGGATTTGATGCTGGATTACGCGCAACCATCGAGGCCACAGACCGGCAGGGTTTCAGCCCCTGGCGCAGGCGTAAACGACTCGCTCAACCATTGGGCGAAGGCTTCTGGTTTGCCGAGCCACGGACCGATATCAACCAGTGTGAACTGACCGTCCTGTTCCAGTGCGAAAGTTGGAAAACCCTGCCCACCAAGTTTTGCCAACAGGGCGCGGCTGTTCTTTACATGTTGTTCGGTGTCGACGGAGTGCAAGGCATTCAAGAACAAATCGGCGTTGTAGCCCTGCTCTACCGCGTATCCCACAAGCACACTTTCGTCGGCAATTCGCCGCCCTTCTACATAGTGCGCAGTCTGCAAACGCCCAAGCAGTTCCAGGCCACGACCGTCGATTTTTTCCGCTGCCATTACAGCGGCAATTGGGGGTGCCGAATCAAACACCGCCGTGTGGTCACGCAACAGGCCTTCGAAATAAGCTTCGCCGAACGGCTGACCGGTGTATTCAGCAATGCGTCGATCATGGGGCATCACGTAGTTACGCAGTTGCGGCGAAACGTTCTGGCGGTTGGCACCCGTCATCATGCCGCCGGCGTGGGCGATCACCGGCAGCACTTGCTGAGCGGCTTGCACCAGCGGTTTGGCGCCGTAGCACCAGCCGCACAGCGGGTCGTAGATGTAATGAAGAGTCATCGGAAGCTCCGGCTAGAAGGTGGGAAAAATGATGTCGGCACATTAGTCCCTCGGTCGTTGCGGAAAAACGCCGAAATGGCTTTCAGTCTGTTGCGGCAATCGGTCGAATGCGACGGTTGTCCGCTCCGACACAAGCCTGAAATAAATTGACACAATCAAACCACGGAACTTTTCAGGAATAATTAACGGAAGTAAATGCAAAGCATTACCATTCGCGCGCTCGAATTCTTCCACCCTTTCGGATGCGCTTTTCAATGCCTGCCCCGTTCCGTCTCACGCCCGTCACGCTTGGGCTTTCTGCCTTTTTGTCCTCCGGTTTCGCTTACTCCGCGACCGAGCTTCCCGCCACTTCGATCAACGCCGAAGCGCAGGCCGACGACCCGCGCGTGAAGGTCAGCAACACCGCGACCCGCACCTCAACACCCGTGCGTTACGTGCCCCAGGCGATCGACTCGGTGAAGACTGCCAACTTCGCCAACTACGGCACCAATGACCTGGGCGACGCCTTGAGCGGCATGCCCAACGTCAGCAGCGGTGGCGATACGCGCTTCGACAGCCTGCGCATCCGCGGCTTCGACGCCAGCAATGACTTCTATCTGGACGGCATCCGCGACGACAGCCAGTACAAGCGCGATCTGCACAACATCGAACGCGTCGAAGTGCTCAAGGGCCCCGCCGCTGTGTTGTACGGCCGTGGCAGCCAGGGCGGGATCGTCAACCGCGTGAGCAAGGCACCCGAATTCGGCCGCCGTTCGACCATCGAGGCCCAGGGCGGCAGTGAAGACCTGCGCAGCTTGTACGCCGACCTCAGCACCGACCCGAGCGACAACATCAGCCTGCGCCTGAACATGGGCAACATGGACGAAAACAGCTTCCGCGACGGCGTCAGCGGCAATCGCCAGCTGTTCGCACCGTCGATGAGCTGGCAGCTCACCCCTGACCTGAACTGGCTGGTGCAATACGAATACAGCCGCTACAACCGCACACCGGATCGCGGCATTCCCGGCGTCGGTGGACGTCCGGCGGATGTCGGCCGGGACACGACCTACGGCAACGATCACGACTTCATCGACGACAAGACGCAATCCCTGCGCTCGAAGCTGAGCTATGAAATCAACGACAACTGGCAGCTGCGCCACACACTCGGCGTGTTCAAGCTCGACAGCGATTTCGACAACACCTACCTCACCGGTTACACCCCGGCGACGAAGAAGGTCACTCGTCAGCACTGGCAACAGGACCTGACCACCCGCAACGTGTTCAACAACGTTGAGCTGGAAGGCGGATTCGAAACCTTCGGCCTCGAGCACCGCCTGCTGACCGGCCTCGAAACCGGCAGCCAGCGCCGCGACCCGACGCTCTACAACGCGGCCACCGGCCGTGGTACTCAACCGGTGCCGTCGCTGGATCTGTACAACCCCAACCGCGAACTGCGCCACACCGGGCGCATGCAGGTGTCGAGCAGCAGCCACACCGAAGTCGAAAGCCGCGCGGTCTACGTTCAGGATCAACTGCGCCTGAACGATCAATGGCAATTGCTGGCCGGCCTGCGCTACGACACCTTCGATATCGAGTCGACCAACAAGCTGCGCAATATCTCCGAAGACCGTGACAGCCACAGCACCAGCCCGCGTTTCGGCGTGGTCTGGACGCCGCTGCAGAATCACTCGTTCTACGCCTCGTGGACCAAGACCTTCTCGCCGGTGGGCGGCGGTCTGATCGGCATCACCCCGGGTGCGGCCGGCAACACCAATGACCTGAGCCCGGAGCTGACCAAGCAGAAGGAAATCGGAGTCAAGAGCGATTGGCTCGACGATCGCCTGAGCACCACCCTCGCCGTCTATGAACTGGAACTCTACAACCGTCGCACCACCGATCCGAACGACCCGACCCTGACCGTGCTCAGCGGCCTGCAGCGTTCGCGCGGCATCGAGCTGACCGGTACCGGCAAGATCGTCGGCAACTGGTACGTGCGCGGCGGCGTCGGTGTGCAGGACGCGACCATCGAGAAGGACAACAACGGCCTGGAAGGCAAACGCGTGAACAACGTGGCCAAGCGCAACGGCAGCCTGTTCCTGACCTGGAAACCGGAAATGGGCTGGTACGCCGAAACCGGCCTGACCCTGGTCGGCCAGCGTTATGCCGACAACGCCAACACCACCGTGCTGCCGGGCTACGGCCGCTGGGACGCGCTGGTCGGCTACCGCCACAAGGACTGGGACCTGCGGGGCGCCCTGAACAACATCACCGACCGCGAGTATTACTCGTCGGCCACCAGCGCATTCCAGATCCAGCCAGGCGCACCGCGCAGCCTGGTCGTCACCGGCACCTACAGCTTCTGATTCGCGCCCATAAAAAAAGCGCTGCCATCCCGGCAGCGCTTTTTACAATCCTTGTTTGTTCTTCTTATCCTTCCATCACATCCCAAAGTGCATCCAGTTCGGCCTCGCTGAACAGGCCAGCGGGGTAACGCTCGATCATCATCCGGCGCGGATCAGGTTCCCTGATCTGACGCGTTCCATTGGACTTCAACCAGTGCGCGACAATCTGGAGCGACTCACTATTTACCGCCATGGGATGCAACGTCCGCTCGCTGATTACGTTCACTTCGGCGTTCATTTCAGCGCTCTCTCCCCGTTCGTGAGCGGCTACGTTATCCAAGGTTTATGACAGAACTATTGAAGTTCTCCCCCCTCCCTAGTGCGCCATGAGCGATACAAGAGCTATGCCAATGTCTGGAAATCGCCGACAAGCGGACATAAAGAAACCCGCAGTCCTGACGGGCTGCGGGTTTCTCTTCAAGCGTGGACAGCAAATGACTGCCCGGTCGTTTTCTCAATCAACTCAAGCTGTTACATCCGCACTCACTCTTTGTGTGGTGCGGGTTGCTGTTGGGTAAGGCAGTGAATGTTGCCGCCCCCCAGTAACAGTTCGCGACCCGGCACCATCACCACTTCGTGTTGCGGGAACAGGTTCTGCAGGATTTCGCGGGCCGGGGCATCCATCGGATCGTCGAAGCTCGGCGCAATGATGCCGCCGTTGACGATCAGGAAGTTCACGTAGGAACCGGCCAGACGCACGCTCGGGTTGCGCTCCTGAGTGCCGTCCACCGGATCCACGCCCGCGCATTCTTCTTCAGTGGCAAACAGCGGCCCCGGAATCGGCATCTTGTGCACCGTGAACGGGCGGCCCTTGGCGTCGGTGCTGCTTTCCAGCACTTTCATCGCGGCCTGGCAGCGCGGGTAGTTCGGATCCTGCGGATCGTCGGTCCACGCCAGCAGCACTTCGCCCGGACGCACGTAGCAGCAGAAGTTATCCACATGGCCGTCAGTTTCATCGTTGAACAGGCCATCCGGCAGCCAGATGATCTTGTCCACCGACAGGTTTTCGCTGAGCACCGCTTCGATTTCTTCGCGGCCCAGGTGCGGGTTGCGATTGCGGTTGAGCAGGCACTCTTCAGTGGTGATCAGCGTGCCTTCGCCGTCGACGTGAATCGATCCACCCTCAAGCACGAAGCCTTCGGTGCGATAACGCGAACTGCGCTCGATTTCGAGGATCTTGCCGCCGACCTGGGAATCGCGATTCCACGGCGAATACAGACCGCCATCAAAGCCGCCCCAGGCGTTGAAGTCCCAGTTCACACCGCGCACTTCGCCGCTGTTGTTGATCACGAAGGTCGGACCGCTGTCGCGGACCCAGGCGTCATCGCTGGACATCTCGACCACGCGGATATTCGGCACGTCGAGACGAGCACGGGCGTTTTCGTACTGGCCGGCGGAGACCGCCACGGTCACCGGTTCGAAACGCGCAATGGCCTTCGCCACGGCCGCGTGGGCAGCCTGCGCCGGTTTGCCGCCCAGACGCCAGTTGTCAGGGCGCTCGGGCCAGATCATCCAGGTCTGGGTTTGCGGTGCCCATTCGGCCGGCATGTAGAAGCCATCGGCGCGTGGTGTGCTTTTCAATGTGGTCATGTCGATCAGACTCCAGGGAACCGTCGAGGGTTTTCAACACGCCGTACAGGGTTGGACGACGGACTATGGCGACTTTATAAACGATAAATATCGGCTTTAGAAGCCATAAAGAAAAAACAATCTGAATTAACCCCTTCAAATGCCGATACAAATCGGCATTTGAAGGTCGCGGATGGCCTCAAAGCCCTTCTTCCAGCACCTTCGCCAACATGTCGACAAAGAAATCCACGCTCTGACGCGAGGTGACCATCGGCGGTTTGATCTTCAGGACGTTCAGGTAATCACCGGTCGGCTGCATGAAAATCCCCAGCTCCCGCAGGCGATCACACAACAGCGTGGTTTCCTCGGTCGCCGGTTCCAGGGTCTGCCGATTGCGGATCAGCTCGACCCCCAGATAGAACCCGGAACCGTGCACCGCGCCGACCAACGGATATTGATCGATCAGCGCTTCCAGCCGGGCCTTGAAGTGGGCGCCGACCACCTGGGCGTTTTCCCAGAGTTTTTCTTCTTCCATCACATCGAGCACCGCCATGCCGATCTGGCAGCTCACCGGACTGCCGCCGGCGGACGAGAAGAAATAGCCTTCGGCTTCCAGCGCCTCGGCGATTTCCCGGCGGGTGATCACGGCGCCCAACGGCTGGCCGTTGCCCATGCCTTTGGCCATGGTGATGATGTCCGGCACCACGCCTTGCTCTTCGAAACCCCAGAAGAAATGGCCCATGCGCCCGTAACCGACCTGCACCTCATCGGCGATACACACGCCGCCCCGGGCGCGCACCATTTCGTAGACTTTTTTCAGGTAACCCGGCGGCAGCGAAATCCCGCCCGCATTGCCGTAGACCGGCTCGCAGATGAACCCCGCCAATTGCCTTTTCTGCTCATTGATCTGCGCCAGATGCTGTTCGACGCTGCGCACGTAATCCGGCGCCGAATCCGGGCCGCGAAACTCGCCGCGATAGGTGTTCGGCGCGGTCACCGCATGCACCCAGTCCGGACGACTGCTCAGGGCTTTCGGGTTATCGGCAATCGAGGTCGAGACCGCGTCCGCGCCCACCGTCCAGCCGTGATAGGCCTCCAGCACGCTGATCATGTCGCGCCCACCGCTGGCGGCCCACGCCAGACGAATCGCCAGGTCATTGGCCTCGCTGCCGCTGTTGACCAGAAACACCCGATCCATGCCCTCCGGCGCCAGCTTCAGCAAGCGTTCGGAAAACTCGGCAACGGCCGCATAGTTGAACCGCGAGTTGGTGTTAAGCAGCGACCACTGCCGGCTCGCCACCGCCGCCATGCGCGGATGACCGTGCCCGAGTACCGCGACGTTGTTGAGCATGTCGAGATAGGAGCGGCCCTGCATGTCGATCAGGTGATTGCGCCAGCCGCGCTCGATTCGTGGCGGGTCAACGTAATAGTGTTTCTGGGTGCGGGCGAAACTGGCGTCTCGGCGCGCCAGCAGGGTTGCGGCGTCCAGCTCGGGCTCAGCGTCGCAGGCCAGGCCCAGCAGCGCTGCGGGCGACGGGGACAGCGCTTGCCATGCCGCCGCGCGGGTCGGCGTGCAGAACAGCGGTGCTTCAAGCTGTGCGCCGCGAATCAATTGCACGATCAACGGACCCTCCACCGAACCCAGCACCTGACCTTTGACCAGTGCTGCGCCGCTGTGCAACGAAGGTTTCACACCCCACAGACGCAGGCTCAGTTGCGGGCCGTCGAGTCGCAGCGCGCCATCGGCCGACAGGTGCAGCACGCCGGCAAACGGCGCTTCCACCGCCGAGCCTTGGGCTACATGCAATTCAACGTGCAACGGGAACGTCTCTGGCTCATCGGCGCTGTCAGGCCGGGTGCGCGACAACCGGTATTGCCCATACCGACTGGCCGCCAGACCGTGGATGGCGGCGGCTTCATTCAACAGACGCTGATCAATCCCGGGCTGCTCCCAATTGCCCGCCTCGAAGTGCGCGCTCAGCACCCCCAGATCGATCAACGCGAATTCGCGCCCGACCAGACCCGGCAGCAACGGCGCAAAGCCTTCACTGTCGATCGCCGGGAATATCTGGCCGACCGCCGTGAGAATCGCCGCCTCCATCAATGCCGGCGGCACCGAAGTGGCGACCCGGAAGATTTCCCATTCATGGGTGAGGTTGTCGCGGCTGTAGGTATTGCCCGGATCGATGCTGACCTGTTGCTCGCCACTGAGCACCAGCACTGCCGCCCGCGCCACGATCAGCGGCCACAGCGCCAGCAGCTCTTCGTTTTGCAGCGGATTGACCGCGTGATAGGCCTGCACCGCCGGCAGGATCACAAACGGATCGCCGGCGGCGTGATGCAGCAGCGCGGCGCAGGTGACCGACAGATCGGTGATGCGCCAGGTGCGCACCAGATCGCCGAAATCGATGACGCCCTGCAACTGCCAGTGCCGCCGGGCATCGCGCTGCCAGACCACGTTGTCATCGGTGATGTCCATGTGGATCGCCTGCACCGGCAGCTTTTCCAGCAGCGGCTGCAAACGAAGCCTGGCCTGTTCGGCAGCCTCGGCGATCAGCGTGCGCTGGCGTTCGTCTTCGATGACCGGCAGCAGGTGCTCGATCAGTGCGCTGGCGTGGCGCGCGTCCCATTGCAGCGTGCGTTCGAGTCCCGGATGGTCGAACCCGGCCAGGGCCAGATCCATTTCGCCGCAGAGCCGGCCGAAGCCGGCGACGACTTCGTGGCCAAGATGATCAAGGGCCGTCAGTGGCTGGCCCTCGATGTAATCGAGCAGCCGCACATGCACCGACTCTCCACCAACGTCGAGGGTCAGCAGATCAGCGCCGTTATTGGCCGCGATCACCCGAGGCACCTTCACCGCGCCCCGCTCGGCCAGGTATTTCAGGCCCGCATGCTGGGCCTGCAGTTCAACCAGCGAATAGTCGCCCCGGCAGATCTTCAATACGAAGCGCCCACGCTCGCTGTCGACCCGGTAATTGAGATCCTGCTGGCTGCCCAGGGCCTGCAACGTGCCGTTCAAGCCGTAATGCTGCGCCAGCAGATGCCGGGCCTGCTCCATCGAAACCTGAGGGCTGGGCAAACTGGCGCGATGGATCAACGTGGCGAACGACATGGAACGACCCCTGAAATTTTATTAGGCGCCTATATCGCCACCGCTGCAGGCGATCCGCAACCCCTGCTCCGTAGGAAAAGTATGTAACTTCGGACGAAATGCTCCCGGCCCCTCGCGCCCACCGGCACTTTGCGCAAGAATGTCGCCCATTCACACCTTCCACTGGAAAATCCCCATGAATGTAATCACCACCGACCTGCCTGGTGTCTTGATCATCGAACCCAAGGTGTTTGGTGACGAGCGTGGCTTTTTTTACGAAAGTTTCAATGCGAAGGCCTTCAAGGACGCTACAGGCCTGGACACGCAATTCGTCCAGGACAACCATTCGCGCTCGCAGAAAGGTGTTCTGCGCGGGCTGCATTACCAGTTGGAAAATACTCAGGGCAAACTGGTCCGGGTAACTGCCGGTGAAGTGCTCGACGTGGCAGTCGACATCCGTCGCAGCTCGCCGCATTTCGGCAAGTGGGTCGCCGTGCGTCTTTCCGCCGACAACCATCGCCAATTGTGGGTCCCGGAAGGTTTCGCACACGGTTTCGTGGTGCTGAGCGAATTCGCGGAATTCCTCTACAAGACCACCGATTACTACACCCCGTCCGCCGAACGCAGCATTCGCTGGGACGACCCGGATCTGGGCATCGACTGGCAGCTGGACGAAGCGCCGAAACTGTCAGCCAAGGATCAGGTGGCTGCCTTCCTCAAGGATGCCGACGTCTTTTCCTGAAGTTCTATGTGAATCTTCAGCGCCGCTGCCCACCCGGCCACGGGTGCGCAGACTGCGCCTGCAAGCCTAGGCATAATGCGCCTGTACCCACAGGCGCCCGATGCTCATGACTCCGACCCTTCCCCGTCGCCCTCGCTGGCGCAGCCTCGCCCTGCTGGCCCTGTGCCTGGCACCGCTGCTGTGGCCGCTGGAACATCTGGCCGAGCGCTATTACCGCAGCGAACTGGCCGGCCAGAACCGCCAGACCCTCGACCTCTACGTCGCCAACCTGCTGGGCACACTGCATCGCTACGAAGTGCTGCCGCAAATTCTCGGCGACCTGCCTGCGTTGCGCGCAGTACTCGGGGCGCCGGACGACGGCGTGACCCAGGGCAATGCCAACCGCCTGTTGAAGAACATCTCCGCGCAGACCGGAGCCGAAGTCATGTACCTGATGGACACCAACGGCCAGACGCTGGCGGCGTCGAACTGGGACAAACATGACAGTTTCGTCGGCCGCAATTTCTCTTTCCGGCCGTACTTCAGCGAGGCCATGGCCGGCCGCCTCGGGCGCTTCTTCGGTCTGGGCACCACTTCCGCCAAGCGCGGCTACTTCTTCGCCGCCGCGGTGCGCAGCGGCGAAAAAATCATCGGCGTGCTGGTGATCAAGGTAGACCTCGACCACACCGAAAGCCTGTGGGGCAAAACCCCGGAACAACTGCTGGTGACCGACCACAACGGCGTGGTCATCCTGACCTCGCGCCCGGAATGGCGTTTTCGCGCGACCCGCACCCTGAGTGATGCCGAGCGCGCGGCGATCACCGCCATCCAGCCCTACCCGACCCGAGAGCCTCGCCCGTTGAACCTGAGTCCGACCGCGTGGCTACCGCAGACCCAGGACATCGCGGAAACCGGCTGGAGCGTCAGCATCCTTGCCCCGCGTACGTTGATCGACCGACCGGTGCGCACGGTCGTGGCGATCGGCGGCGCCACCTTGCTGGTGGTGATGCTGTTGCTGGGCCTGATGATGCAGCGTCGTCGTCATTACCTGGAACGGATCGCTTTCGAAGCCAAGGCCCGGCGGGAGCTTGAGGGCCGGGTCGCCGAGCGCACCAGTGATCTCGAAGGCCTCAACCGCCGACTGAAACAGGAAGTGCTCGAGCGCGAGCAGGCCCAGCAGGAGCTGGTGCGGGCCCAGGACGATCTGGTGCAGGCCGGCAAACTGTCGGCGCTGGGGACGATGTCGGCGAGCATCAGCCACGAACTCAACCAGCCGCTGGCGGCGATCCGCAGCTACGCCGAAAACGCCGAAGTGCTGCTCGACCATGAGCGCACCGAAGATGCCCGCGGCAACCTCAAACTGATCAGCGAACTGACCGGACGCATGGCGTCGATCATCGCCCACCTGCGCGCCTTTGCCCGTCGCGACCGCCACGCCCCGGAAAGCGTTGCCCTGCAACCGGCGCTGGACGACGCATTGGCGCTGCTGGCCAAACGGCGCCGCAGCATGGACGTTGAATTGATCCGCGATCTGCCGGCCGCCACCTTGTGGGTCGAGGCCGGGGAAACCCGCCTGCGCCAGGTGCTGGGCAACCTGCTGGCCAACGCCCTCGATGCCCTCACGGAAAAAGGCCCGCCGCGCAAACTGTGGCTGAGTGCCGAATCCACTGACGAAGGCGTCAATCTGTACATTCGCGACAATGGCCCGGGTTTCTGCATGGAAGCCCTGGGCCGCGCCAGCGAACCGTTTTACACGACCAAGACCCGCACCCAGGGCCTCGGTCTGGGGTTGGCCATCTGCGAAACCCTGATGCGCGCCTTCGGTGGTGAACTGTCGTTCGCCAACCACAAGCAAGGTGGCGCCTTGATCACCCTGCGGCTGCGCGCCGGCGCGCCCGGGGTCAGCCTGCAACCGTCCGAGGATCGAAGCGCATGACCATCGACAACCGCATTCAGGTGGTGCTGATCGACGACGATCCGCACCTGCGTCAGGCCCTCGGCCAGACTCTGGATCTGGCCGGCCTGAAAATTCTTCCGCTGTCCGAAGCCAAGGGCCTGGCCGCACAACTGGAGCGCGACTGGCCGGGCGTCGTGGTCAGCGACATCCGCATGCCCGGCATGGATGGCCTGGAACTGTTGGGCGAACTGCATGCTCAAGACCCGGAGCTGCCGGTGCTGCTGATCACCGGCCACGGCGACGTGCCACTGGCCGTGCAGGCCATGCGCGCCGGTGCCTATGACTTTCTGGAAAAACCCTTTGCCAGCGACGCCCTGCTCGACAGCGTGCGCCGCGCCCTGGCCCTGCGCCGCCTGGTGCTGGACAACCGCAGCCTGCGCATGGCCCTGAGTGATCGCAACGAGCTAAGCGCGCGGCTGGTCGGTCAGTCCGCGCCGATGTCGCGCCTGCGCGAACAGATCGGCGCGCTGGCGGCGACCAAGGCCGACGTGCTGATCCTCGGCGAAACCGGTGCCGGCAAGGAAGTCGTCGCCCGTGCTCTGCATGATCTTTCGAGTCGGCGTAACGGCCCGTTCGTGGCAATCAACGCCGGAGCGCTGGCCGAGTCGGTGGTCGAAAGCGAATTGTTCGGCCATGAGCCCGGCGCCTTCACCGGCGCGCAAAAGCGTCGGATCGGCAAGTTCGAATTCGCCAATGGCGGCACGCTGTTCCTCGACGAAATCGAAAGCATGAGCATGGACGTGCAAGTCAAGCTGCTGCGCATGTTGCAGGAGCGGGTGGTTGAACGCCTGGGCGGCAATCAGTTGATACCTTTGGACATCCGCGTCATCGCGGCCACCAAGGAAGACCTGCGCCAGGCCGCCGATCAGGGACGTTTCCGTGCCGATCTGTATTACCGCCTCAACGTGGCGCCGCTGCGCATTCCGCCGTTGCGTGAACGGGGCGAAGACGCGTTGATGCTGTTCCAGCATTACGCCGACGAAGCCAGCGCTCGCCATGGTCTGCCACCGCACGAACTGCAACCGGCGCAACGGGCCTTGCTGCTGCGTCACTCATGGCCGGGCAATGTGCGGGAGTTGCAGAACGCGGCGGAGCGCTTTGCCCTCGGCCTGGAACTGGCACTGGACAACACGCAGCCCGATGGCAGCTCCGGCACCACCGTCGAAATCACGGCGGGAGGGCTCAGCGAGCAAGTGGAAAACTTCGAGAAATCCCTGATTGCCGCCGAACTGGCCCGCTCTCACGGTTCCGTACGCAGTCTCGCCGAAGCCTTGGGCATTCCGCGCAAGACCCTGCACGACAAACTGCGCAAGCATGGGCTGAATTTCGCTGGCAGCGGCGGCCATTCCGACGAATCCGAATGAAGCACGTTCAATTCACTTTTCTGCTCCAAGAGGCCCGGGCATGAAGCACGACAGTCGTTATCTGGAATCCGTTCTTCACCACGACATCCCGCTGACCCGGGACATGGGCCTCAAAGTGCTCGACTGGCAGGAACAGCAATTGCGCCTGCAATTGCCGCTGGACGCCAACGTCAATCACAAGAGCACCATGTTCGGTGGCAGTCTGTATTGCGGCGCTGTGCTGGCGGGTTGGGGCTGGCTGCATTTGCGTTTGAAAGAGGAAGGCATCGAGGACGGGCACATCGTGATCCAGGTAGGGCAGATCAGTTATCCACTGCCGGTCACCGGCGATGCCATTGCGATCTGCCCGTCACCGAGCGCTGCGGTGTGGAAGAAGTTTCTGGCGATGTATCAGCGCTACGGACGGGCGCGGCTGACTCTGCATACGCGGGTGGTCAATGCCGGGAGCGAGGAGGATGCAGTGACGTTCAGCGGGCAGTACGTCCTGCACCGCTGAAGACAGAACGCGTTTACGAACGGGCGAGTTCGAGCAGCTTCGCCCGCCACGCGGCTTTCGCCGGCAATGCCAGGAAGAAACCGTTCAACAACGATTCCCGTGGTGGATAACAGAATGCATCGCCACTCAGGTCCAGCACTTCGCCGCCCGCCCCTTCCAGAACACCCTGCGCGGCTGCCGTGTCCCACTGCGAAGTCGGAGCCAGTCGCGGGTAACAATCCGCTGCACCTTCGGCCACCAGACAGAACTTCAGCGAACTGCCGATATTGGCCAGTTGCAACTCGCCCAGGCTGGCGCTCAAACCGGCCAGCAGGCGTTCCTGCTCGGGGCTCGAATGACGGCGGCTGGCGACCACGGTGAAGGGTTCGCCAGGACCGGGCACATCACGCACCTGAATCGCCAGCGGCGTACCGCCCGTATCGCCGCGCCAGGCACCAAGCCCGGCTCCGCCGACGTAGAAGCGACCGTTGGTTGGCATCGACACCACACCGAACACTACCCGGCCGTTCTCGATCAGTGCGATGTTGACGGTGAATTCTTCGCTGCCGCTGATGAACTCCTTGGTGCCGTCCAGCGGATCCACCAGCCACCAGCGCTGCCAGCCTGCACGTACGCTTTGCGGGATATTGGCGTCTTCTTCGGACAGCACCGGAATGCTCGGATCCAGCGCCGTCAGACCGGCCACGATCACATGGTGAGCGGCCATGTCCGCCGCCGTCACTGGCGAATCATCGGACTTGGCGGTGACCGCCACATCGGCACGCCAGAACGGCAGAATCGCCTCACCGGCCCGCAGGGCCAACTCAACCACCGGCGCCATCAACGGATGGGGAAAATTCATCGATATCTCACTCATGACTGAAAAAATCCGCGCTGGGTCAACAGGTCGCGGGTCAGGTACAGCGCCGCCAGGGCGCGCCCCTCACTGAAATTCGGATTCTGCGCCAGCGTCGACAGCTCTCGCAGGTTGATCTTGTCCACGCGCATCGGCTCGGGTTCGTCGCCTTCGAGACGTTCTTCGTACAGGTCGGTAGCCAGCACCACCTGGATTTTCTGGCTCATGTAACCGGGGGACAACGACAACTCGGTCAGATGCTCCAGTTGTCGCGCGCCGTAACCGGCCTCTTCCTTGAGCTCGCGTTCGGCGGCAGCCAGGACATCTTCGCCGGGTTCGATCAGGCCTTTGGGCAGCGACAGTTCATATTCGTCGGTGCCGCCGCAATACTCCTCTACCAGCACCGCGTGCTCGGTATCGAGCATTGCCACGATCATGACCGCGCCGTAGCCGGCGCCCTTGCCGACCAGTCGCTCGTAGGTGCGTTCCACGCCGTTGGAGAAACGCAGCTTCAGCTCTTCGACGCAGAACAGCCGGCTGGTGGCGACGATCTCGCGGGCAAGTACGGTGGGTTTCTGGCGCATGCAAAGCTCCTTGGCGTGAACGCGCTACTATAACGCGGCTTTTCCGATTGTTTGCGTCGGATATCCTTCTACCGCTCGAGACGTTGCCATGCCTTCACTACCCTGGTCCGACATCGATACCGTTCTGCTGGACATGGACGGCACGTTGCTGGATCTGCACTTCGACAACCACTTCTGGCTGGAACACTTGCCGCAACGCTACGCCGAACTGCATGGCGTGAGCCGGGCCATGGCGGAAATGGAATTGCAGCCGTTGTTCGAACGCCATGCCGGTCAGTTGCAGTGGTACTGCCTGGACTTCTGGAGCGCGGAACTTAAGCTGTCAGTTCGCGAACTGAAACTGGAAACCGCCCACCTGATCGCTCTGCGCCCGGACGCCGATACCTTTCTGGAGGCCATCAAACGCGCCGGCAAACGCGTGGTAATGATCACCAACGCGCACCGTGATTCACTGTCGCTGAAACTCGAACGAATCGAACTGGCGCCGTACTTCGAGCGGCTGATCAGCTCGCACGATTACGGTTTTCCCAAGGAGAACCCGCAATTCTGGGATGCGTTGCAGGCTGACATCGGCTTTGACCCGGCACGCAGCCTGTTCATCGACGACACCTTGCCGATCCTGCGCAGTGCGCGGAATTTCGGCGTGGCGCATCTGTTGGCCGTGAAGGAGCCGGACAGCCGCAAAGGACCGAAGGATACCGGGGAGTTTGCAGCGGTCGAGGATTATCGGGATTTGATTGCGGGCCTGTAGACCGCATCGTCCCCATCGCAAGCAGGCTCGCTCCCACAACTGAAATGCATTCCAATGTGGGAGCGAGCCTGCTCGCGATAGCGGTATTTGCGGTTACTCGGGAATGCGCAGCACCTGCCCCGGATAGATCTTGTCCGGATGCTTGAGCTGAGGCTTGTTGGCCTCGAAAATCTTGTTGTACTTGTTGGCGTCGCCGTACACACGCTTGGAAATCGCGCTCAGCGTATCGCCCTTCTCGACCGTGACAAATTTTGCAGCAGCGGCAACGCCGCCGGTGACGGTGATCTGATCGTCCACGCCGCTGACACCAGCCACGTTGCCCAGCGCCAGCAGGATTTTTTCTTTTTCCTCCTGGGTGGCCGCCTCGCCGGTGGCGATGACCTTCTCGCCTTCAACCTTGACCTGGATCTTCGAAGTGTCGATGCCGGTCAGCGCGTCCTGCACGTGTTTGGTCAACGCCTCGCCGTTAGCTTCAGCCTTGTCCGGCGTCAGTGCGTCGAGGATTTTTTCACCTGCTTCTTTCAGAAAGCTGAAAAGGCTCATTGCGTTCACTCCATGGAATAAAGGGTCAGTCGACAAAGCCTAGACCACCCCGGACAAACCCGGTTCCGGCCCGACCAATGACCCTGCCCCCGCGCAAGCGGTAGAATCGCCCACCCTTGTCAGCGCCCCGGAGCGAAGATGGACATCAAGCAGCTGAAATTCCTCATCGCCCTCGACGAAACCCGCCATTTCGGCCAGGCCGCCGCCCGCTGCCACATTACCCAGCCGACCCTGTCGATGCGCCTGCGCAGCCTCGAGGAAGAACTCGACCTGCCGCTGGTCAACCGTGGCCAGCGCTTTGAAGGGTTCACCGCGCCGGGCGAACGGGTGCTGGCCTGGGCGCGTACGGTGTTGGCGGCCTACGACGGCTTGCAGGCGGAAGCGGCGGCCTGTCGCGGCAATCTGATCGGCACCCTGCGGCTGGGCGTGGTGCCGTTGTCGAGTTTCGATGCGCTGCCTTTGATGCAGCGCCTGCACGCACAGCATCCGAACTTGCGTTTCGAACTGTCATCGCTGAGCTCCGAACAGGTTCTGGAACAACTGGCGAACAACCGCATCGACATTGGCGTGTCTTACCTTGATCGCCTCGACGGCGAGCGTTTTGAATCCCTGGCCTTCAGTGAAACCCGGATGGGCCTGCTCTACGACCAGCGGTTCTTCAGTTTTGGCGAAGCGCCCCTGAGCTGGGAGTCGCTGATCGAACTGCCTCTTGGCATGCTCACCAGCGGCATGCACTTTCGCCAGTCCATCGACCATAACTTCCACAGCCGTGGCCTTACGCCGCAACCGTTGCTGCAAACCGACGCCGTTCACCAATTGTTGCAGGCTGTGCACGGCGGCCTGTGCTGCGCGGTGATGCCACTCGATGGTGGCCTGGAAAACCTCACGGATAACCTGCGCCTGCAACCCATCGAAAACGCCCAGACCCTCGCCCGACTGGGCCTGATCATGCGTCGCGGGGCACCCCGCTCGGCGCTGGCCGAGGCCTGTTTCGCGCTCTATCAAAAATCACCAACGGACGCTTGATCGACCGCATCTATCGAAGGATCGACACTAGCGATTAGACGCGACATCTTGCCGCGCCTAGTCTTAACGTTGATCAATCCGTCGGTGATGCCATGAACGCCAAGCGCCCGGCCTGCGCGGCGCCTGCTCTCGAAACGCCCGCGCCTGCCGCCAGTCAGACCTACAGCTACAGCGACCTTCCCCTCGCGGAGTCGGCCAGCACTGCGCTGGCCGAAGAAGTCGCGTTGGCGATTGCCTACAACGGCATCAGTCAGGCCGTGATGCTGGTAACGCCGACCGACCTTGAAGACTTCATCGTCGGCTTCAGCCTCGGCAGCGGCATCATCGAAGACGCCTCGGACATCTACGACCTGCAACTGAGCGGTTCGGGCTCGGCGCAATACGCGCAAGTGACCATCGCCAATCGCGCCTTCTGGAACCTTAAACAGCAGCGTCGGCAACTGGCCGGTACCAGTGGTTGCGGGTTGTGCGGTGTGGAGGCGGTGGAGCAGGCGTTGCCTGATCTCAAGGTCTTGCCCGGCGCACCCTTGCCGCCCATCGAATGGCTCGACGGTCTGCGCCAGCGCATCGGTGCGTTCCAGCCGCTGGGCCAGCACTGCGGCGCGGTGCATGCGGCGGTGTTCATGAACGCCAGTGGTGAACTGCTGCTGGGCCGCGAAGACATCGGCCGGCACAACGCCCTCGACAAGCTGATCGGCGGCCTCATCCGGCAAAAGATATCCACAGCCGGCGGGCTGGCGATTGTCACCAGCCGTTGCAGTCTCGAATTGATCCAGAAAGTTTTGCGAGCCGGGATTCAGACCCTGGTCAGCCTGTCCGCGCCCACCGGCCTCGCCGTGCAATGGGCCCGGCGCCACAACCTCAATCTCATCCACCTGCCGCAGAAGAATGCGCCGCGGGTGTATAGCCCAGAAATGGAGAAACACCTGTGAGCCAACATCATCAAGCCGACCAGAAACCCGTCCCGCGCTACAAGCCTTACAAGGGTGCAGCCGGTGGCTGGGGCGCACTGATCAGCGTGGCCCAGGCCTGGCTGACCAGCGACAACGCGCTGAAAAACCTGCGCATGATGCTCAAGACCAACCAGAACGGCGGTTTCGACTGCCCGGGCTGCGCCTGGGGCGATTCGCCGGAAAGCGGGATGGTCAAGTTCTGCGAGAACGGCGCCAAAGCGGTGAACTGGGAAGCGACCAAGCGCCGCGTCGATGGCAAATTCTTCGCCAAGCACAGCGTCACCTCGTTGCTGGAGCAGAGCGACTACTGGCTCGAATATCAGGGCCGTCTGACCGAGCCGCTGGTGTATGACGCCGAAACCGATCGCTACAAGCCCATCAGTTGGGACGATGCCTACGCGCTGATCGGCAAACACCTGCAAGCGCTGTCGAGCCCGGATCAGGCCGAGTTCTACACCTCGGGCCGCGCCAGCAACGAAGCGGCGTACCTGTATCAACTGTTCGTGCGCGCCTTCGGCACCAACAACTTTCCCGACTGCTCGAACATGTGTCACGAGGCGAGCGGCGTGGCATTGGCGCAGAGTGTCGGCGTCGGCAAAGGCACCGTGACCTTTGACGACTTCGAGCATGCCGATGCGATTTTTGTCTGGGGCCAGAATCCCGGCACCAACCACCCGCGCATGCTCGAGCCGCTGCGTGAAGCGGTGAAACGTGGTGCTCAGGTGGTGTGCGTCAACCCGCTGAAAGAACGTGGGCTGGAACGCTTCCAGCATCCGCAGCACCCGATCGAAATGCTCACCAACGGTGACAAACCGACCAACACCGCCTATTTCCGCCCGGCGCTGGGCGGCGACATGGCGGTACTGCGGGGTATGGCCAAGTTCCTGCTGCAATGGGAGCGCGATGCGCAAAAGGCTGGCGCACCGGCAGTGTTCGATCACGATTTCCTCAATGAACACAGCATCAACGTGCTGGAGTACCTCGGCGTTGTCGATGACACGCCGTGGGAGCAGATCGTCGCGCAGTCCGGCCTGACCCTGGTAGAAATCGAACAAGCGGCGCGCATGTACGCCAAAGGCAAGAACGTGATCATGTGCTGGGCGATGGGCATCACCCAGCATCGTCATTCGGTACCGACCATCCAGGAAATCGCCAACCTGATGCTGCTGCGCGGCAATATCGGCAAGCCTGGCGCAGGTCTGTGCCCGGTGCGCGGCCACAGTAACGTGCAGGGCGACCGCACGATGGGGATCAACGAGCGCCCGCCAGTGGCCTTCCTCGATTCCCTGGAGCGTCGCTTCCAGTTCAAGGTGCCACGTCACAACGGGCACAATGTGGTTGAAGCGATTCACGCGATGGCCGAAGGTCGCGCCAAGGTATTTATCGGTCTGGGCGGCAACTTCGCCCAGGCGACACCGGACAGCCCACGCACCTTCCAGGCGCTGAGCAACTGCGACCTGACCGTGCAGATCAGCACCAAGCTCAACCGCAGCCATCTGGCCCACGGTAAGGACGCACTCATCCTGCCGTGCCTGGGTCGTACCGACATTGATATCCAGACCGAAGGCCCGCAAGCCGTCACCGTGGAAGACTCGTTCAGCATGGTGCACGCCTCCAACGGTCAACTTCAGCCGCTGTCGAACCAGATGCGCTCGGAGCCGTCGATCATCGCCGGCATCGCCGCCGCGACCCTGGGCAGCAAACCGGTGGACTGGAACTGGCTGGTGGCCGACTACCGACGCATCCGCGAACTGATCGCCGACACCATTCCGGGCTTCAAGGATTTCAACGAGAAGGTCAAGAATCCGGGCGGTTTCTACCTCGGCAACAGCGCCGGTGCACGCAAGTGGAACACCACTTCCGGCCGGGCCAACTTCAAGCCGAACATGCTGCCCAAGGACCTGATCCACGAGCGCACTCGCGCCACCGGCAAACTGCCAGACCTGATCCTGCAATCGATGCGTTCCCACGATCAGTACAACACCACGATCTATGGTCTCGACGACCGTTATCGCGGGGTCAAGGGACAGCGCGACGTGCTGTTCGCCAACGAGGCGGACATCATTCGTCTGGGCTTCAAGCCGGGGCAGAAGGCTGACATCGTGTCGCTGTGGGATGATGGTCGCGAGCGTCGGGTGAAAGGCTTCACGCTGCTGGCGTTCGATATTCCGGCCGGGCAGGCGGCAGCTTATTACCCTGAGGTGAACCCGCTGGTGCCGCTGGAAAGCACCGGTGATGGCAGCCATACGCCGACGTCGAAGTTCATTGCTATCCGGTTGGAAGCGGCGAGTGAGACGGGGCTGATCATGGCCAAATCGGCCTGATACGACGCCTGAACGGGCGCCTTCGTCGGAACGCCGCCCGGAGCAAGCTCGCTCCCACATGAGTACGGGTCTCTTCTGGAAGAACGCGTCACTGTGGGAGCGAGCTTGCTCGCGAAAGCGGCAGCCGAATCAATGATTTTTTCCTGCGCGAACACTTTTCAAACGCCCACAAAAAAGGCCGCCTTGTATCAAAGCGGCCTGTCCGAAGTAGTTAAAGACCGGCGAAAATCCGTTAAGTTCCGCCCAAAAATCAGTAACTTGCAGAATTGTATACAAGTCGTGTTATTCGTCGGATTTCGATTGTCACGCCCATTCCAGAGCCTCAGGATCGCGCCGTCATCCCTTTGAGGCTCCTCTATGAAGTTCTCCTCGATTCTCTTGTTGTCCCTTGGCCTGGTCAGTGGCTTCGCTTCTGCCGGAGGCACCACCGAAGCAGGTGTGGGCGGCGCATTGGGCGGGGTTCTTGGCTCGGTCGTCGGTCAATCGTTAGGCGGCAGTACAGGTTCAACCATTGGCGCAGCCCTGGGTGGCGCGGGTGGTAGTGCGGTCGGCGCCGACAAGCGCAGCCGTGGCGAAGCAGCCATCGGCGGTGCGCTGGGCGCAGCCGGCGGTAACGTGGTCGGCCGCAGCATGGGCGGCACCACCGGCAGCCTGATCGGCGCAGCAGCCGGCGGTGGCGCGGGTGGCGCGCTGGGCAACTACATGGGCAACAAGAGCGATGACGATGATCGTCGTTACGATCGTCGCCACGATGATCGTCGCTATTACCGTGACCGTCACCCAGGTCGTGGTCATGCCTATGGCCATCGCAAGCACCACCGCTATTACCGCGACTGAGGCCAGGCCTCATCGACCGGTATACCCGAATCGCAGCTCCCCCGGGCTGCGATTTTTTTTGCCCGTCACACGGTCAAACGTTCCAGCGCTTCGCGCAACAGGGCCGGAATCGACACCGGCTGATTGGATGCCCGGTCGACGAATACATGCACGAAGCGCCCGGCGGCACAGGCCTCATCTTCCCCGGCCTTGAACACCGCCAGTTCGTATTGCACCGAACTGTTGCCCAGTTTGCCGACCCGCAAGCCGATCTCGATTCGATCCGGGAAAGCAATCGACGCGAAGTAGTCGCAGGACGAACTCACCACAAACCCCACCACCTCGCCGTCATGGATATCCAGCCCTCCGACCTGGATCAGGTAGGTATTCACCGCCGTGTCGAAGAAGCTGTAATAGGTAACGTTATTGACGTGACCGTAGGCGTCGTTGTCATGCCAGCGCGTGGTGATCGGCTGGAAGTGCGGGAAATCGCTGCGTTGCGGCATCGGGTTGGACATCAGTGTCGATTCCTGGAGTGATCGGCTCAGTCTAAAGGTAAAAACCCTTGCCTCGCGCCGCCAGCTCGCCGATCAATGGCGCCGGCCGCCAGTGATCGCCCTGCCGGGTCTCCAGCGCCAGCAATCGCTTGTGAATGTCGGCCAGCCCCTGATCATCCGCCCAGGCCATCGGCCCGCCCCGCTCCGCCGGGAAGCCGTAGCCATTCAGATAGACCTGATCGATGTCCTGCGCCGACTCGGCAATCCCTTCCTGCAGGATCTTCGCACCCTCGTTGACCAATGCCAGCAAGCACCGCTCGAGGATCTCCTCCGAGCCGATATCCCGCCGATGAAACCCCAACCCTTCGCTGACGCTCAACACCAGCGCATCGACCTCGGGATCATGCTCGGCCTGACGGCTGCCCGGCTCATAATGGTAATAACCCTTGCCGGACTTCTGACCGAAGCGACCCAGCTCGCACAGGCGGTTATCCACCTGAACCTGCGGCGCGTCCTGCCCTTTGCCAGCCAGTTCGCGGGCACGCCACTCGAGATCGATGCCGACCACGTCGTACATGCGAAACGGCCCCATGGCAAAACCGAAGCTCTGCAACGCGGCATCGACCTGGTGAGGATACGCCCCTTCGAGCAACATCTTGCGCGCCTCGAGCACATACGGATGCAGCATGCGGTTGCCGATAAAACCGTGGCAGTTGCCCGATACCACACTGACTTTGCCCATGCGCTTGCCCAGCCCGAGCGCAGCCTCAAGCACCGCCGGCGAGGTCTGCGCGCCACGGACTATTTCCAGCAACTTCATGATGTGCGCCGGGCTGAAGAAATGCAGGCCCAGCACTTGAGTCGGTCTCCGTGTCGCGGCCGCAATGGCGTCGATGTCCAGCGCCGAAGTATTGCTCGCCAGCAGCGCCTCGGGCTTGAGCACCCCATCGAGCTCACGGAAAATCTTCTGCTTGAGCTCAAGATTCTCGTACACCGCCTCGATCACCAGGTCGACGTTGCGGATCGCCACATAGTCCGCCGCCGCGCTGATACGGGCAATCCGCGCATCGGCCTCGGCCTGATCGATGCGCCCCTGTCGCACGTTGTGCGCGTAGGTATCGGCCACGGTGGAAAGCGCCTGCTCGAGCATCTGCGGATTGTTATCGACCCACTGTACTGACACGCCGGCGTTGGCCAGGCACATGACAATGCCGCGGCCCATGGTGCCTGCGCCGATCACGGCGGCCTGCTGAATAGTGAAGGATGTCTGGCTCATGTTGTTCTCTTGTTGGCGATCCGAAGACAGCCATCACCATAGTCAGCCACCGGGCATTTTTGAAGTTCATTGCCGTGATGATCGACATTCAGCAGATGAATCTGGGACCTCAAAGATGCGCCTGAGCCCAGGCTCGAACATCGGCGTAGGGATACTCCTCCAGCGCCGCAAACCCGGAAATGGCCCGCGCCTTGAGTTTGGTAAACAACGGCACGCTGATTCCGCACAGAAACCGGGTCAACCGCTCCGCCGACGGAGCACTGCCCGAGTGCTGCTGATGCCTGTGGATAAACTCGCCACACAATGCTGCAAAATTTTTATCCACAAGCGCCGGCAATTCCGGCGGTGCCGGCAGCCGGGCGACTTGCCCGTGGCACACCGAGCAATGCCCGCACTGCTGCGGCGCATTGTGATCGCCGAAATATTCGGCCAGCCGATATCCGAGGCATCGCTCGGTGGCGAACAGCTCGAGCATAGCGTGAATCCGCGCTACTTCGGTTTGCTCATGGCGGGTGAAATAGTCATGCAGTTCAGCGCTCAGGGTCTGGCTGTCGAAATCGCCGTGCAAGACGTTGTAGACCTCGGTCATCTGCTTGCTCTCGAGCTCGACCCAGCCCTTTTCCTGGAAATAATCCAGCGCCTTGACCACCCGGTTGCGCTCGGCGGAATACTGTTCGTACATCGCCTCGAAATTCACCGTGGCCCAGGTGCGTGCGCGGCTTGAGGTCTGGATGATCGCGGCGATGAAATCCCTGCGTTCACCTTCGAAACGCTCGAGCAACGCCTCGGGCTCCAGCAGGTATTTGAAACGGTATTCGGCGTAGTAGGCGTAGCGCGGGGCAATCAGCCCTCGGAGCTCCAACTGCACCAGCAACGTCTTCAAAGGCAACGAACGAATGTTGCTCTGGTCCGCCAACGGCCCAAGCAAAAATTCCCATTGGCCTTCGGGCGCGGCGGCCTGCAACTCGTCGAGCACGTGACGAATGCCATCTTGCTCCGGCGTGTCGCCATACACGAAGTTTTCCAGCACGTTGAGGCTATCGCGATTGGCCAGCACCAGGCAGTCGGAGGGCTGCCCGTCACGCCCGGCGCGGCCGATTTCCTGGCTGTAGTTTTCGATGGATTTGGGCAGGTCGAAATGCACCACGTTGCGGATGTCGCTCTTGTCGATGCCCATGCCGAAGGCGATGGTGGCAACAATGCAATTGGACTGCCCGCCCATGAAGCGCTTCTGGATCGCGTCCCGCTGCTCATGGGGCAAACCGGCATGATAGGCCTCGGCCTGAATGCCATTGCGCTCAAGATGTTCGGCGATGTGCTCGGCGGTTTTCTGCAGGGTCACGTAGACGATGCTCGGCTGGCCCGCGCGCGCGCTCATCCACTCCACCAGGCGTCGGCGCTTGTCCTGCCCACGCACTGGTTCGACCAGCAGATTGAGGTTCGGCCGATAGAAACCGGTGGTCACCACATCCTCTTCGGCGATGGCGAATTTCGCCTGCATGTCGGCGATGACTTTCGGCGTTGCCGTAGCGGTCAGCAACAAGGTTTGCGGGATGTTGAACTGGCGCTGGTAGTCCGGCAGCTTGAGGTAATCGGGACGGAAGTTGTGGCCCCACTCTGAGATGCAGTGCGCCTCGTCCACCACCAGCAGCGAGATCGGTACCTGCTGCAAAAAGTTGCGAAAGCGCTCGTTCTTCAAACGCTCCACGGAAATCATCAGGATCTTCAGCTCGCCTGAACGAGCGCGGGCCATCACATCGTTGGCGTCTTCGCGGCTCTGCGCAGAATCGATGCTGCCTGCCGAAATCCCGTGCCGTCGCAAAAACTCGAGCTGATCCTGCATCAGTGCCAGCAGCGGCGAGACCACCAGCGTCAGGTGTGGCAGCAGGAGTGCCGGCACCTGGTAACAAAGGGACTTGCCGGAGCCGGTGGGAAATATCGCGGCTGCCGAGCGTCCGGCGAGAACGGCGCTGATTGCGGCCTCCTGACCGGGTCGAAACTGTGGATAACCGAAAACCTGTTCCAGGGTGTTGTGCATTCGCTGTCACTCCGTTGACCGCTGTGATGCCAACAGCCTAGCGGGCGATCGCAGCGAGTCGAGAAAAGGTCGGGGGTCAAATCGATACGGGATGATACAGCGTCGACGGCTCGGTCAAGGGATCAAACAAATGAAACACTTTGTTCATCGCCGCGTGAATCGACCCGAGGGTATTGTCCGTCACGCCTTGAGCCAGGACGGCCCATGCGCATGGATTTTCAACAAGGAGTGAATATGTCGAACAACTTGAAACTGCCCCTCGCCCTGATCTTTGCCTCCCTGCTGCTGGGAGGCTGCACGCCCTCTCCCGACGACTTTCCGCCGATCCTGGCCAGCGTCGTGACCGTCACCGAAGCGCCCTCGACCTAACCCCCGCAAGCGCTGTGTCAGGGCCGCAATACGGCTACCCGCAATTGCTCATCCAGTACCCGTTCATGCACATCGAGGCTCTTGCTCGCCCATTGTGCATGAGCCGGGCTGATATCGCCGGTGAAGGCTGCCGCCAGTTGACGCAAGTCGGCAACGCTGCGCACCCGGGGGCAAAATGCTTGCTCGTCGCAGTGAGTGCTGGCATTGCGGTAGGTGTTGAGCAAGCGATCCCACAGACCGTCGCGTACTTGTCTGATCGACTTGAGCTGCATTTGCTGCACGCCCAGTCGTTGTGTGAGTTCCCGCTCGTCCAGGGCTTCGCTCGCCAACAGCGCCTTGCCGAAAACCAGCACCTCAGCGCGGGAAGCCGTATCGATGTCGGCCTGAGTGGCGAGCGCGTCGGGCCAACCGGTGCGCTCCAGGTTGGCAAGCACCAACCCGTTACCCGTGTCGAAGGCCAACGCCAGACGACAACCACTGGCCCACAGCAAAACGATCGAGGCCATTCGTAGCCACTGCATACCTAATTCCCTTTAAGTCTGTGTCGGACGCCTGGAAACGCCCTACGGATTCTGGCGCGCACCATACAGAGGTTTACCGGGATTCGCCCGACAAACACGTGGGAAATTTCGCCCCTCAGGGTTTGGCTGTGAAAAAGCCGCAAAAACGCGTAGGGAAAATGCCCTAACCCCGGAAAAACCCCTACGAAATCTGTCCATCGTGGCTGTCTTGTCCCATTCGATGGAGCCCTTCTATAGTGGCCGGCGCAGCTGAAAACCCTGTGTCGGCTCGCCGAAGCAACTTCGCAAAGGACACACCTCAATCATGAACATGTACAAACCGCTGAATACCCGTTTTCGTTCTCTCAAGACTTGCGACGGTGAAAACCCGGTATTGGTTATCGACACCGAGGCAAAACCGGGCGACTTGCTCAATGCCGCCGACCAACGCCTGCGCGCCGCCAGCGATCTGCTGGAAACTCTTTACTGCTTGTGTTTCAAACAGGCCGACGTAAAAGACATCCCCAACATCGTTAATGCGCTTTATTTGTTGACGCAAGACGGTTGTGACTTACTGGAAGTTGCCAGACAACGAATAAATAACTGACACTGCCAGCCACACTTACAAAGCTCGCAACAACCCATCGCTTCCACTCCAACAAAAACCGGAACTAACCTGCCTGCTCTTACATCAATCAAGAGCAATAACATGACGACTCTAACTATTTTCTTCTGCGGTACAGGCTCGACAAAGTTTGATAATGCACATATTAACTATTGGAATGGGGAATTGGTCTCCACACTGGCCTCTCATCACACCGGGCGCGAGTTCGCCGAGTGGATCGTCGTCGATGGCCCCGGTACCAGCAACCTGCAAGCCGATGAACTGTTCATCCAATCCAAGGACTACGGCCTCAGCGGAACCTTGTTCGGCAAGGGCTGGGAGGAAAACGTCCAACATGCGATGAACATCATCAAAGGCAAATGTGACTGGCAGCGCGAGCAACTGACCGAAGCGGAATACAACCGTCTCAAAGCAGCCGGCATCCCGATTGAAGAGGTAAAAGTCGAAGGTTCCTGGATGTGGCGTAAATATAACTATGGGGAACGCAGCGTTACGCAACAGAAGTTACAGGAGCAAATTATTAAAACCTTTCGCAAGGACGGTGTCACTCCAACAAAAGTCAATCTGGTGGGCTGGAGCCGTGGCGGTATCAGTTGTCACATGCTGGCCAATGCCATGTTCAACGACAGTGCACTGAAAAACATTCCGGTGAATATCTTTGCCATTGATCCGGTGCCGGGCATTGGCAACTTTCAGGAACAACGGGTCAAGCTCAACGCCAACGTAAAAGAGTATGTGGGTTTCTACGCGCGGGATGAGCGCTCCAAGGGCTTCAGTTGCGTCATCCCGCAAACCGCGACCGGCACCAGGACCAGCATATTCCCCATGCCCGGCCGTCACGCCACCCTGGTCGGCAACGCCTCCGCCGACGGCAACAGCGGTCCAAAAGTGCTGGCCGAACCCGGCCTCATCGTCCGCCACTTTGCCGAGGTCTGTCTGAAACGCTGGGGCACCGTGCTCGAGAAGAACCTCAACCTCACCGACGCCAACCTGCGAAACCACACCGCCGCCATCGTCAACGCGGCAGCGAAATACAAGGCCATGGAAAAGTGTTCCTACACCTGGTTCACCGAGCTGGATCAGGGCGAGCGCTACGTTTCGCTGGGCAGCAAAGGCGTTCCGTTCTCGACGGTGAAAGGCGCGATCTACACCCCGGCGAGTGGACTGACGACGAGCGTGCTGGATGTTGAGGGGTATCGGGCGATTCGTTGAGGCGGGACCGGTAACAGACGTCAACACAATCACGGGAGAATTGAACGATGGATAGATCCACTGACGGAATTGAACCTCACTGCGACGAGGAGACCTACAAAGAGTGGGTTACTCGGCAAGTTCAGAAAAGCATCGATGATCCCCGGCCAAGCATCCCCGATGAAGAGTCGAGACGCTTGATGGCAGTGAAACGTGAACTGTTGAGAACACGCAAGAATCCGTAGGAACGACCCTATCGAATCTTCGTCCACGTCCTACATGGAGCGATGCCTTATCGGCTATCGCCGTTTATTAGCTCAAATCTATAGTCGTGACTGTCGCTGCCAAATCAGCGACTCGGGTTTGGTCACCTGAAAATGAGAGAGAAACTTCGCATGCCCTTGTATGCTTGCCGACTGATTCATGCGGCACGCTTTATGGCGGCTGTGTTTGGGACGCTTCGGCGTGCCTGGAGTTCTCTCTCTCTGGTTGACCAACCCGAACACAGTCCGCCTCCTATCGTTTGGTCATGATGTTGGCGGTTCTTCGGATACTTGAGAGAGTCTAACCAATGAAATCATGGAACCAGTTCCCCAACGATCGCTACCGCCCACTTGATACCAACCTCACCGACACCAAGCCATTGGTCATCGACACCGAGGCCAACCCGCAAGACATCCTCGAATGCGCCGTCCAGCGCCTGCGCGCTTCAAGCGACCTGCTGCAAACTCTCTACTGCCTCTGCTTCAAACATGCCGACGTTGAAGACATTCCCCACATCACCCACGCCCTTTACCTGCTGACCAAAGACGGGTTTGACCTGTTGCAGGTCGCCCAGCAACGAATGCTCAACTGGAAAGCTCCAGTCTGAGGTTGAGTGATCAGATCGTTCCCATGTTCGACATGAGAACGATCACTTACCAGTCATCTACTCAAATCCCTTCAGCATTGCTGGAAGGTAAGCCAATGGCGTACATTTACGATGATTTTTGTTGAGACTCGGATCTTTACCCGTCGAGTAAAAGAGCTGCTGGACGATGACACGTATGCCGCTTTTCAGAAGCAACTGGTTGTAAGTCCTTCGATTGGCGATGTAATTGAAGGCACAGGCGGGATCCGCAAAACCCGAATCGCAGCGAAAGGACACGGCAAGCGAGGCGGAGCACGGGTTATCTACTACCACTTCGTTTCGGCGTCACAAATCGGGTTATTGATGATCTACCCTAAAAATGAACAACACGATCTGTCCAGCGATGAGCGTAAAGCACTCAAGGTCTTGATCGAAAAATGGAGATGACCATGAGCAAATTTTTTGATGAGCTGATGGAAAGTGTGCAAGAGATGGACGAGATCGTACGAGGCGGGCGCACACCTTCTCGCGAATTCCACGTTGATGCATTGCAGGTCAAAGAAATTCGTAAAGCTACCGGTTTGACCCAGACCAAATTTGCGGCACTGATCGACGTCCAACTCGGCACTCTACGAAATTGGGAACAGGGTCGTCGCGAGCCAACCGGGCCGGCAAAAGCTCTGCTCAAGGCCATTCATAACGACCCGGTTCATGTTTTGAATGCATTGGCCCATTGAGAAAATGAACGCTCACAAAAAAGCCGCCCTCAAGAGGCGGCTTTTTCATTTACCAAAACTAAGTCTTACAACTTAGGCCCGGCAGCCTTGATCGCGTCGCTCACTTCGAACTTCTTGAAGTTCTCGATGAACAGACCGGCCAGTGCTTTTGCAGCTTCGTCGTACGCAGCCTTGTCAGCCCAGGTGTTGCGTGGGTTGAGCAGGTTGGTTTCGACGCCCGGTACGGCCAGTGGCACGTCCAGGTTGATGGTGTCCAGGTGCTCGGTGGCTGCATCGATCAGCGCGCCGCTCTGGATCGCTGCGATCACCGCACGGGTGGTCGGGATATTGAAGCGTTTGCCGACGCCGTAGCCGCCGCCGGTCCAGCCGGTGTTGACCAGGTAGACCTTGGAGCCGAAGCCGCGGATGCGCTTGATCAGCAGTTCAGCGTATTCGCCGGCCGGACGCGGGAAGAACGGTGCGCCGAAGCAGGTGGAGAAGGTCGACTTGATGCCGCTGCCCGAACCCATTTCGGTCGAGCCCACCAGTGCGGTGTAGCCGGACAGGAAGTGGTAGGCCGCTTGCTCGTTGTTCAGGATCGACACTGGCGGCAGGACGCCGGTCAGGTCGCAGGTCAGGAAGATCACAGCGTTTGGCTCGCCGCCCAGGTTCTTCTCGGAACGCTTGGCAACGTGCTCCAGCGGGTAGGCTGCGCGGCTGTTCTGGGTCAGGCTGACATCGGCGTAGTCGGCGTGCTTGGCGTCGTCGATCACGACGTTTTCCAGCACAGCGCCGTGCTTGATGGCTTTCCAGATGACCGGCTCGTTCTTCTCGGACAAGTCGATGCACTTGGCGTAGCAGCCGCCTTCGATGTTGAAGACAACGCCTTCGCCCCAGCCGTGTTCGTCGTCACCGATCAGGTAACGGCTTTCGTCGGCGGACAGGGTGGTCTTGCCGGTGCCGGACAGACCGAAGAACAGGGTCACGTCGCCCTCTTCGCCGATGTTGGCAGCGCAGTGCATTGGCAGTACGTCGGAAGCCGGCAGCAGGAAGTTCTGCACCGAGAACATGGCTTTCTTCATTTCACCGGCGTAACGCATGCCGGCGATCAGCACTTTTTTCTGTGCGAAGTTGAGGATCACGCAACCGTCGGAGTTGGTGCCGTCACGCTCAGGCACGCACTCGAAGTTGGCCACGTTCAGCACTTGCCACTCTTCGCGACCGGCCGGGTTGTACTGGGCCGGGTTGATGAACAGGCAACGACCGAACAGGTTCTGCCAGGCAGTCTGGGTGGTCATCTTCACGGCCAGGTAGTGATCTTCGGCCGCGCCTACATGCACGTGGGAAACGAAATGCTCTTGCGCGTTGTTGAATGCTTCGACACGAGCCCACAGCGCGTCGAACTTGTCGGCCGGGAACTTGCGGTTGATCGGGCCCCAGGCAATGGCAGCCTGGGTGGAAGGCTCTTCAACGATGAAACGGTCGACTGGCGAACGGCCGGTGCGGTGACCGGTGCGAACAACCAGAGCGCCGGTATCGGCAAGCTCGCCTTCACCGCGGTTCAGGGCTTCTTTTACCAGATCATCAACACTCAGATCGGTGTACACGGCGTTATTGGCTTGCGTCATGAGGTTCCCCGTCGGCCAGTGGCCGAGTGTGCTCCAAACGTTTTGTAGTAGAAAGTCGTGCACTACTACCGCGAAAAAAGTGGGCCGGATTATGCCAGAAAAGCCCAAAAAGAGTAGGGTCCTCCCGTCGTAACGGCGAAATTCCGTCGTTGAGCAGTGAATTTACCTGCGCTGAACCGTTTTAGTGCCGGGTATCTGACGGCGTCTCGACGCCCGCACCAGCGAACAATTGAGCGATATCTGCCGCGTCGAACAGGTAGCGCTGGTTGCAGAACTGGCAATCGATCTCGACTTTCCCACCTTGCTCGGCCACCAGCGCCTGCGCATCTTCCAGACCCAGGCTGACCAGTGCATTGCCCGACCGCTCGCGAGAGCAGCTGCAGTGGAAGCGCAGTTTCTGCACATCGAACAGACGGACCTGCTCTTCATGGTAAAGGCGATGCAGGACCGTTTCGTTGTCCAGGCTCAACAGTTCATCAGCGGTCAGGGTGTTGCCCAGCGCGGTGATGTGCTGCCAGCTGGCGGCGCGTTCTTCTTCGTCTTTCAGGCGATCGGCCGGCAACTGCTGCAGCAGAAGACCACGGGCGCGACGGCCATCGGCGCAGAGCTTGAAGCGGGTACCAACTTGCTGGGACATGACGAAATAGTTGGTGAAGCAGTCGGACAGGGTTTCGCCGTCGAGGTCGACGATGCCTTGGTAACGCTGGCCGGCGATCGGGTCGACGGTCAAGGCAAGGACACCGTTCGGCATCAGATCGCCGAGCGTCGCGTCGGCCGGAATCTGCTCGGCGTGATAGCGCGCCAGGCCACGGATCTCGCGTTCGCTGGAGCATTCGATCATCAGCAGCGGGATCGGGCCTTCGGAACGGGCCTGAAGAATCAGCAAGCCATCGAATTTCAGGGTGCCCACCAGCAACGAGGCGGCCGCCATCAGTTCGCCCAGCAATTGCGCAACCGGTTCCGGGTAAGGGTGCTTGGCGAGCACTTCGGCGTAGCTGCGCTCCAGCGACACCAGTTCGCCGCGAGTGTCGCTGTCATCGAAGATGAAGCGTTGGGTGTAATCGGTATCGAGGAAATCGGTCATAGGTCTGGGTATCTGAATGTGATGACAAAATGGTTACAAAGAATGAAAATCCCGCGCTTCTGGCATCCTTTTTGATGCCGATGTTCAGCCACGGGAGGCATTTTATGAACAATCCGGGTTTGTTCCAATCAAGGTGGAACCTCGGCCGGCTGGTTCTGTGCAACATCGTGCCATTGGCACTACTGGCTTTCTGGTTATGGCCTACGGGTCAGATGCTGTGTGTGATTTTCGACGAGTGGCTGTTCCGCTCACTCAACGCACCGTTGGCCAGCAACCCCATATGGCTCCACATCTGGGCAATTGCAAGTCTGCGACCGTTCGACATCGTCGTCGGCCTGATCCTGCTGATACTGCTGATCAAGGGCGACTGGGTGTTCAGGGCGATTGACGTGCGTCGCGCCTTTTTCGGATTTTTCTCGATCCTGCTGCTGATGGTGGTGATCCGCACGCTGTTTTCCAAGTTCGCCGATCACATGGGCTGGCAGCACAGCAGTCCATCGATGGTGCTCGAAGGCGCAGTGCATATCAGCGATTACTTCCCGCATCTGGAGAAGACCTGGGAACTGAAGGATCGCTCGAGCCAGAGCTTCCCCGGTGACCACGCTTCGGTGCTGCTGATCTGGGCGCTGTTCATGGGCGTGTTCAGCCGCACCGTCGGCCAGTTCCTGGTGATCTGGGGCCTGGCACTGTTGTTCATGTTGCCGCGTCTGGTCGCTGGTGCACATTGGGGCCAGGACGACTACATCGGCGGCATGCTGCTGGCGGTGTTGGCGTTGGGTTGGGGTTACTACACGCCGTTTGCTTATCACGCGGCAAACTTCTGGCTGAAGCTCACGGCGCCGGTTTTCCGGTTAATGGGCAAGCTGCCGGTGGTTTCGCGGATGAGCGTAGTGTCCGCGCGGTAATCAACGACTGATGTAATAAAGCAGCCTCCGGCGGGTCTTGAACCCAGGCCGGCAGGCTGCGTTTTTTATTCGACGCTACTGTTCCCACGAAATTTGAACAGATCCCGACGCTGCTTCTTGCTCGGTTTGCCATCGGTGGTCACGCCCAGAGCGCCCGCCTTGCGCATCGCCGCAGCCGCTTCACGTTTGGCAATACTCGCCTCGGTCTCGGCATACAGTGTCTGCGCCTCAGGTGCGCCGCGACGCACGATCGACAAGGCCTGAACCACAACGGTCTTCTCGTCGAAGCCGGCGCGAATCTCGAATTCATCGCCAATGCGCGGCTCTTTTCCAGGCTTGCAGCGCTCTCCCCGACAATGCACTTTGCCACTCTCGATGGCAGCCTTGGCCAAGGCGCGAGTCTTGAAAAACCGCGCGGCCCACAGCCACTTGTCGAGACGGACCTTGTCGTCTTCTTCGCTTTTTTGTGCCATATGAATTCCTCGTTCAGCCAGTAGTCGGAACTGTACTACCGATTCTGTCGGGCGCAAGAACCCGGCCCTCCAGATAAACTGTGATCTTCGCCGGTTCAGCGGCATGGAGTGATCGAGTGACCAAATTTCCGTCTTCATTGACCTCGCCCAAATCCGGGTGCCAGGGCTGCCAGCAAAGCGAGCCGCTGGGCTTCGATTTTTCCTTCGCGTACCAGCCCATCGTGGACCTGCGTGACGAGTCGGTTTACGCCTACGAGGCATTGGTCCGTGGTACGGCCGGTGAAGGTGCATTAACGGTGTTGGATCTGGTTACAGAAGATAACCGCTACCGTTTCGACCAGCTCTGCCGGACTCGCGCCATCGAAGGCGCGGCCGAGCTTAATATGCAGACACACTTGTCGATCAACTTCATGCCCAACGCCGTCTATCGTCCAGAGTTATGCATTCGCAGCACCCTGGAGGCCGCCAGGAAACACAATTTCCCGATCGACCGGCTGATTTTCGAAACGCTGGAAAGCGAGCACGTAGATAACTATCGCCATTTGACCAATATTCTGCGTGAATACCGCGAATTCGGCTTCAAGACGGCCATCGACGATTTCGGTGCCGGCTATTCGGGGCTCAATCTGCTGGCCGATTTCCAACCGGACCTGATCAAACTCGACATGGCGCTGATACGCGATATCGATCGTGACCGTGTTCGTCAGGCTATCGTTCGGGGGATTGTCACAATCTGTGCGGAGTTGAACGTTACAGTCATCGCCGAAGGCATAGAGAGCGCTGGTGAACGTGATTTCCTGGCGGACTGCGGAATATTTCTGATGCAGGGTTACTGGTTCGCCAAACCCGCATTCAAAGCGTTGGCCCAGGTGTCCCCTGAAGCGTGGACGCGTTAATTGTTGGTTTTTTCCATTGAAGACATTTGACCATTTGACCGTTATCGGTCTGCGCGAGTGGGTGGCGCTTCCGGATCTGGGAGTCGCCGGCCTTCGGGCAAAAATCGACACTGGCGCCAGTACCTCGAGCCTGCATGCCACCGACATCGAGCCGTTCGAACGCGACGGCGAGAAGTGGGTGCGCTTCACCGCGCACCTGGGCACCGTCGTGCAGTTGCGCCATCGACGCTGCGAAGCACCGCTGGTTGCCCGCAAAACCATCAAGAGTTCGAATGGCCAGGCCCAGGTGCGCTACGTGATCACCACCACCCTGGCCTTGGGTGATCGGGTCTGGCCGATCGAGTTCACCCTGGCCTGCCGCAAGTCCATGCGCTATCGCCTGTTGCTCGGTTCCAAAGCCCTGATCGACGGCCAGCTGGTGGTCAATCCGGGCATCAAATATGTACAAGACAAGCCGGTGTTCCCGGTATCTACCTCCTCCACAGGTGTTGCATGAAGATCGCTGTGCTGTCGCGGAACCCGCGTCTGTATTCCACCCGCCGTCTGGTCGAAGCCGGAACCGAGCGCGGGCATGAAATGGTGGTGATCGACACCTTGCGCGCCTATATGAACATTGCCAGCCACAAGCCGCAGATCCATTACCGCGGCAAGCCGCTGGAGGGTTTCGATGCGGTGATCCCGCGAATCGGCGCGTCGGTGACGTTTTATGGCTGCGCGGTGTTGCGTCAGTTCGAAATGATGGGGGTGTTTCCGCTCAACGAATCGGTAGCCATCGCCCGTTCGCGGGACAAGCTGCGTTCGTTGCAGCTTTTGTCACGCCGGGGCATCGGTTTGCCGGTGACCGGTTTCGCCCACTCGCCGGACGACATTCCCGATCTGATCGACATGGTCAACGGCGCGCCGCTGGTGATCAAGGTGCTGGAAGGCACCCAGGGCATCGGCGTGGTGCTGTGCGAAACCGCGACGGCGGCGGAGTCGGTGATCGAGGCGTTCATGGGCCTGAAGCAGAACATCATGGTGCAGGAATACATCAAGGAGGCCGGCGGCGCGGACATCCGCTGTTTCGTGGTCGGCGACAAGGTGATCGCGGCGATGAAACGTCAGGCCAAACCCGGCGAGTTCCGCTCCAACCTGCACCGGGGCGGCAGCGCCAGCCTGATCAAGATCACGCCAGAAGAACGCATGACCGCGCTGCGTGCAGCCAAGGTCATGGGGCTGGCGGTAGCGGGTGTGGATATCCTGCGCTCCAACCACGGGCCGCTGGTGATGGAGGTGAACTCGTCACCGGGTCTGGAAGGGATCGAAACCACCACGGGCAAGAACGTGGCGGGAATCATCATCGAACACCTTGAGAAGAATGGCGGGCCGAACATGACCCGCACCAAGGGCAAGGGTTGAACCTTGAATCAGGCGGCCGCAAGGCCGCCTGAAAATCAAACCGCGTCCCGCGGCAGCATCAGCCCCAACGGCAACCGAACCCGCGCCTCCAGCCCGCCACCGGAGCGATTGCGCAGTTCAACATTGCCGCCGTGCATCGAAGCGATCCGCTTCACGATCGCCAGACCCAGCCCGGTACCCTTCCCGCCCCGCGCCCGATCCCCTCGGGTGAACGGGTTGAAAATCGCCTCCAGCTCCGATGGGGCGATCCCCGCCCCACGGTCCATCACGCTCAGCACCACGTACGGTGCACTGGTGTCGCCAGACACATAGGCCGCGACGTCCACGCTGCCGCCGGCATGATTCAATGCGTTGCCAATCAGGTTGTTCAGCAAACGCTTCATCGACACCCGACGCAACGGGAACGGCTGGATCGGCTCCAGGCGCAGACGCACTTTCTCTTCACTCTGGTTGTACGGCGTCGCGACTTCACGCACCAGATCACTGAGATCCACCTCCTCCACCGACTCGTCCCGACCATCGCGAATGAACGCGAGGAACTGGTCGAGAATCGCATCCATGTCTTCGATATCGCGCACCATATCGTTGGTCAGATCCGTGCGGTCCCCCATCAATTCCAGCGACAGGCGCAAGCGCGTCAGCGGCGTACGCAGGTCATGGGACACCCCGGCCAGCATCAGCTCACGTTCGCGACCGGCCTGCTCGACATCTTCGGCCATCTGGTTGAAGGCACGATAGACCTCGGCCATCTCGCTGGGAGTGTCGCTGATCGGCAAGCGTACGCTGCGGCCCTGACCGAGTTGCCGGGCGGCGAAGACCAGACGCTTCAATGGCTGGTTGAGCTGACTGACGAAAATCCACGCAGACGCCGTGGACAACAACCCGATCGCCAGGAACCAGCCGAGTACGTTCCAGATTTTCTGGCCACGCAACGGGTGTGGATACAGCGGCACTTTCAGCCAGCCGTCACCAAGACTCGGCGCGCGAACCCACAGGGCTGGCGGCGAGTGCATGCGCAAGCGCACTTCAGTGTCGGCCCCCAGCTCCGCCTGCATCTGTCGCTGATAGATTTCACTGTACGGCCAGTGCTGCTCGCCTTCCGGCACACCGGCACCGACCACCCGGATCAGGGTCGCGGCATCGGCGATTTTCGCGCGGTTCTCTTCGTCGGCGGCCCAATAGGCGCGCAGCGTCAGGGCGACGCCGTGGCTGTATTGGCGGTCCACCAGCACGTCCTCGTTCATCAACAGATAAACCAGGGTCAATGCCTTGGAAAACAATACGACGATGAGCACCAGCCAAAGGGTGCGGGAGAAGAAACTTTGGGGAAACCAGACGGGGGTTTTCATGGATAACCGCTACACACTTGCAGGAGCGAGCAATGCTCGCATATTGCGGATTGCGAGTCTGCGCAGACGGCGTTTCCGACCGTTTCGCGCAGACTCGCTCCTACAAATCACCCATCACTTGGTGGAGTTGCCATCCGGCACAAACACGTAGCCGACACCCCAGACAGTCTGGATGTAGCGCGGCTTGGACGGGTCAGGTTCGATCATCCGGCGCAGACGGGAAATCTGCACGTCGATGGAACGCTCCAGGGCATCCCACTCACGGCCACGGGCCAGGTTCATCAGCTTGTCGCGGGTCAGCGGCTGACGGGCGTTCATCACCAGAGCCTTGAGTACCGCAAACTCACCGGTGGTGAGCATGTGCACTTCTTCGCCGCGCTTGAGTTCGCGGGTAGCCAGGGACAGCACGTAGTCGCCGAACGTGACGTTTTCTTCTTCACTGCCCGGCGCGCCCGGCACCGGTGCGGCCTGACGGCGCAGCACGGCCTTGACGCGAGCCATCAGCTCGTCCGGGTTGAACGGCTTGGCCAGGTAATCGTCGGCGCCCAGTTCCAGGCCCTTGATACGGCTCAGCTCGTCGCCCTTGGCGGTGAGCATGATGATCGGAATCTGATTGTTCGCGCCACGCAGGCGGCGGCAAGCGGTCAGGCCGTCTTCGCCCGGCAGCATCAGGTCGAGGACGACCAGGTTGAACACTTCACGCGACAGCAGACGGTCCATCTGCTCGGTATTCGGTACGGCGCGGGCGCGGTAGCCCTTGCTGACGAAAAAGCGTTCCAGCAGGCTGCTCAGCCCCGGATCGTCGTCAACGATGAGAATTTTTTCGCCTTCAGCAGTTTGTGCAGTGCTGCTCATTGGATGCTCCTTTTAGCTCGGCGCGCATTATGGCGTAGCTGCCGTTATACGCACCGTGTGCATTGTTAGCAGATTTTTCCTTCACTGCCAGAAAACCGGGGCTTGTGCCTACAGACTGCGTCGCCCCCGAATGACAGAACGCTGGTTATAATGCGCGGCCTTTTGTGTCAGGCAACGTCTGAATCGTTACCGCAGGTGGCCGTCCTTTATTTTCATGGGCGCCGCAGTAATTGTTCGATTTCACGGGTCAACGGGATGCCTTTTGACCCAGGCAGCGGCCAGCATCAAGCCGCCCCACCAGACTCCGGGCCTTCATTTACGTGCCTGCGAGCCTGCTTTCACAATTTGTCAGGTGGTTTTATGGACAGCATCAACAGCCGCATCGCCGAGGAACTCGGCGTACGCCCACAACAGGTCGAAGCGGCCGTCGCGCTACTCGATGAAGGCTCTACCGTTCCCTTCATCGCCCGTTACCGGAAAGAAGTGACCGGCAGCCTCGATGACACCCAGCTGCGTCATCTGGAAGAGCGTCTGCGCTACCTGCGAGAACTCGACGAACGGCGCATCAGCATTCTTTCCAGCATTCAGGAGCAGGGCAAACTCACCCCTGAGCTGGAACGCGAAATCAAACTCGCCGACACCAAGACCCGCCTCGAAGACTTGTACCTGCCATACAAGCAGAAGCGCCGCACCAAGGGCCAGATCGCCCTGGAAGCCGGCCTCGGCGAACTGGCCGACGGTCTGTTCAACGACCCGTCACTGGCCCCGGAAGCCGAAGCCGCGCGCTTCGTCGACGCCGAAAAAGGCGTGGCCGACGCCAAGGCAGCGCTGGAAGGCGCCAAGTACATCCTCATGGAGCGCTTCGCCGAAGACGCCAACCTGCTGGAAAAACTGCGCACCTACCTGAAGCAGGAAGCCACCCTCAGTGCCCGCGTGATCGCCGGCAAGGAAGAGGAAGGCGCCAAGTTCCGCGACTACTTCGAACACGACGAACCGCTGAAAAGCATGCCGTCACACCGCGCGCTGGCGATTTTCCGTGGCCGCAACGAAGGCATCCTCAGCTCCGCGCTGAAAGTCGGCGAAGAGCTGCCGGGCACCCTGCATCCGTGCGAAGGCATGATCGGCCAGCACGTCGGCATCCAGAACCAGAACCGTCCGGCCGACAAATGGCTGGGTGAAGTGGTGCGCTGGACGTGGAAGGTCAAGCTCTACACCCACCTGGAAACCGACCTGCTCGGCGAGTTGCGCGACGGCGCCGAAACCGAAGCGATCAATGTGTTCGCCCACAACCTGCACGACCTGCTGCTGGCCGCCCCGGCCGGCCCGCGCGCCACCCTGGGCCTCGACCCGGGCCTGCGTACCGGTTGCAAGGTTGCGGTGGTCGACTCCACCGGCAAACTGCTGGATCACGCCACGGTCTACCCGCACGTGCCGCACAACAAATGGGACCAGACCATCGCCATCCTGGCCGCCCTGTGCGCCAAGCACTCGGTCGACCTGATCGCCATCGGCAACGGCACCGCCAGCCGTGAAACCGACAAACTGGCCATCGAGCTGATCAAAAAATACCCAGCGATGAAAATGACCAAGGTCATGGTTTCCGAAGCCGGCGCATCGGTGTATTCGGCATCGGAGCTGGCAGCCAAGGAATTCCCGGATCTGGACGTGTCGATCCGTGGCGCCGTGTCCATCGCCCGTCGCTTGCAGGATCCACTGGCCGAGCTGGTGAAAATCGACCCGAAATCCATCGGTGTCGGCCAGTACCAACACGACGTGTCGCAGTTGAAACTGGCGCGCGGCCTGGACGCCGTGGTCGAGGACTGCGTGAACGCCGTGGGCGTGGACGTGAACACCGCCTCCGTGGCGCTGCTGGCGCGGATCTCCGGCCTCAACGCGACCCTGGCGCAGAACATCGTGACTCACCGTGACGAGCACGGCGCATTCAAAACCCGCGCTGCGTTGAAGAAAGTCGCGCGTCTGGGCGAGAAAACCTTCGAACAGGCCGCCGGCTTCCTGCGCGTGATGAACGGCGACAACCCGCTGGATTCCTCGGCCGTTCACCCGGAAGCCTATCCGCTGGTGCAGCGCATCGCCGCTGAAACCGACCGCGACATCCGCTCGCTGATCGGCGACGCCGGGTTCCTCAAGCGCCTGGATCCGAAGAAATTCACCGACGAGACCTTCGGTCTGCCCACCGTCACCGACATCCTCCAGGAACTGGAAAAACCGGGTCGCGACCCGCGTCCGGAGTTCAAGACCGCCGAGTTCCAGGAAGGCGTCGAGGACCTGAAGGACCTGCAACTGGGGATGATCCTCGAAGGTGTGGTGACTAACGTGACTGCGTTCGGCGCGTTCGTCGACATCGGCGTGCATCAGGACGGTCTGGTGCACATTTCGGCGCTGTCGGAGAAATTCATCAAGGATCCGCGCGAAGCGGTGAAGGCCGGTGACGTGGTGAAAGTGAAGGTCATGGAAGTCGACATCCCGCGCAAACGCGTCGGCCTGTCGATGCGCATGAGCGACACCCCGGGCGAGAAGATCGACGGTGCCCGTGGCGCGCGTCCGGGCTCGGCGCCACGCCAGTCGCAGGTTTCGGCGCCGCGCAAGGAAAGCACTCCGGCGGCTCCAGCCAATAACGCGATGGCGTCGCTGTTTGCCAACGCCAAGCAGTTGAAGAAACGCTGATGGAAATTCCGGCCGGGCTCGTCGAGAGCGCGTTTTTCAAGCTGTTGGGCTGCCGCCTGCACAGCCTGGAAACCGGGGTGGCGCAAGTCGCCCTGGTGCTGGAACCCGAACTGCGCAACCGCGGCGGCAAGCTGCACGGTGGCGCGCTGTTCAGTCTGGTCGATATCGCCATGGGGCTGGCCTGTTCCAGCACCCACGGCTTTGACCAGCAGAGCGCGACCATCGAGTGCAAGATCAACTACATCCGCGCCGTCTCTGAAGGCGAGGTGATGTGCACGGCCCGGGTGATCCACCCGGGCCGGCGCACGCTGGTGGTCGAAGCCGACGTGATGCAGGGCGACAAACTGGTCGCAAAAGCGCAAGGCACGTTCGCTGTCCTGTAGATGTTGTTCATCATTTTGAGTTAATTTCGGCGCTGTGATCGCAGCGTCGGAGTTTCCTGTGGGAGCGGGCTTGCCCGCGAATGGGGCGTATCAGCCAGTATCAACTTGTCTGACACACCGCTTTCGCGGGCAAGCCCGCTCCCACAGGGATCTCATTTTCTTCGCGTGCATCGGCCAGATTCAGGGAATGAAGTTGGCGTTTCAACGGGGGGCTTCAGAGCCCGAAAAACCAGGCGAAAACGCCAGTTTCAACTTCACCCTTGTAGACCGTCCTGCCCACCCCCATATTGGGGCGACTGACGCGTGAAGGAATCCAAATTGAGCGAACTTCTCAACCGCCGCCTGGCTCTGCTCGGCGAGCGCGCTAACCTCTCTCTGCTTGAGCAGTGCCTTCACGGTATCGAACGTGAATGCCTGCGCGTGACCGGCGAAGGCCGCCTGGCCCAAACGCCGCACCCTGAAGCCCTGGGTTCCGCGCTGACCAACGAACAGATCACCACCGACTATTCCGAGTCGTTGCTGGAGTTCATCACGCCTGCCCTGCCAGACCCTGCCGATACCCTCGCCAGCCTGGACAAGATTCATCGCTTTGCCTACAGCAAGCTCGGCAACGAGTATCTGTGGAGTCCATCGATGCCGTGCCCGTTGCCGGCCGAGGAAGATATCCCGATCGCCTATTACGGCACCTCCAACATCGGTCAGCTCAAGTACGTCTACCGCAAGGGCCTGGCCCTGCGTTACGGCAAGACCATGCAGTGCATCGCCGGGATTCACTACAACTTCTCCCTGCCGGAAAAACTCTGGCCGCTGCTCAAGGAAGCCGAGGGCTTCGTCGGCACCGACCGGGATTTCCAGTCGTCGTCCTATATCGCGCTGATCCGTAACTTCCGCCGCTACAGCTGGCTGCTGATGTACCTGTTCGGTGCTTCGCCGGCGCTTGACGCGGGTTTCCTGCGCGGTCGTGCGCACCAGCTGGAACAGCTGGATCCGGACACCCTGTACCTGCCCTACGCCACCAGCCTGCGCATGAGTGACCTCGGTTACCAGAGCAACGCCCAGGCCGGCCTGACCCCTTGCTACAACGACCTGGCGAGCTACACCGACAGCCTGCGCAAAGCGGTCGCCACGCCGTACGCGCCGTACGTCGAAGTCGGCACGCACCAGGATGGCGAGTGGGTGCAACTGAACACCAACATCTTGCAGATCGAAAACGAGTACTACTCGAACATCCGCCCGAAACGCGTGACCTACACCGGCGAGCGGCCGATCCAGGCCTTGATGGCCCGTGGCATCCAGTACGTCGAAGTGCGCTGCCTGGACATCAACCCGTTCCTGCCGATGGGCATCGACCTCACCGAGTCGCGTTTCCTCGACGCGTTCCTGCTGTACTGCGCGCTGAACGAAAGCCCGCTGCTGACCAACAATTCCTGCGGCAACGCCACCTCCAACTTCCTCAGCGTGGTCAAGGAAGGCCGGCGTCCAGGCCTGCAATTGCAGCGCGACGGTCAACCGGTCGAGCTGAAGGAGTGGGCGGCCGAACTGCTGGAAAAAATCGCTCCGCTGGCGGCACTGCTGGATCAAAGCCACGGCGGCGATGCCCACAGCAAGGCACTCGATGCGCAACTGGCCAAGGTCAAGGATTCGTCCCTGACGCCTTCGGCCCAGGTGCTGGCGGCGATGGCCACGCACAAGGAAAGCTTCGCGCAATTTTCCCTGCGCCAGAGCCAGGCCCACGCCGAATTCTTCCGCAGCGAGCCTTTGGCGGCTGAGGAACAGGCGAAGTTTGAAGAACTGGCGCACTCGTCGTTGGCGCAACAGGCTGAGCTGGAGCAGAACGAGGTGGGCGATTTCGACGTGTTTGTCGGGTCGTATCAGGCGAGTATTTTGGCGATCAGTAACTGATCGCCTACCAGTCCGTGATCGTTCCCACGCTCTGCGTGGGAATGCAGATCGTGACGCTCTGCGTCACTTGGACGCGGAGCGTCCATTGAGGCGTTACCACGCGGAGCGTGGGAACGATCACGTACTCTCCCTTAGATTTTTGATGATCGTTCCCACGCTCCGCGTGGGAATGCCTCAAGGGACGCTCTGCGTCCCAGTGACGCGGAGCGTCACAAGCTGAATTCCCACGCAGAGTGGACTGCACCCCAAAGGTTGGACACAACCGATGGGGTGTTTTATGGCGAAGTACACAGTTCAAGTGAAGCTGTTGGCGGTGCAGGACTACTGCTCTGGTAAAACCGGTCTTAGAGATGTTGCGGGGCGGCACGATGTAGATTTTTCTTCATTGCGCCAGTGGGTCGCGGCCTATCAGATCCATGGCGCGGCCGCTTTAGAAGCAAAAAAAGTGCAGCACTACAGCGCTGAATTCAGACTATCTGTCTTGAAACGCATGCGCGAAGAGCAACTTTCCTACCGCCAAGTGGCGGCATTGTTTGATATCCGAAAATTCAACATCATTGGTGACTGGGAGCGCCGCTATTATGGGGCCGGTAAAAATGCCTTGTCTCGGCAGCCCAACCGACCTGGATCTCAGAAAAAGATGCCGAAACCGACCTTACCTTCTCAACCCCAGCCACCCGATGATGATTCCCGTACTCGGGATGAGCTGATCGCGGAGCTAAATCAGCTTCGGTTGGAAAATGACTATTTAAAAAAGCTCGATGCCTTGGTTCAGAAGAAGCGAGCAGCGCAGCAGAAAGAGCGCAAATCGTAATCGAGCTAAGGCAGCAGTACCCTCTCGAGGACTTGCTGAAAGCCGCCGGACTGGCGCGCAGCACGTTTTACTATCAGCACAAGGTGCTCCAGGCCGCCGACAAGTATGCGGACCTGAAAACCAGGATCCGCACAATTTTCGACGAGCACAAAGGACGATATGGCTATCGCCGCATCACTTTGGCAGTTCGAGATGCTGGTCACCGGGTCAATCACAAGACGGTTCAACGTCTGATGACCGAGCTTCAGATCAAGAGCCTTGTGCGTGTGAAAAAATATCGCGCTTACAAAGGAGAAGCAGGCCAGGCTGCTCCTAATCTGCTGAAGCGCGAGTTTGAAGCGCAACAGCCAAATCAGAAGTGGGTAACCGATGTCACAGAGTTCAAGGTGGGAGGGCAAAAACTTTATCTCTCGCCCATCCTGGATCTGTATAACGGCGAAATCATTTCTTACGACATAGCCAGACGACCATTATTCAGCATGGTCGGGGCGATGCTGAAAAAGGCATTTGATCGTCTTCAGGCGCATGAGAAGCCAATTTTGCATTCCGACCAAGGGTGGCAATATCGGATGCCGATCTATGGTCGACTTCTCAAAGAGCGCTCGGTCACGCCTAGCATGTCGCGCAAAGGTAATTGCTACGACAATGCGGCGATGGAGAGCTTTTTTGGCACGCTGAAATCCGAATTTTTTTACCTGAACAAATTCAGTAGTCTGGACGAGCTTCACGCTGGCCTGGTGGACTACATCCACTACTACAATCACCGACGCATCAGGCTGAAGTTAAACGGATTGAGCCCTGTTGAATACAGGACTCAATCTGCTCAGGTATAGATTTTTACGATCGTCCAATTTTTCGGGGTCAGTCCAGAGCGTGGGAACTATCAAATCACGTACTCTCCCTTAGATTTTTCCGCTCATAAGCTCATTCTAAAAAGTTATTTATTTTTAGATTCTTAGATCATTTAGTCTCCTTTCACGCCGACGCTCGGTCGCCTGATATGGAGCTCTTGAATGAAACTGAATTTCCCGCTTCGCCTGCTGGCCGTGGCCTCTCTGGCTGCCGCGAGTTTCCTGGCTCAGGCCGCCGACCTCACCGTCGCCTACCAGACCACCGTTGACCCGGCGAAAGTCGCCCAGGCCGACGGCGCCTACGAGAAAGCCACCAAGGCCGACATCAACTGGCGCAAATTCGATAACGGTGCCGACATCATTGCCGCCATCGCTTCCGGCGACGTGCAGATCGGCTACCTCGGTTCCAGCCCGCTGACCGCCGCGATCACCCGCAAAGTCCCGGTTGAAACCTTCCTCATCGCCACCCAGATCGGCGCCGCCGAAGCACTGGTCGCCCGCGACGGCTCCGGCATCAAGACCCCGCAGGATCTGATCGGCAAGAAAATCGCCGTGCCGTTCGTGTCCACCGGGCACTACAGCCTCCTCGCCGCGCTGAAACACTGGAACATCGACCCTTCGAAAGTCACCGTTCTCAACCTTGCCCCGCCAGCGATCATTGCCGCGTGGAAACGCGGTGACATCGACGCCACTTACGTTTGGGATCCGGCGCTGGGTGTGGCCAAGGAAAACGGCAAAGTGCTGATCACTTCCGGTGAACTGGCCAAGTTCGGCGCACCGACCTTCGACGCCTGGATCGTGCGCAAGGACTTCGCCGAGAAGCACCCGGAAATCGTTACTGCATTCGCCAAGGTCACCCTCGACGCCTACGCCGACTACCGCAAGGATCCGAAAGCCTGGCTGGCCGATCAGAGCAATGTCGACAAACTGGTGAAACTCTCCGGTGCCAAGGCCAGCGACATCCCATTGCTGCTGCAAGGCAACGTCTACCCGCTGGCGGCGGATCAGGTCAGTGACCTCGGCGCGCCGACCACCAAGGCCATCACCGACACCGCTGCGTTCCTCAAGGAGCAAGGCAAGGTCGAAGCGGTACTGCCGGACTACGCGCCGTACGTCAGCGCCAAGTACATCACCAACTGATCGGGAGTTAACTGCGATGGCCTTGCTACAGCTGGAGCGCATCAGCGCACAGTATCCCGGCAGCCCGGAACCGGTACTGTCCGACATTTCCCTGACCCTCGGCCCTCAGCAATTGCTGGTGGCCCTCGGCCCGTCCGGCAGTGGCAAGACTTCGCTGTTGAACCTGATTGCCGGTTTCGTCGAACCGAGCGCCGGCCGCATCACCCTCGACAACGTGCCGGTCAAAGGTCCGAGCGCCGAGCGCGGCGTGGTGTTCCAGGACGATGCCCTGTTGCCCTGGCAAGACGTGCTGGCCAACGTTGCCTTCGGCCTTGAACTGGCCGGTGTGGCCAAGGACAAACGCGAACAGCGCGCTCGGGAAATGCTCGCACTGGTCGACCTTTCCGGTTTTGAACACCGTCGTATCTGGCAGCTTTCCGGCGGCCAGAAGCAACGTGTTGGCCTGGCCCGCGCCCTCGCGGCAGACCCCCGTGTTTTGCTGATGGACGAGCCCTTCGGCGCCCTCGACGCCTTCACCCGCGAACAGATGCAGGAGCTGTTGCTGCAAGTCTGGCAACGCACCGCCAAACCGGTGTTCCTGATTACCCACGACATTGAAGAAGCGGTGTTCCTCGCCACCGACCTGATCCTGCTGGCGCCGAATCCGGGGCAGATCGTCGAGCGTCTGCACCTCGACTTCGGCCAGCGCTACGCCGCCGGCGAATCGGCGCGGGCGATCAAGTCCGATCCGCGCTTCATCGAAACCCGCGAACACGTGCTGGCCAAAGTGTTTTCGCAACGCAGCGCCGTTCAGCGGCAGGAGCGCGCATGAGCAGTTACGACGTTTCCGCCACCGCTGTGAAACCCGCCACCGCGTCGGTGGTGATTCCCGTACGCCGTAGTCTCAGCACTCGCTGGATCAGCCTGCTGACCTTGTTCGCGTTGCTGGTGATCTGGTGGGCCGTCACGGCCACCGGCCTGATCGAACCGCTGTTCCTGCCGCCACCTTCCGCTGTACTGCAAAAAGGCTGGTTGCTGGCGACCACGGGCTACATGGATTCGACCTTGTGGCAGCACCTGGGCGCGAGCCTCAGTCGCATCGGCCTCGGCCTGGGTTTTGCGATTTTGACCGCGGTGCCGGTGGGCATTGCCATCGGCGCCAACCGCATCGCCCGTGGCGTGCTCGATCCGCTGATCGAGTTCTACCGTCCGATTCCGCCCCTCGCTTATCTGCCGCTGATCGTGATCTGGTGCGGCATCGGCGAGCTGTCGAAAGTACTGCTGATCTACCTGGCGATTTTCGCTCCGATCGCGATTGCTACCGCCACCGGCGTGCGTACCGTCGACCCGGCCAAATTGCGCGCCGCACAGTCGCTCGGCGCGACTCGCGCACAACTGATTCGCCACGTGATTTTGCCCAGCGCCCTGCCGGACATTCTCACTGGAGTGCGCATTGGTCTGGGTGTCGGCTGGTCGACCCTGGTCGCCGCCGAATTGATCGCGGCCACCAGCGGCCTGGGCTTCATGGTGCAGTCGGCCGCGCAATTCCTGGTCACCGATGTGGTGGTGCTGGGGATTCTGGTCATCGCCCTGATCGCCTTCGCCATGGAAATGGGCCTGCGCGCCCTGCAACGCAAACTGGTGCCGTGGCACGGCCAGGCCCACTGATTTTTCAGCACTGACTACCCCGACAGTTTCGGGGCCCCGGAATTGAAGAGAACCACCATGAGCAGCCTGAATATCACCCCGTTAAGCTCGGCCCTCGGCGCACAGATCAGCGGCGTCGACATCAGCCAGCCGCTGAACCAGGAACAGCGCGACGCCATCGAGCAGGCGTTGCTCAAGTACCAAGTGCTGTTCTTCCGCAATCAGCCGATCGAGCCTTCGCAGCAGGCACGCTTCGCCCACTATTTCGGCGACCTGCATATTCACCCGATCTACCCGAACGTGCCGGAGCAACCGGAAGTGCTGATCCTCGACACCGCCGTCACCGACGTGCGCGACAACGCGATCTGGCACACCGACGTGACCTTCCTGCCGACCCCGGCCATGGGCGCGGTGCTCAGTGCCAAGTTGCTGCCGGAATTTGGAGGCGATACGTTGTGGGCCAGCGGGATTGCTGCGTATGAGGCGCTGTCGGCACCGATGAAAGCGCTGCTCGAAGGTCTGACTGCGACTCACGATTTCACCCGCTCGTTTCCGCTGGAGCGCTACGGCAACACGCCGGAAGCACTGGCGCAGTGGGAAGCGGCGCGGCACAAGAATCCACCGCTGTCGCACCCGGTGATTCGTACGCACCCGGTGAGCGGGCGCCGTTCGCTGTTCGTCAGCGAAGGATTCACGTCGAAGATCAATGAGCTGTCGGAAACCGAGAGTGAAGCGGTGTTGAAGTTCTTGTTCGCGCATGCGACGCGGCCGGAATTCACCATTCGCTGGCGCTGGCAGAAGGATGACATTGCATTCTGGGACAACCGCGTGACGCAGCATTACGCGGTGGATGATTACCGGCCGGCGCGGCGGGTGATGCAGCGGGCTACGGTGTTGGGGGATGTGCCGTTCTTTAAATAGGCCCGGATTTCTTTAGTGCTTGAGCCGGCCTCTTCGCGGGCAAGCCCGCTCCCACAAATACAGCTGTGTTCGCAGATTTTGTGTACGACTCGGCCCCTGTGGGAGCGGGCTTGCCCGCGAAAGCGTCAGAGCAGGCGCCGAATAACTCGGCGCCAGTCAGTTATTCAGCCGTCGAAGGCTTCTCCCAAAGATTGATCCCGCCCTCCTGAGCAAACCGGTCAATCTCCGCCAGCTCCTCCGCACTGAAGCTCAGATTCTTCAACGCCCCGACGTTTTCGATAATCTGCTCCGGCCGGCTCGCGCCGATCAGTGCCGAAGTCACTCGCGGATCCCGCAGCGTCCACGCCAGCGCCAGTTGCGCCAGACTCTGCCCACGACGCTTGGCGATTTCATTCAACGCCCGTACATGAGCGATGTTGGCCTCGGACAAATGCGAAGCCTGCAGCGAACCACCGCCCGGGCGATTGACCCGCGCATCCGCCGGCACGCCGTTGAGGTATTTGTCGGTCAGCAGACCCTGCGCCAGCGGGGTGAACGCAATCACGCCGGTGCCGAGTTCGTCGGTGGTGTCGAGCAGGTCTTTTTCCACCCAGCGGTTGAGCAGGTTGTACGCCGGCTGGTGGATCAACAGCGGTACTTTCCATTCTTTGAGCAACGCGGCGATTTCGCGGGTTTTCACCCCGGAATACGACGAGATGCCGATGTACAGCGCCTTGCCCTGCTGCACCGCCGTGGCGAGGGCGCTGGCGGTTTCTTCCAGCGGGGTGTCCGGGTCGAAGCGGTGCGAATAGAAGATATCCACATAGTCCAGGCCCAGGCGTTGCAAGCTCTGGTCGAGGCTGGCCAGCACATATTTGCGTGAGCCGCCGCCCTGCCCGTAAGGGCCGGGCCACATGTCCCAGCCGGCCTTGCTGGAGATGATCAGCTCATCGCGGTATTGCTTGAAGTCTTCGCGCAGCAGACGGCCAAAGTTGATCTCGGCGCTGCCGTAGGGCGGGCCGTAATTGTTGGCCAGGTCGAAGTGGTTGATCCCCAGATCGAACGCCGTGCGCAGCAACGAGCGCTGGGTGTCGATCGGCGTGCTGTCGCCGAAGTTGTGCCACAGGCCCAGGGACAGCGCCGGCAGCACCAGACCGCTGCGTCCGACGCGGCGGTAAGGGATGGAGTCATAGCGGTTTTCGGCAGCGGTGTAAGTCATCGAATCCTCTCTTGTCTATCTTGAAATGGGTGTCGACTGCTTCGCGAGCAAGCTCGCTCCCACAAAGAAATGCGTTCCAAATGTGGGAGCGAGCTTGCTCGCGAAAGGTGCTACACAAATCTGTTGCCGGGGCGGGCAAGGCCAAGGTTCTGGCGTAAAGTCCGCCCTTCGTATTCCGTTCTGAACAGCCCGCGCCGTTGCAGTTCCGGGACCACGCCGTTGGCGAAGTCTTCAAGCCCGCCCGGCAGGTGCGGCACCAGCACGTTGAAACCGTCCGCCGCGCCTAGCTCGAACCATTCTTGCAAGCGGTCGGCAATCTGCTCAGGCGTACCAACCAGACTGTAATGCCCGCGACCACCGGCAATCTTGCGACCGAGCTCAGCCAGCGTGAGGTTTTCCCGCCCCGCCAGCTCCGTCAGCAACTTCTGCCGGCTCTGCTGGCCACTTTCAGTCAGCGGCAATTCCGGCAGCGGCCCGTCCAGCGGGTACTTCGACAGATCGAAGTTGCCCAGCATACGCCCAAGCAGGGCGACGCCAACCTCGGGTTCGACCAATTGCTGAAACGTTTCACATTTTTCTTGCGCTTCGGCTTCCGTCTGCCCGACCACGACGAATACGCCGGGCATGATTTTCAGCGAATCGGCACTGCGTCCGTACTTCGGCAACCGTCCCTTGAGCTCGGCGTAAAACGCCTGGGCGCTGGCCAGCGAGGTCTGCGCGGTGAACACCACTTCGGCCGTCTGCGCCGCCAGTTCACGCCCGGTTTCCGACGAGCCGGCCTGCACGATCACCGGCTGACCCTGTGGCGAACGCGCGACATTCAGCGGGCCTTTGACCCGGAAGTGCTCGCCGACGTGATTCAGCACATGCAGTTTTTCCGGGTGGTAATACGCGCCGCTGGCCTTGTCGCGAATGAAGGCGTCGTCTTGCCAACTGTCCCAGAGCCCGGTGACCACCTGATGAAATTCCCGGGCGCGGCTGTAGCGTTCGGCATGGCCGATGTGTTCGTCGCGGCCGAAATTCTGCGCTTCGGCGGCGTTGTCCGAGGTCACCAGATTCCACCCCGCTCGCCCGCCGGACAGGTGATCGAGAGACGCGAATTTACGCGCCACGTGGTACGGCTCGTTGTAGCTGGTGGTGGCGGTGGCGATCAGGCCGATGTGTTCGGTCACTGCGCTTAACGCCGAGAGCAAGGTCAGCGGTTCGAAGTGATCCGAACGGGCCATGCGGCTGGCGATGTCCTGGGTCGGGGCGGCGACGCTGTCGGCGACGAACAGGGTGTCGAACTTCGCCGCCTCGGCAATCTGCGCCAGGCGTTTGTAATGGGCGAAATCCAGCCCGGCATTGGCCGGTACGTCCGGATGGCGCCACGCGGCAACGTGGTGCCCGGTGGCCATGAGGAACGCGCCGAGTTTCAGCTGTCTGCTCATCTCAGAAATCCTTGCGCAGTTGCACGCCAAAGTAGCGCTCGTCGTCGCGGGGCACGGCGCGGTAGATGTAATTACCACCGCTGGCGAGCAACGGCGAATACGACTTGTCGGTGAGGTTCTTGCCGAGCAATGCCACGCGCCAGCCGTTGGTGTAATCGGCCAGAGCGACGCTGGCGTTCCAGAGGCCGTAGGCGCCCTGTTTGGTGTCGGCGTTCTGGCTGATGTCGTACTGCACTTCGCTCTGCCAGCTGTAGTCGGTGCCGAGTTCGATATCCAGGCCGTTATCCAGCGGGATGAAGTAGTCGGCCCGCACGTAGCTTTTCCAGTCCGGGCTGAACGGCAGCGGTTTGCCGTTGACGTTGCACGACGCCGCCGCGCCCGCCGGGCAGGAGAACTGGTCGATGCGGGCGCGGGTGTAGGCCAGTGCGCCGGAGAACTTCAGTTGCTGAGTCGCCTGCAAGGCGAAATCAAGTTCCACGCCCTCGGTGCTGACGCTGCCGGCGTTGATCAGGCGCGTTACGACTTGCCCGGCGACGGTGTCGAAAAAGTTCGCCTGATAGTTTTCGTAGCCGCTGTGGAAAACCGCAAGGTTGGTGGTCAGGCGATTGTTCCAGGAAGAGGCCTTGATCCCCGCCTCCCAGGTGTTGGAGGTTTCCGGTTTCAGCGCTTCGGTATCGCGCGGCTGCATGTTGAAGAACACGTTGTAGGCCGGGCCTTTGTAACCGCGCGAGTAGGTCAGGTAGGTAGTGACGGTATCGCTCAGGTCGTACTGCAAACCGAGCCGGCCGGACCACCCATCCTCGTCCACCGAACCGGAGCTGCGGGTGGCCGGTTGAATGCCGCTGACCGTGGTTGCAGACGTGGAGACACGACGGTGATCGTATTCCAGATCATCGTGGGTGTAGCGCAGGCCGGCGATGCCACGCAAGTCCGAGGTGAAATTCAGCGTGCTTTCGCCGAACACCGCATAGCTGTCGCTGGTGGTGCTGTAGTCGGCGACGCCACGGTTGACGCTGGTGGTCGTGGTCAGCGTGCGCTGATAAGTCTCGTCATCCTTGCCGTGCATGTAGAACAGGCCGCCGACATATTCGAGAAACTCGCCTTTCGGCGACGCCAGACGCAGTTCCTGCGAGTACTGGTCGAAGGCCAGATCGCCCTTGTCCGCCGTGCCGGGGAACGCCGCCGTCACCGTGCCGAGGCGGTCGCCGTCCTGATACTGGGTGTTGTCCCAGCCGCGCCACGCGGTGATCGACGTCAGGGTGTAATCACCCAGTTGCCAGTCGAGTTGGCCGGACAGGCCCTTGTTGGTGTCCTCGACGTGGGAGCGGGTGTCGGTGTTGATGTCGCGGTTGTGGCTGGTGGCGCTGACCGGGCTCAGCGCGTTGGCGAAGGCCGGGGTCAACGACTTGGTCACGACGCCGTTCGGGCCGTCATCGTGGGACTGCATGTAGTCGGCGATCAGGGTGAAGGTGACGTCGTCGTTCGGGGTGAATTCCAGTTTGCCGCGTACGCCGCGATGGTTGTAACCGTTGACCTCCTGACCGTTGTGCTGGTTGTCGACGTTGCCATCGTAAGTGCCGAACAAGGTGCTGATCGAACCCTTGAGCGTGTCCGGAATCAGGCTGCCGCCGATGCCGAAACGGGTGCGGCTTTCGTTGCCGCTGTAGTACGACTGATCGATGTAGCCGTGGGTCTCGGCGGTCGGCGCCTTGCTGGTGATGTTCAGCACGCCGGCCGAAGCGTTCTTGCCGAACAGCGTGCCTTGCGGGCCGCGCAAGACTTCGACGCGTTCCAGGTCCAGCAGATCCAGAGTGGACTGGCCGGGGCGCGCATAAACCACGCCATCAATCACCGTGGCCACGGTCGGTTCGACACCCGGCGAGGTGGAAATCGTCCCCACGCCGCGCACGAACAACGAGGTGTCCTTGTTCGATGCGCCAGTGCGGAAATTCAGCGACGGCACTTGCTGGACGATGCTCACCACGCTGTTGCGGTTGTCGCGCTCGAGTTGCTCGCCGTCGATCACCGACACCGCCACCGGCACCTTTTGCAGCGACTCTTCGCGGCGGGTGGCGGTGACCGTGACGGACTTGAGTGTCGGCTCCTGATCGGTGCTGTCGGCGGCGAACGCGGCCGGCAGCGGCAGCGCGGCCAGCCCGGTGAGTAGCCAGCCCGCAGCGCGGATCGATTGCGCCAGTTTGTGTGTCGCCCCAGGAATGTTGTACATGTTTGCCCGCTCGAAAAGTTGCCCTGAACCGCTGCCGTTCTGCGACGACAGCGCCTGTCTCGGTGTCTTGGGCATTCGCTCGAGCGAGTAGCAGACAACGCGCTTTGTTAGCGCTAACATCGCCAGTATTGGCAAGCCGGACATAGACCGTCCAATACTGAAAAATTACTTTTATATGCGTTTTTGTTTTTAAGAAGGATCGAGCCTTGAGCGAAGAAAAGCCCCGCAAACGCCGCGGCGCCGGTCGCGTGACCCTCAACGCGGTGGCGCGCCAGGCCGGTGTTTCGGCGATCACCGTGTCGCGCTACTTCAACCAGCCGGAACAGGTCTCGCCCGAACGCAGCGAACGGATAGCGGCGGTGGTCGCCGAACTGGGTTACGTGCCGAATCTGGTGGCCGGCGGGCTCGCCTCGGCGCGGGGGAAAATCGTCGGCATGGTGATCCCGAACATCTCCGGGCCGATCTTTGCCAACACCATTCAGGGCTTCAGCGACACCCTCAGCCGTCATGGTTATCAGCTTCTTCTGGCATCGAGTTACTTCAGCACTGAACAGGAAGAAAACGCCGTGCGGGCCTTCCTCGGCTGGTCGCCGGCGGCGCTGGTGGTCACCAGTCACTTCCACAGTCCGGGCACGGAAAAGATGCTCGCCGAGGCGGATATTCCGGTGATCGAAACCTGGGATTACCAGCCAGATCGCGAGCCGATGCAGATCGGCTTTTCGCACTTTGAAGTGGGTGTCAGCGCCGCTCGTTACTTACACGGCAAGGGCTATCGGCGAATCGCGTTTGTGCAGAACAGCGCACCTGGCGACTTCAGCGCACTGGAGCGCCGCGACGGTTACGCCGCGACCGTGCGTGAGCTAGGACTTGAGCCCTGGGTATTTGCACCGGACGCCGATCACGCCCCGTTCGAGGCCGGCAAGCAAGCGATGCAAGCGCTGATGAACGCCTCACCTCGCCCGGACGCGATCATCTTCGCCAACGACAACCTCGCCGCCGGCGGCCTGCTCGCCGGACAACGCGCCGGCCTCAAGATCCCCGAAGACTGCGCCGTCCTCGGCTTCGGCGACTACCCGTTCGCCGAGATGCTGCTGCCCAGCCTGAGCACCATCAAACCGCCCGCGCTGGAGATCGGCGTACTGGCGGCGACGCGGGTGCTGGAAAGCCTGGGCGTGTTGCCGAGCGATGAGGTGCAGCGGTTGAATCTGCTGCAGTGCACGGTCATTGAGCGGGAAAGTACCTGATGAGCACAGCGTGGGCTGAGTTGGCTATGCTCTAAATGAAACCGAGGTGGCCCCTTCGCGGGCAAGTCGAATCGTCGCACCGCCGCTCCCACAGGGTTCTCCGTCGTCCACAGATTTTGTACGCAACACAGAACCTGTGGGAGCGGCGGTGCGACGATTCGACTTGCCCGCGAAAGCGTCCGATCAAACACCGCACATCCCGCAGGCACATCCATGCACACCGCAATCATCATCTTCTTCGGCCTGATCCTGCTGGCGCTGATGTTTTACATCGGCGAGCGCATCGGCTTCAGTCGGCAGACGCTGGCCTATGGTTTCGCGGCGTTGTGGCTGGCGTTGACGGTGATCAATGGTGCGGTCGGCGTGGTGCACGCCGGGCAGCCGCTGGGGTCGGAGATTGCGATCGGCAGCGCTGTGTATGGCGTGCCGCTGGCGGCGATGGTGTTGTTCATGGTGCTGAGCGCCGAGACCTGAAGCCGTCCCGGCGCCCTGCCCCGATCAACGCACCAGATGCAGGAACTGCATGTGCCGTTCGTACTGGTCGAGGATGTCGTTGATGATCTGCTCTTTCGTGTAACCGACCAGATCGTAATCCTGACTGCCCTCGCTCAGGTGCACCTCGGCGCGGTAGTAGCGGCGATTGTTGAGCTGCTTGGAGCCCATGCCACCGCGAGCGAACGACGGCGTGAAGTAGCCGCGCATCTGCACCTGGTAGATGAACGGGTGCAGCTCGCCGTGACCGATTTCCAGGCTGACGCTGTCGTGCGCCGGATCCGGTTGGGTGATCACGTTCAGGCCTTTCTCGGCGAACACCGCCGTCACTTCTTCGATGGCCGGTTTCACCGTGGTGTCCATGAAGCGGTACACCTCGTCGCGCGACGGGAAGTGCACGGCCTGGCTCAGACGCTGACGCCAGCCGCCCTTGCCACGCCGTGAGCCGGACACCGGCGCCAGCGAATGCAGTTGCGCGATCTGCTTCTGCGACTCGAGATAGAACGCCTTGTGCAGGCCCCACATCATCAGCAGCAGAATCAGCGAGAACGGCAAGGAGGTCAGCACCACCGCCGACTTCAGCGCATCGATGCTGCCGGAGAACAGCAGCGCGCTGGTGATCAGTGCAGTCATCGCGCCCCAGAACACCCGCAGCCATTTCGGCCCGTCTTCATCCGGATTGCCGCCCTTGGCCGACAGGGTCGAGAGCACCACGGTGCCGGAGTCGGCGGAGGTGACGAAGAACACGAAGCTGATGAACACCGTCACCGCGATGACAGTCTTGCTCCACGGATAGGTTTCCAGCAGCAGGTAAAGAGTCATCGACGGGTTGTCGAGGGCCGACATGCCCAGTGCCGACATACCGTGATTGAGCACCTGGTCGATGGCGCTGTTGCCGAAGATCGACATCCACGCCAGGGTGAAACCGAGCGGAATCAGCAGCACGCCGAAGACGAATTCGCGGATGGTCCGGCCACGGGAAATCCGTGCGATGAACAGGCCCACGAACGGCGACCATGCAATCCACCAGGCCCAGTAGAACACTGTCCAGCCACCAAGCCAGTCGCTCGGTTTGTCATAGGCGTAGAGGTCGAAACTCTTCATCGGCAACGCGCCGAGGTAGTCGCCGAGGTTCTGGATCAGGGTGTTGAGCAAATGCTGGGTGGGGCCGGCGAACAACACGAACAGCAGCAGCGCACAGGCCAGCAGCATGTTGATGTCGGACATCACCCGCACGCCTTTATCCACACCGGAGACGGCGACGATGATCGCCGCACCCATCATCAGCGTGATCAGGCCGACCTGAATCCACTGGGTGTGGGCGATGCCGAACAGGTAGTCCAGACCGGAGTTGAGATGGAGCACGCCGAAGCCCATGTCCGCACCGAGACCGAACACCGTGGCGATGATGCCGAAGCCGTCCACTGCGTAGCCGATAGGGCCGTTGATGCGTTTGCCGATCAGCGGGTACAGCGCCGAACGCAGGGCCAGCGGCAGGTTATGCCGGTAGGCGAAATACGCCAGTGCCATGCCGACGAAGGCGAACACGCCCCAGCCGTGCAGGCCCCAGTGCAGAAACAGGATCTGCATCGCCTGACGCGCTGCCTCTGCCGTGCCGGCCTCGCCCTGGGGCGGCTGGAGCATGTGGGTCAGCGGTTCGGACACACAGAAGAAAAACAGCGTGATGCTGATCCCGGCGGCGAACAGCATGCCGGCCCAGGACAGGTAACTGAATTCGGGTTCGTCGTGGTCGGCACCGAGTTTGATCTTGCCGTAGCCCGACAACGCGGTGACCACCACGAAGATCAGATACAGGGTCATCGCGAGCATGTAGTACCAGCCGACCGTATTGGCCGCCCAGTTCTGCGCTTCAAGCAGCCAGGCGCCGGCCTGTTCCGGCATGGCGATGACTGTCAGGCCGAACAGCAGGATCACCGTCGCGGCGAACCAGAACACCGGCGGATTCATGCGCACCAGGCCGCTGGCGGGGGTGGACGATGCACTCATGAACAGTGCACCTCAAGGGGTTGGAAAATGGCTGAAATGATCGGACTCAGCAAAGGCAAGCCTCCTGTTGTGAGCGGGCAGCGAACCGCCGGTTTAACTTGAATGAACGTTCAAGTTAAACATGGATAGTACGCTCAGGACTAATCGCAGGGCTCAGCGGTACCTTTCGTACGCTAGCTCAAGGAGGGTTATGACGCCGGGACGCGGGCGATCGTTCCCAACTGATCGTTCCCACGCTCTGCGTGGGAATGCCGCCCTTGACGCTCCGCGTCATATTGCAGGCCATTCTCTGTTTCGGTGGAAGTCCGGAACGCGGAGCGTCCCTGGAGGCGTTCCCACGCAGGAGCATGGGAACGATCAGGTGTAATCGTTACTTCTGTGTCCCGTCATCATGCTGCAGGTTGGCCTGGGTCAGGTTGCACCCGGCCGGCACGCTGCGGGTCAGCCACACGTTGCCGCCGATGGTCGAGCCTTTACCAATGGTGATCCGCCCCAGAATCGTCGCCCCGGCGTAAATCACCACGTCGTCCTCGACGATCGGATGCCGTGGATGGCCTTTCTGCAACTGACCGTCCTCATCCGCCGGGAAGCGTTTGGCGCCGAGGGTCACCGCCTGATAAATCCTCACGCGCTCGCCGATGATTGCGGTCTCGCCGATCACCACGCCGGTACCGTGGTCGATGAAGAAACTGCGGCCGATCTGCGCGCCCGGGTGAATATCGATACCGGTCGCCGAGTGGGCGATCTCCGAGCTGATCCGCGCCAGCAACGGCAGACCCGCGCGATACAAATGGTGGGCCAGACGATGGTGAATCACCGCCAGAATCCCCGGATAGCACAGCAGCACTTCATCGACGCTGCGCGCCGCCGGGTCGCCGTGGTAGGCGGCCAGTACATCGGTGTCGAGCAGGCTGCGCAGACCCGGCAGCGCCAGAGCGAAATCCTGAATGATCCTGATGGCCTGGGCCTCGACTTCAGTGTCGGCCTGGGCACTGTGACGGGCGACGTAACGCAGCTCGAGTCGTGCCTGGGCCAGCAGCGCATTCAGCGCGACGTCGAGGGTGTGGCCGACGTAGAAATCTTCGCTCTCCTCACGCAGATCCACCGGCCCCAGCCGCATCGGAAACAACGCGCCGCACAAGGCTTCCAGGATCTGCGCCATCGCATCACGGGACGGCAATTCGCGCCCGCCCTGCTCGCCGCTGGCTCGGCCGTTTTGCGCACGCCAATGATCCCGCGCGGTACGCAGCTGGCTGACGATGGTCTGCAATTGCCAATGGCTGGAACGCTCGCTCACGGTAAAGACTCCTCACGGGCGGCCGGACTGTCTGGCCGCGTCAACGGCGACTACTTTACGGCAAGCCCACCGGGGCGAATTAAGAACCGATAGTGCTGGCCTAAGCACATTTGGCTATAAGCGATTGGCGGTTGCCCCGGTAAATCGGCGTGCCTATAGTCCTGACATCTCCTTGCATCAGTACGGAACCATGTCCACACAACCGATCAAACAACAGCTGGACCGCTTTAACCGCCTCGACCTGCTCGGCCAACCGACTCCACTGGAAAAACTCGAGCGCCTGTCCACCTGGCTCGGCCGCGATGTCTACATCAAGCGCGATGACCTGACGCCACTGGCCATGGGCGGCAACAAGCTGCGCAAGCTCGAATACCTCGCCGCCGATGCCCTCGCCCAAGGCGCCGACACCCTGATCACCGCCGGCGCACTGCAATCGAACCACGTTCGCCAGACCGCCGCGCTGGCCGCGAAACTCGGCCTGGGCTGCGTGGCGCTGCTGGAAAATCCGCTCGGCACCGATGACAGCAACTACACCGGCAACGGCAACCGCCTGCTGCTGGACCTGTTCGACACCAAGGTCGAGCTGGTCGACAACCTCGACAACGCCGACGAACAACTGGCCGCTCTCGCCGTACGCCTGCGCAGCAACGGCAAGAAGCCGTATCTGGTGCCGATCGGTGGCTCCAACGCCATTGGCGCGTTGGGTTACGTGCGCGCCGGTCTGGAACTGGCGGAGCAGATCAAGGACACGGGGCTGCAATTCGCCGCCGTCGTTTTGGCCTCGGGCAGCGCCGGCACTCACAGCGGCCTGGCGCTGGCTTTGAGCGAAGCCCTGCCGCAACTGCCGGTGATCGGCGTGACGGTATCGCGCAGCGAAGAAGATCAGCGCCCGAAAGTCCAGGGCCTGGCCGAACGCACTGCCGATCTGTTGGGCGTGGCGTTGCCGGAGAATTTCAAGGTCGAACTGTGGGACGAATACTTCGGCCCGCGCTACGGCGAGCCGAATGCCGGGACGCTCTCGGCAGTGAAACTGCTGGCCAGCCAGGACGCCGTGCTGCTCGATCCGGTCTACACCGGCAAGGCCATGGCCGGGTTGCTCGACGGCATCGGTCGCGGGCGTTTCGACGACGGCCCCATCATCTTCCTGCACACCGGCGGCGCCCCGGCGTTGTTTGCGTACAAAGATTTTCTCTGATGCGCTCGTTCCCACGCTCTGCGTGGGAATGCAGCCCGGGACGCTCCGCGTCCCTTGCCCCCGCCGAAACGATCCCACGCAGCGTGTGGGATCAATCGAAATACGAAAAACACATATTCCACAGATGAATAACAAATTGTAAATTCATTATTTTCCATTCTAAAAGAATCGCCCTATAGTCTCGCCGCAGGCGAATTTCGCGAGAGACGCATAAGCTGCTTTAAGGCAGGATAGCGCTGTCGTCCAATTCCCGGATTCGCCAACTTTCCTTAAGCGTCTTCCATAAGAAAACACAGGGGCTTGTCATGATTCTTTCCGCACTACGTCGAAATCTGCTGGTAGGTTCGCTGGGCCTGGCACTGAGCGCCGGTCTGATCAGCAACGCCGTTGCCGGCGAGCAACTGCAACAGATCAAGGACAAAGGCGTTATCAACGTCGGCCTGGAAGGCACTTACCCACCGTTCAGCTTCGTCGATGCCGACGGCAAGCTGTCGGGTTTCGAAGTCGAACTGTCTGAAGCCCTGGCCAAGAAGCTGGGCGTGAAGGCCAAGATTCAGCCGACCAAATGGGACGGCATCCTCGCGGCCCTGGAATCCAAGCGTCTGGACGTCGTGGTCAATCAGGTGACCATTTCCGAAGAGCGCAAGAAGAAGTATGACTTCTCCGAGCCGTACACCGTTTCCGGGATTCAGGCGCTGGTGCTGAAAGACAAGGCCGCCGCGCTGAACATCAAATCCGCCGCCGACCTGTCCGGCAAGAAAGTCGGCGTGGGCCTGGGCACCAACTACGAGCAATGGGTCCGCGCCAACGTGCCGGGTGCCGACGTGCGCACCTACGACGATGATCCGACCAAGTTCGCCGACCTGAACAACGGCCGTACCGACGCGATTCTGATCGACCGTCTGGCTGCGCTGGAATACGCCAAGAAAGCGCCGAAAACCGTGGCTGCCGGTGAAGCCTTCTCCCGTCAGGAAGCCGGCGTTGCCCTGCGCAAAGGCGAGCCTGAACTGCTGGCCGCCGTGAACAAGGCCCTCGACGAACTGCGTGCCGACGGCACCCTTGAGAAGCTGTCCACGAAATACTTCAACGCTGACGTCACCCAATAATGGAAGAAGCTTTCCAACTCGCACTGGACTCCGCGCCCTTCCTGTTGAAGGGCGCGTACTACACGGTAATCCTTAGCCTGGGCGGCATGTTCTTCGGCCTGCTGCTGGGCTTTGGCCTGGCGTTGATGCGCCTGTCGCGCTTCAAGTCGGTCAGCTGGCTGGCCCGCATCTACGTGTCGTTCTTTCGCGGCACGCCGTTGCTGGTGCAACTGTTCGTGATCTATTACGGCTTGCCGCAATTGGGCATGGAACTCGACCCGCTGCCGGCGGCACTGATCGGCTTCTCGCTGAACATGGCCGCCTACGCCTGTGAAATCCTGCGGTCCGCGATCGGTTCGATCGAACGCGGCCAGTGGGAAGCCGCCGCGAGCATCGGCATGACCCGCGCGCAGACCCTGCGCCGGGCCATCCTGCCGCAGGCGATGCGCACGGCGTTGCCGCCGCTGGGCAACAGCTTTATTTCGCTGGTCAAGGACACCGCACTGGCCGCCACCATTCAGGTGCCGGAGCTGTTCCGTCAGGCACAGCTGATTACCGCCCGGACTTTCGAAGTCTTCACCATGTATCTTGCCGCCGCGCTGATCTACTGGATTCTGGCCACGGTGCTGTCGCACTTCCAGAACAAGTTGGAAGAGCGGGTCAATCGGCACGACCAGGAGTCCTGACCCCATGATTGTCGTGGAAAAACTGACAAAGCAGTTCAAGGGTCAAGTCGTGCTCAACGGCATTGATCTGGAGGTGAAGGAAGGCGAGGTCGTGGCAATCATCGGCCCCAGCGGCTCGGGCAAGACCACGTTCCTGCGCTGCCTGAACTTCCTCGAGCAACCCACCAGCGGCCGGATCAAGGTCGGCGAAATCGAGATCGATACCAGCCGCCCGCTGAACCAGCAGCAGAGCCTGGTGCGCAACCTGCGCCAGCACGTGGGCTTCGTGTTCCAGAACTTCAACCTGTTTCCCCATCGCACAGCGCTGGAAAACGTCATCGAAGGCCCGATCGTGGTCAAGAAGACGCCTCGCGATGCAGCCATTGCCCTGGGCAAGAAGCTGCTGGCCAAGGTCGGCCTGGCGGGCAAGGAAGACGCCTACCCCAGGCGCCTGTCCGGTGGCCAGCAACAGCGCGTGGCGATTGCCCGGGCGCTGGCGATGGAGCCGGAAGTGATCCTGTTCGACGAGCCGACCTCGGCCCTCGATCCGGAACTGGTAGGTGAAGTGCTGGCGACCATCCGCGGCCTCGCCGAGGAGAAACGCACCATGGTTATCGTCACCCACGAAATGGCGTTCGCCCGTGACGTGGCCAACCGCGTGGTGTTTTTCGACAAGGGCGTGATCGTCGAACAAGGTGAAGCGAAAGCGTTGTTTGCCGATCCGAAAGAAGAACGCACTCGACAGTTCCTCAGCAAGTTCAGAAACAACGGCTGAGCCGTAAACTTTCCTGAATAAAAACTTCCACGGATGGAAGTTTCGCTTACATCCTCCCCAGTAAAAATTTTAATCAAGCGACTGCATTACATATATATGTCCTGCAACAATCTCGCTGCGATCGAAACTTCCCCCTTCCAAGTATCCAGCCTTACAAACCAATCGACGACAGAACCATAAAATCCGGCAAAAGCTGTGGCCCGATTCGCCATGCAGAATAGGTAGAGTGCCTTATCGGCGTAGGAAGCTTCTGATAAATCCGTAATTCTTCAATTAACTAACTCTGTCCGTTGACACGCCATTCAGCGAACTTTTATCTAGTCACTCATCGCACCCCACAACATTACCAAGACTCGATAACGAATGGCCGAACGACCTTGTTTTTATTACCGGGCAATTCACGCCATTTGAACTTTCAGAAACGGATTTCGCTGCAAGGCTTCAAGGAGAGGATTACATGACCCGCACTTCGCATATCCCCGAACTGGCCGCGCCGAGCCTGGCGCCATCCCAAAACAACGGCATCAACCTCGCGGCAGCGGCTCACCTGCTGGTCAATGTGCCGCCCTACCCGGACATGGACAGCGGCGATCTGATCGAACTGTTCTGGAACAACTGCTACGTCGCCTCTCACCTGCTGAAAGAGCAAGACGTCGCGGCACCGGTCAGCCTCAAAGTGCCGGAGAGCTTCATAGCCAGCGGCCTGTCACGCATCCACTATCGGGTCATGCGGGTGGGTCACGGACCATCGCTGTCGGCAGCAGCGCGGGTCACGGTCAAACTCGACTGTCCCGGAGGGCAGCCCCCGGCAGTGTGCGGTGACGAAAATCAGCAACTGGCCCCCGTGACCCTGCCCGACACCATTCGCCGTCAGGGGGTGAACGCGAACCAGATCAGACGCGGCGTGCCGCTGACCATCGAGCCGTATCTGAACATGGCCGAAGGTGATGCCATCACCCTGCGCTGGGGCGATGTACGGATGGACCTGGCGCAGATCACTCCTGCCGATGTCGGCCAGCCGATTCAGGTCTGGGTGCCGCCGGCGATCATCACCGAGGCCGGCGAGGATCTGCGACTGGACGTCACCTATTGCATCCTCGACCGGGTCGGCAACAACTCGCGCTGGGCGCCGCCGCGAACGCTAAAGATCGGCTGCGTGAATCCCTATCTCAAGGTGCCGCTCAAGGAAACGCCGAAGGCAGCAGAGCCGCAAAAAAAATGAGCATCGACGGTCGGCGAGGGACGACTTCCCTTGCCGCCGCGCGCTTAACCAATCGGACCACGCCCCCTTCTATACATATTCCTAAAAGTTAGTTTATTTAAATTTTATACGCGCTTAGGGTATATGAACCGGACCACCGGACATTCTTTCGTTCGCCGCACTTTTGCGGCGTTTTTCATGAGATGTGAGGTAGGTAACATGGTCCGGAACACAATCACCCCAGTGCAGATCGCCAGGGCATTGCGTGCAGCCAAGGAGCGGCACTGATGTCCAGTCTGGCAGACGCAAACGTCCAGAGTGACCTGGACATCGCCCCGTTGTTGTTGCCCGCACAAGTGCTGCGCAACGACGTTCAAGCCATCAAGGCCGCCCATGAGCTGGCG